>JAYTXQ010000212.1:0-3058 GCA_043742825.1 Caulobacteraceae bacterium | reverse complement strand
AGACGACGGCTTGTGGATGGAGAGGCCCTCAGAAAACTTCAGGACAAGGCTCGTTCCGCTGGCGGGAGCGGTCAGCCGTGAGATTGCCGGCCGGTATCGTTGCGCCGAACTGGAGGCGGAACTGACCATTGCCGATACCGGCGGTGCGCACTACGGCGGCTTTTCTGGATGTCTTGGGCAGGGCCGCATGGAACTTTTGCATTGTGTTGGCGACGATGTCTGGACCCTTCCCTGTCCACGGGCGCTGGACCACACCCCGCCTGGGGACTGGACCCTCGCCTTTCGTCGCCAGGACGGCCGCGTCTCTGGGGTCAAGGTGGGCTGCTGGCTGGCACGTAACCTGATCTATGAGCGCATGGCGTGAGCGCCACGGCAACGCAGCGGGGCCGCCGTATCGACATCGGTGGCGGTCGAAACTTGCACGCTGTGCGGGCCGGCCCTGATGGATGCACCAAACCGCTGGTCGTTCTGGAATCGGGTGCCTTTGGCATCTCTGCCGACTGGGCGTCAGTTCAGGACAAATTGAGCGCAGCCCACATCGCCTCTCTTGCCTATGACCGGGCAGGTCTGGGGGCCTCCGATCCTGGTGCCTCGCCACGCGACAGCCTGGCCATTGTTAAGGATCTGGAGGCCTTGCTGAGCGCTTGCGGAGAGGCGGGGCCCTTGGTGCTCTGCGGCCATTCTATGGCCGGGTTGCATGTCCGCCTGTTCGCGCAGCGCAGCCCAACGCGGGTAGCGGGCCTGGTGCTGGTGAATGCCACGACGCCGGAGGCCATGGACTCGAAACTTCTCAGCCGGCTCGTTGAGCCTTTTGCCGGGGTGAGCCGACT
The DNA here is from genome assembly GCA_043742825.1 of Caulobacteraceae bacterium. Classification (GTDB taxonomy): domain Bacteria; phylum Pseudomonadota; class Alphaproteobacteria; order Caulobacterales; family Caulobacteraceae; genus Acaudatibacter. The sequence continues at coordinate 2,228 of JAYTXQ010000212.1, read as the reverse complement.
GGCGGCGTGGGGGGCGGAAGCGGGGCTGTTGAAGCTGCTGGCGGGGCCTCTTGGCGACGGCATCGGTCTACCTGAGACTGCGGCAGCCGAAAAGCGGCGGGCCTTTGCCTCACCAACCCACAATCGCTGGGCCGCTGACGAGGCCGGATGCTGGGCGGCATCGTCAGTTCAGGCGCGAGAGGCGGGCGCGCTCGATCCGAGATGGCCAGTTGCAGTTATTTTAGCCGGCCCCGCTGGTCCATCAGGCGGTCTGAGGTCGATGCAGACCATACCAGCAAAGGAGTCTCATCATGGTCTGATTGAACACGTCACGGGGGCCTCGCATGCCAGCGTTTTAAGCGCCGAGCACAACAACGCGATCATGCGCGGAATCCAGCACGTGCTGAGCACCGCGACCTTGCAGATTTAGGCGCGGACGATTTTCTTCGGTGGCGGCAGCAGACCTTCGCGCTGAGCGCGCTTGCGGGCCAGTTTGCGGGCGCGGCGCACCGCTTCTGCCTGCTGACGGGCACGCTTTTCTGAGGGTTTTTCGTAATGCACGTGCCGCTTCATTTCGCGGAAGGAGCCTTCCCGTTGCATTTTCTTCTTCAGGGCTTTGAGCGCCTGATCGACATTATTGTCGCGAACGAAAATTTGTACCACCAGACCTCCTGCCCGATCTCGCGCCCAGGCACGAGACAACGGTTCCGAAAGAACGCCCTTCGGAACAAGGCGCGGCTGATAACAGAGGCTTACAGCTTTGTCTATGCTGACTTGGCGTGTAGTTAAGCAGCCATGACGCAACTGTCACCGACACATATCGATTGGGCCGCCGCGCAGGAGCAGGCGTTGCTCATGGCATCCGTGCGCCACGTGCCACGTCTTGGGTGGACGGCCAGAAGCCTTGCCCTTGGTGCCAGAGAGATCGGCCTGTCGGTTGCCGACTGCCAATTGCTATTGCCCGGCGGTCCGCGGGATCTGGCGGCGCTGTTCAGTCAGCACCACGACCGCGGGGCGCTTGAGGCCCTGAAAGCCCAGGACCCCACGGACCTGAAAATCCGCCAGCGCATTCGGCTGGCGGTTGTTGCCCGATGTGACGCGGCGATGCAGGATGATGCGGCCGTGCGGCGCTGGGCTGGGTTTCTGGCGCTGCCGACGAACGTGCCTTTGGGCCTGCGCCTAGCCTGGGCCAGCAGCGACGTCCTATGGCGATGGGCTGGCGATACGGCAACCGATGAAAACCACTATAGTAAGCGCGGCCTGTTGACGGAGATCCTGGTGTCTACCCTGGCTATTCGCCTGACTGGCACTCGGCTATCTGCAGAGGCGCACCTGGACCGACGTATCGATGCGGTGATGGCTTTTGAGCGGTGGAAAGGGCGTCTGGGCAAGCGCGACACTCTGGCTCGGGCGGCGCAGTGGCTGGGAGCGCTAAGATATGGTGCCAACTGACAATCAGGACTTGCTATCTAATACCTGTCCCATGAAACCGTGTCTCATGATACTCTAACGAGTGGACCGTAACGCAGGATGTAGTCTGGGGACGAATTTTGATTGAGGCTTTGGTACAAAGGTGCCTGCTAGGCATCGGCGTTGGGCTTTTTGCCCTGGCAGCCGCAGCCGAGCCCTTGCCTGGCGCTGACCAGAGCTTGGCTAGCAAAATACAACCGACCCAAACTGAGGCGAGCGGGCAGACCGACTATCGGATCGGGGCCCTCGACATGCTCGGTATCACTGTTTTTCAGGTCAAGGATCTCAGTATCGACCATATTCAGGTCGATGCCACCGGCCAGTTGCTGTTGCCGCTGATTGGCAGCGTCACCGCCAAGGGCATGACCACCGGTGAGCTCTCCGGCGAAATTGCCCGGCGACTGTCTGAACACTATCTGCAATCTCCCCAGGTTTCGGTCGCTGTTATTCAAGCGGTCAGCCAAAAGGTCAGCGTCGAGGGCGCGGTCAATGAGGCAGGAGTGTTCGAGTTGAAGGGCAGAACCAGCTTGCTTGAAGCGGTGGCGCGGGCCAAGGGCGCGGCAAAAGATGCTAACCTGCACAAGGTCACCATTATTCGCACCACAGATGGCACCCCACACGCTTCGAGCTTCGATCTGGCGGCCATATCGGCGGGCCGCGCGCGTAACCCGGAGGTTATCGGCAATGACGTCGTCATAGTTGATGGGTCGCGTTCCAAATCGCTCTGGCGGGGCTTTATCCAGACCTTGCCAGCCCTGTCCTTCCTGACATTCCTCTAG
>JAYTXQ010000211.1:0-26978 GCA_043742825.1 Caulobacteraceae bacterium | reverse complement strand
TCACAGCGACCTGATCAGTATCATCGCCTGTCTGCCCGGCCTGCCCAGCGTGTTCCAGCGATAAGGGGCCGGTGAGGAAGCGTCTCGACACCATACCGGCGCGTGTGGTCATATGCGGAAAGCAATACAAGGGAGAGTGAGTTTGGCCCAGACGACCACCTACCTGGATTCGCCCGGGCGAGCGCCCGCCCGGCCGCCCACCACCGCTCGCCTCGACGCGGAGCGCTATGTTTCGCCCCAGTTCATGCGCCGCGAATGGGAGCAGATGTGGACCCGAACCTGGTTGCTGGCCGGCCTCGAACTGGATCTGCGTGAACCTGGCGATTTCTTTGTCTTCGATTTCGGCCGCGAATCGATCCTGGTCACCCGCACCCGTGAAGGCGCGGTCTCGGCGGTTTATAATGTCTGTCAGCACCGGGGCAACCGGCTCACGACGCAGGAGCGCGGCTGCGTAAAGGCAATCACCTGCCCCTATCATAACTGGTCGTACGACCTGGACGGACGCCTGCGCGCGGTGCCGGACGCTGAGCGGTTCAGCCAGGGGGTTGATCGCGCCGCCCTCTCGCTGAAGCCGGTCAAGGTTGAACTCTGGGCGGGAATGGTGTGGATCAACATGGATCTGGATGCCGCGCCGCTTGCCGACTTCCTCGGACCTGTCCAGGACCGCCTTGCGCCCTATCACTTCGAACGGATGTGGTTGGTCAAGGATCAGACGGTCCAGCTTGACGCCAACTGGAAGACCGCCGTCGACAATTTCAACGAGCAGTATCACGTCGATTTCCTGCACCCTCAGCACGCCGGCTTCGTCGACTGCGGCAATGCTGCAAATCAGCTGTGGCCGAACGGCCATCGCAGCGTCGAGGTGGAAGGCTATGTGGTCAACCCGCGCTATCCCATCCCTCACGAGTTGCCGGCCCTGCTCAAGGCGTCGATCGCGCCGCTCGGCATGGACCCGGATACCTTCCACGGGCGGGTGACCGAACTGCGCAAGGCGGTTCAGCGCCGCAAACGCGAGGTCGGGCCAAAGCTGGGTTACGACTATTCAGAGCTGTCCGACGACCAGCTATCGGACGTCTGGCAGTATGACCTGTTTCCCAATGTAATCCTGACGGTCCAGCCTGAGGAACTATGGGTGATGCGCCCGCGTCCCCACCCCACCGATCCCGACAAGTGCTTCTTTGACAAATGGACCTTGAGGGCACCGGTGCACCAGGAGGCCGGCGGCGCGGCGATCACGCTGGGCACCCAGGATCGCGCGCAAGGCGACGGGGAGCGCCCAGCGCGAGAGGTGTTCGACCAGGCCCAGGTCGTCGCCGGTCAGCACAGCATGACCATCACCATCGATCAGGACATCCAATACCTGTCGCAGATGCAGTCAGGCATGCACTCGCGTGGCTTCAGTCGCGCGTTTCTCAACGACGACGAGTCGCGGGTTCAGCACTTCCACGACTGGCTGGACGCGTCGATGGCCAGACCGGCATAGACCGCCGCAGCGACAGATATCGAGCAACAAAAAGCGGTCGGAGTGATTATTCGCCAGGGCGTACAGAATTGCTACAGGGTTAAAGCTTAATGACTCTGGCCTTACCCCTTTTGGCCGGCATCGAAGCGGGCGGCACCAAGTTTGTCTGCGGCGTCGGGCAGGCACCCGGCGAAATTCTGCGCAGTCACACAGTGCCGACCCGTGAGCCGGCGGCGACTCTGCCAGAGGTTAGGCGTTTCTTTGCCGAGGCCAGCGCTGAGTTCGGCCCCATCGCCTCGGCGGGCATCGCCAGTTTCGGCCCACTGGACCTAGACCCCGCCTCATCCGGCTATGGCAGCGTCATCGATACCCCCAAACGTGGCTGGAGCGATTTCAACCTGCGCCGCGCCGTGAGCGAGGGGCTCAGGTGCCGGGTCGCTATCGATACCGACGTTGCCGGATCGGGCCTGGCCGAAGCCGCTATGGGCGCGGGGCGGGGCCGCAGCGCCATCGCCTATGTCACCATCGGCACGGGCGTCGGCGGGGCCCTAATCGTCGATGGCAAACCCCTGCACAAGGTTTTGCACCCTGAGATGGGCCACATCCCCCTGCGCCGTCACCCCCTGGACGCCGGTTTCGCCGGCGTCTGCCCGTTTCACGGCGATTGCCTCGAAGGCCTGGCCAATGGCCCCTCAGTGGTCGCTCGCACCGGCCAGAGACTCTCTGACCTGCCAGCCGCCTCGCCGGTGTGGGCGATCCTGGCCGACTATCTGGCCCAGCTCTGCCTCTCGATTCGCCTGATCGGCACCCCACAACGCATCATCATGGGCGGCGGCGTGATGTCCAACACCGCCCTCTATCCCCTGATCCACGCCGAGATTCTGCGCCAGAACAACGGCTATCTGCGAGGGCTGGCGACGCTCGAAGCGGTGCGGGATTACGTCGTTCCGCCGGCGCTGGGGGACAAGGCGGGGCTGATCGGGGCGTTGCTGATGGCGAGGGAGGTTAACCCCGGCCCCTAAGCGTCGACCTTAGCTGCCTTCTTCACCTTGTCGACCGCCCGGTTGCGCTTTAGCCGTGACAGGTGGTCGATGAAGAGGACGCCGTTGAGGTGGTCCATTTCGTGTTGGATGCAGACGGCGAACAGGCCTTCGGCGTCTTCCTCGATCTGTTCGCCCTGGTAGTTCAGATAGCGCAGTTTCACCTGGGAGGGGCGCTCGACCTCGTCATAGATTTCGGGGACGGAGAGGCAGCCCTCTTCATAGGGCGCAGTCTCTTCGGAGATCCAGAGAATCTCAGGGTTGACAAAATAGCGGGGCTCAGGGGCGTCCTCGCCCTTGGCTAGGTCCATAACGATCACCCGCTTGGCGACGCCGACCTGGATCGCGGCCAGGCCGATGCCAGGGGCGTCGTACATAGTCTCCAGCATGTCGTCCATCAGGGCACGCAAGTCATCATCGACCCCGTCCACTGGCGTGGAGAGGGTCTTTAGTTGCGCCATGTCGGTATCGACGGTGAGGATGCGGCGGAGGCTCATTGGGCCGAAGTAGGGTCGCTGGCGGCGATGGTCAAGGGTGCGCCTGCGTCAACGGTGAGTTTGGTTAAGGGGCGGATCGCCGCGTCCAGACCCTTGACCTCAGCTATGGGTGCCGATTGGTGATCGACTCGCAGATCTTCGAACCGGCGCGCCTGGGTCAGAACCTGGGTCTCCAGAGAGCCGACAAAATCGTTATAGCTCTTCACCGCCCCGGTCAGGGACCGGCCCAGGCTCGAGACGTGGCCGCCCAAAGTGGAAAGGCGCTTGTAGAGGTCGCGGCCCAGAGTGGCGATTTCCTTGGCGTTGAGGTGTTGCTCCTCTACCCGCCAGCCGTAGGCGACGGCCTTGCACAGGGCGAACAGACTGGAGGGGGTGACCAGGATCACCCGTTTGTCCATGGCCTCGGTATAGAGATCGGGCAGGCGCTCAACAGCAGCGGCTAGAAACCCGTCGCCGGGCACGAACATGGCAACAAAATCCGGGGCATGGTCGAACTGGTCCCAATAGGCCTTGTCCGAAAGGCTTTTCATATGGCTGCGAACGCTCTGCGCGTGCCGGGTATAGCCAGACTCGCGCAGGGTCTCTTCCAGGGCATCCTGGCCTTCGAGAAAGGCGGTGAGCGAGCATTTAGCGTCGATGACGAACCTGCCGCCGCCTGGCAATCGCACCACCACGTCGGGGCGCAACAGCCCCCCCTCGCCTGTGACGACGAACTGTTCTTCGAAATCGACCTTGTTCTTCAGGCCGGCCATTTCGAGCACGTTGCGCAACATCTGCTCGCCCCAGCGACCCTGGACACCGGCCCCACGACGCAAGGCTCCCGACAGTTTGCGTGCTTCATCCTGGGTGGCCATAGAGGCGGCCAGCAGCTGTTCGATCTGGGTCTTCAGGCCCCCCGCCTGCTCGGCCCGCGCCTTTTCAGCTGCCTCAACCTGAGCCTGGAATTTCGCCAGGGTCTCGGCCACGGGCTTCAGCTGAGCCTCCAGCTTGGCCTGGGCCATGCGGTCCTGGCTCTGGAAGGTCTCGGTCGCGCGCTTAACCAGTACATCCGCGACGGCATTGGCTGACAGCGCCGCCTGGGCTTTGATGATGTCCGCCCCTGTGGCGGACTGTTCCTGGATCAGGCGCACCTGCAATTGCGCCTGCGATGCCCGCGCCCGCTCAGCCATGGCCCAGACCACGCAACCAAGGAGAGCGGCAGCCAAGGCGGCGACCAGAAGCAGAAAGACAAAGTTCATGCTCCGTTCCTTAAGTGAAATCACTCGATCGCGATAGGGGCGTCGCTAAAGCAAACCCTTCAGCCGATAGAGCGCGTCCATGGCTTCGCGCGGGCTCATGCCGTCCAGGTCCAGGGCGGTAAGGGCATTCTCCACCGGTGTTGGTCCGGTGAAATGGGCGGTCGCAGGTTCGGCGGCGGAGGCGAACAGGGGCAATTCCTCAAGGCCGGCATGGGAGACCGATTCACTTTCCAGCCGCTCCAGGACCTGGCGGGCTCTGGCGACTACCGCTGGGGGAACACCCGCCAGCTTGGCGACCTGAACCCCGTAGGAGCGGTCTGCGCAGCCGGCGCCGGCTTCGTGCAGAAAGATCAGGTCACCGTTCCATTCCTTGGCTTTGAGCGAGAGGTTGTTGACGTGAGCGAGGCGCGTCTCCAGAGCGGCCAACTCATGATAGTGGGTGGCAAAGAGGGCGCGGGACTGGTTGGTGTCGTGCAGGGCCTCGGCGCAGGCCCAGGCGATGGCGAGGCCGTCATAGGTGGCCGTGCCCCGGCCGATCTCGTCTAGGATAACCAGGGAACGCGGTGTGGCCTGGGTGAGAATAGCGGCGGTCTCAACCATTTCGGCCATGAAAGTAGAGCGCCCGCGCGCCAGGTCATCGCCGGCCCCGACGCGGCTGAACAGTCGGTCAACCACCCCCAACCGCAAGCCCGCCGCTGGCACAAAGCATCCGGCCTGGGCGAGGATGGCCAGCAGCGCATTCTGGCGCAGAAAGGTAGATTTGCCGGCCATGTTGGGCCCGGTGACAATGGAAAGCCGCGCGCTTGTCTCTCCCGCCCCGTCCAGGGTGCAGTCGTTAGGGGTGAAGGCTTCGCCTGCCCGGCGCACTGCCGCCTCGACGACGGGATGGCGCGCGGCCCGCGCCTCAAAGGCGAGGGACCGATCAACTACGGGGCGCACCGCCCCCTCATCGTGAGCCCACTGCGCCCCGGCGGCGGCGACGTCCAGGCTGGCCAGGGCCTGGGCAGCGGCCAGGATCGGGGTGCTCAAAGTGCGGGCCACTTCGCACCAGGCAGCAAAAATCTCTGCCTCAATAGCCAGGGCGCGGTCAGCAGCGCGGGCGATGCGGGAATCCAGATCGGCCAGTTCCACAGTAGTAAAGCGGGCCTGATTGGCCAGGGTCTGGCGATGGATGAAGGTGGCTGACAGGGGGGGCTGGAACAGGGGCTCAGCCTGTCTGGCGGTGGCCTCGATATAATAACCCAGCACCGCGTTATGGCGGATTTTCACTGGGACGCCGCTTTCGGCTGCTAAACGTGCTTCGAGAGCGACGATAACACGGCGACTGTCATCGCGCAGGGCCCGCGCCTCGTCGAGGCCGGCCGAGACCCCGGCCGCAACAAAACCGCCATCGCGCACCTGGGCCGGCAGATCATCGCCAAGGCCGACGGTAAAGGTTTCGACAAAGCCATCAAGACGCCCCTGATGCTCAAGCGACAGGGCATTTTGAATCTGAGCAATATCTTGCGGTACCGGGCTCAAGGGCTCGGCCCCTAAGGCTAACAGGCGGGCGATCTCGCCGCCGGCAGTCAGGCCTCGGCGCAGAGCGTCCAGGTCGCGCGGGCCACCACGCCCCAGAACCAGGCGCGAGAGGCTGCGGGCCATATCTCCTGCTGTCTGCAGACAGGCGCGAACATCGGCCCGCAGGCGGTTGCGCTCGATGAACCAAGCTACGGCGTCCAGCCGCGCGTCAATCTGGGTCGGCGAGAGCAGGGGACGAGCAAGCCTGGCGGCCAGCAGACGGGCCCCCGGCGCGCTGATCGTCCGATCAATCGCGGCCAGAAGAGAGCCCTCGCGGCCGCCCGACAAAGAGCGCTCGATTTCCAGGCTGGTGCGCGTAGCCGGGTCGATGGCCATGACGTCGGCCTCGGCGGCGCGGCGCGGTGGCGACAGGGCAGGCATGCGCCCAGCCTGAGTGATCTCCAGATGGGCCGCAATCAGGCCCAGAGCGGCGATTTCAGCCCCGGACAGGGGGCCAAATCCGTCAAGGGTTCCGACGCCGTAAAGGCGTTTAAGTCGCGCCTCCGAGGCCCCGGGCTCAGCCAGAGCACTGGCCATGGGCTGGACGACCCCGCCGGCGGCACGCAGGGCGGTATTGACCCCTTCGTCGGCAAACAGGCGATCTGGCACCAGTATCTCAGAGGGGCTGACCGCCGCCAGGGCCGAGGCCAGGCCTTCGGGGGTGGTCAGCAGACAGTCTACCTCGCCGGTGGAAAGCTCAACGGATGCCACGGCCGCCTGACCGGCGCGAATGGCGATTGCCGCCAGACGATTGGACCCTCTGGCATCCAGCAGGCCATCTTCGGTCAGGGTTCCGGGTGTGACAACGCGGACGACGTCGCGGCGTACAATACTCTTGGCCCCGCGCTTTTTCGCCTCGGCCGGGGATTCCATCTGGTCGCAGACGGCCACCTTGAAACCGGCCCGGATCAGCTTGGCCAGATAGGCTTCTGCCGCATGAACCGGCACGCCCGCCATGGGAATGGGCGCGCCGGCGTGGGTGCCCCGGTGGGTAAGCGTAATGCCGATTGCCGCCGATGCCTTGGCCGCGTCGTCAAAGAACAGCTCATAAAAATCGCCCATACGGAAAAAGATCAGGGCGTCGGGCTGACCGGCCTTGGCGGCAAAATATTGCAGCATCACCGGCGAGGCACCGGCCGCTTCAGGCAGGGGGGCTAGAATCGGCGTGGCGGGAGCATTCATCGTGGCCCACGCTAGCCTGTGCAGCGGTTGCCGTCAGCCCTTATCGGCTTGGAGTGGCAGTCAGACGAGGGCTTAGAGTTCACCGCAGCACAAGAGGATACGAAGGCGCGGTCGATCAGGCCTCGAAGACCCCGTCGATGGCGGTGCGCATCACCTGCATCCTCACCCCTTCCGAGAACTTCACGTCTACGGTCCGCCCATGATCGCAAGCAACGATCACGCCGATCAGGCCGCCCGACACTACGACATGGTCCCCTAGCTTAAGGCTGGCGATGAACTGATGCTGCTGGGCCATGCGCGCCAGTTGCGGCCGGATCAACATCGCATAGCCGATGGCGGCGACGCCTATGACGAGGGCTATCTGGATAAATATTTCTGGTCGAAACACGCGGGCTGTCCCCCTCCCGATCTGTCAGGGCTCAGACTTCGGTGGCAGCTTGCCGATCGCTGAGGCCTGGGCGCTTCGGAATAACCAACCGGTGCCGAAGATACCGATCAGCGCAAGTACAACGTGCGCCAGAACGTATCCCGGAAACCAGACGAGAATGCCGGCGCTGACGCAGAAGATGGCTGACCAGACGATAGAAAGGACAATCATCAGCTGGAACCTGACCACGCGCGGCAAACGCATCAGGGCGTTTTTGTCCGGATCCATGATCGAATTCCATAAGGTCTGCAGCATTGTGGACTTCTCCTGCGGCACCCGCCGCGCTCAACATTCAAAGAGCAAATCAAGCTTTGCGTCGCCTTAGTCAAGCGTGCGGGCTCGATTCTTTGTCTCGTCGCTTCGACGCACCTTCGTAGCGAATTTAACCTACCCGAAGCTCTATCATGGTCTGCCATCCGACGCTCTCGTAAATCCAGGCATAGCTGCGGATGTTGGCGAGGGTGTGATAACCATGGTCCGAAGGGGAACAAAAATGAACCGGCGTGGGATGATGTTGACGGCGTCAGCCAGTGTGTTGGCCATGGGGGCGCCGGGGGCAAGGGCTGGCGCGCCACGACGTAGACCAAACTTCATTGTCATTTTGTGTGATGACCTGGGTTACGGCGATGTGGGTGCGTTCGGCGGGCAGTTGATCAAGACACCCAATATCGATCGTATGGCAGCCGAAGGTGTGGCGCTGACCGACTACTATGCCCCGGCCAATATCTGCACGCCCTCGCGCGCCGGATTGCTGACCGGGCGGTATCCGATCCGCACAGGTCTTGGGTATGAAGTCATTATGGCAGGCGATGACAGGGGTCTGCCGCTGTCGGAGGTGACGATCGCGCAGGCCTTAAAGCCTCATTACGCCACTGGCCTGTTTGGCAAATGGCACCTGGGTCACGTCGCCCCTTATTGGCCCCCGACCGGCCATGGCTTCGATAAGTTTTTTGGTATCCGCTACAGCCACGATATGAAGCCTTTGGCCTATTATGAGGATGACGCCGGCGGGGCCGAGGTTGGACCGACCCCTGTAGATTTCCCGCAACTGCAACAACATTTCTACGCTCATGCCGAACAGTTTATTGAGGCTAATCGCGACCGCCCGTTCTTTGTTGAACTGGCCCTGAGTGCGCCGCACCTGCCGGAATATCCGCACCCGCCCTACGAGGGCCTGACCAAGGCGGGACCTTATGGCGACGTGGTCCGCGAGATCGATGCCATTTTCGGGCGGCTAATGGCCAAGCTGACTGCCCTGGATTTGGATCGCGACACGCTGGTCATCTTTACCTCTGACAATGGGCCGTGGTTTGAAGGCTCTGCCGGCCCCTTGCGCGACCGCAAAGGTGGAGCAGGCTACGACGGCGGCTATCGGGTGCCGTTCATCGCCCGGCAACCTGGAACTCTACCGGCGGGCAAACGGCTGAACGCCATTGCTTGCGGCATCGATATTCTGCCCACGTTTTGCGCCATGGCCGGCCTCGCCACGCCGGCCGGGGTGGAACTCGACGGGCGTGATCTTAGCGGGGTTCTGTTGCGTGGCGAGGCCTCACCGCGTGATCAGATCGTGCTGTTCGACAATGAGACCGTTGTTGCGATCCGCACCCAGGACTGGAAATATGTCGCGGCCAGCTATTATCGGGGTGTGCGCATCCCCTTTGCCTATATGGGCTATTCAGAACTCTATGACGCTCGGACCGACACCGCCGAAAGCTATAGCGTGGCCAGCGGCCACCCCGATGTGACCGCCCAGATGCACGATCGCTACGTCAAGGCCCAGGCCAAATTCGCCCGCCTGAAACACAAGGACATTCCCGCCGTTTTCAGGCAATTGCGGGAGGTAACCTCGCATTTTCAGGACTAGAGCGCGATAAGTCTTGGTTGGAACACCGACGCTGTGAATCCCGCTCTAGCGGGTGTTGCTCGTCCCCCTCAGTAACCCTGCAATCGGGCATAGCGATCCCGGTGGTAGGCTTGACCCCCGAAGGCCGCTTCGGCGGCGCGGGCGCGTTTCAGGTAGAGGCCTGCATCGTGGGCATCGGTCATGCCGATGCCGCCGTGCATCTGCACCATTTCGTTGGAGACCAGATGCAGGGTGTCGCCCATTTTTGCCTTTGCTAGTGAGACTAGCTCCGGAACGTCGGGGCTGCCGGTGTCAATGGCGCTAAGAGCAGCTTCGACACAGGATCTGGCTAGTTCGAGGTCAGTGAACATCTTGGCGGCGCGGTGTTGCAGCGCCTGGAAAGCCCCGATCACCTGGCCAAACTGCACGCGGGTTTTCAGGTAGTCCACCGTGGTTTCGAACGCCGCCAGGGCGGTGCCCAACATCTCGGCGGCGAGCCCTGCACGAACGCGGTCCAATACCTGTTCGAGTAATCCATAGCCTTGGCCTTCTGCCCCAAGCAAGGCATCAGCACCGACTTCGACGCCGTCAAAGCTGACTACCGCCGCACCACGTGAGTCGGCCAGTTTCAGCGCCTTGCGCGAAACCCCTTTTACGTCTGCCGCCACCAGGAACAATGAAATGCCGTCCTTGTCACCGGTTTCGCCAGAGCTGCGGGCCGAAATGACGAAAAGGTTTGCGGCCATGCCTTCGAGCACAAACGTTTTACTTCCGCTCAGGCTGTAGCCATCGGCGGTCTTGGTTGCGGTGAGCGCCACTTTATGCGGGGCGTGGTGCGCGCCCTCGTCGATGGCCAGAGTTCCGACGACGCTGCCGTCGGCAAGGCTCGGCAGCCAAGCCTGTTTTTGTGCATCGGTGCCGCCCAGGACGACAGCGCTTGCCGCCCCCATGGCCGTGGAGAGCAGGGGTGAGGCGGTCAAAGTGCGTCCGGTCTCCTCGAGGATAAGGCCCAGCCCGAGATAGCCGAAGTCCGATCCGCCATATTCCTCGGGGATGATCACCCCGGTCCAGCCCATCTGAGCCATTTCGGCAAAGGCGGCGGTGTCGTAGCCCAGAGGCACAGCGCTATCGCGGACCTTGCGGAATGCCGATACCGGGGATTTGTCCTGGGTCCAGGTCTTTGCCGCATCGCGCAGCAGGGTTTGTTCTTCGGTCAAGACGGCCATGTGATCTTACAAGTTCCTCAATTTCACGATTGGTTTCTAATGTGATGATTTGCTGAGCGGATCGGGCAGGCCCAGGATCCGTTTGGAGATGATGTTGCTCTGAACTTCCTGAGAGCCGCCATAGATGGTGAAGGCCTTGCTGCCCAGCCAGCCACGCACCGCTGCCAGCTCGGCGGCCGAATAGCCTTCGCCTTCCCAGCCCAGGCCCTGGTTGCCCATGATTTCGACAGTCAGTTCCACCCGCTCCTGGCCGATTTTGGTACCGGCGTTCTTGATGATCGAGCTGGTCGCCCCTGCAGCCTGGTTTGAGCGTGCCTCCTGGGTCGCGCGTTGAACGGTCAATTGGAAGGCGCGGGTTTCCATCTCATAGTTGGTTACCCTGGCGCGAATGTCGCTCTCCGCAATTCGTCCGGCGCTGTCGGTGCCCAGATATTGTTTGGCCAGGTCGGTCAGAGACTGGGCATTAGAGCCCCGCCCGCCGCCGCCGATGCCGTTACGCTCATGTTGCAAAAGACGCTTGGCAATGGTCCAGCCACCGCCTAAGGGGCCCATCAGGTTTTCCTTTGGCACCGACACGTCGGTGAAAAACGTTTCACAGAATGGTGAATTGCCGCTGATCAATTGGATCGGCCGCGTCTCGACGCCGGCCGAGCGCATGTCGATGAGCAGGAAGCTAATACCCTCGTGTTTTTTCGAGGTATCGGTGCGCACCAGACAGAAACACCAGTCAGCGTAATTGGCCCCGGTGGTCCAGATCTTCTGGCCATTGACCAGCCAGTGATCACCCTTGTCCTCGCACTTGGTCGTTAGAGAGGCGAGATCGGAGCCGGCCCCCGGCTCAGAAAATCCCTGGCACCAGCGCAGGTCCGCCGTAACAATGGCGGGAATATGCTGCTGTTTTTGCGCTTCGGAGCCGTATTCGAGCAAGGTCGGGCCAAACATCATCACGCCCATGCCCCCGATCGGGCTCCAGGCATCGATGGCCACCATTTCCTGTTGCAGAACCCGCGCCTGAGCCGCACTGAGGCCGCCGCCGCCATAGCTGGCCGGCCAGGTGGGAACGCCCCAGCCCTTTTGCCCCATCGCTTTTCGCCAGGCCTGGAAATCAGCCTGGGCAAAAGCTGGCCCCTCGCTCAGCATCATTGCCCCGCGGCCTTTGAGGGATTTGGGAAAGTGCTCGGCCAGCCAATCGCGGGCTTCGAGGCGAAAATCGTCCAGATCAGTTGTATCGTTCATGCTTCAAGCCTTCGACATTCAAACTTTTGGATCGGGCAGACCCAGCACCCGCTTGGAGACAACATTGATATTCACTTCCGAGGTGCCCCCTTCGATGGAATTGCCTTTGGAGCGCAGCCAGCCACGGGTGGCCGTGACCTCGCCGGGCAGAAAGCCTTCGCCCTCCCAGCCCAAGCCCTGTGCGCCCAAGGCCTCGACCATCAGTTCTGAGCGTTCCTGGGCCAGGGTCGCGGCCGCATATTTGATGATCGATGTACCTGCGCTGGGGCCGCTGCTGGACCGCGCCTCGGCGGCGATGCGGCCCAGTGTCAGGTAAAAGGCCTGGAAATCCATCTTGTTACGGGTGATGCGTCCGCGCAGGTCGCCGTCGGCCAGAACCCCGTCCTCGTCTAGGCCGACATATTTCGTCGCCACCTGAGCCAGGTCGCCTGAAACCCCGCCGGCCCCACCACCGCCGCTGCCAAAGCCGCCGGAGATGTTCTGGCGCTCATATTGCAAAAGGCGCTTGGCGATTTCCCAGCCGCCATTCAGCTTGCCGACCATGTTCTGTTTGGGGATTTTGACATCGGTGAAGAATGTCTCGCAAAAGGGAGACTCCCCTGAGATCAGTTTGATCGGCCGGGTTTCGACACCGGGCGTCGTCATGTCGATGAGGACAAAGCTGATGCCCGCATGCTTTTTGGAGGTGTCGGTGCGCACCAGACAGAAACACCAGTCGGCCTTGTTGGCATAGGATGTCCAGATCTTCTGGCCATTGATCAGCCAATGGTCGCCCTTGTCTTCGCACCGGGTCGCCAGAGATGCCAGATCCGAGCCAGCCCCCGGCTCTGAATAGCCCTGACACCAGCGCACTTCGCCAGCGGTAATCTTTGGCATGTGTTCCATTTTTTGTTCTGGTGTAGCATATTCCAGCAATACCGGGCCCAACATCCAGATGCCGAATGACGCTACAGGGGCGCGGTAGCCACCGGCGGAAAGTGCTTTTTCGATTACCTCTGCCTTTTCCGCGCTCAACCCGCCGCCGCCATATTCGGTCGGCCAGGTCGGAGCGGTCCAGCCTTTGGCCGCCACGCGCCGCATCCACTCAATCTGTGGGTCATCACTGCCGATGAAATGTCGCCCGCCCCAGGTGGCTTCCGGGTCAACCTTGGGATGGGCCGCACGCAACTGCGTCGGATAATTTTCCGCCATCCAGGCGCTGACCTGCGCCGCAAAAACCTGAACGTCACCACCACTGCCATCGGCCATGTTTTTCTCCTTTGTATCAGTCCTAACCTATACCTTAACGCCACCGCGCGCGCCTGCAAGACCCCGGACGCAAGGTCAACTCCGCTCAACTTCGTTTTTGATTCTGTTTATGAGCAAATAGCTCCCGCGCCGCGAAACCTGAACGCGCGCGACTTGGCAGGCAAAGCGCGCTAAAGACCCGCTCTTGACCGGCAATCGACTGCAAGGAGCCGCATGCGCTGGCTAAGGGAGTTCAGATCGGCCGCCCTGGCCGGGGCGCCCAATATTATGGCGTTCCTGGTCGCCGGTGCGGGCATGCTGTTGCTGGCCTCCGGGGCGACGCCCTCCGACCCTGATCGGTTTATGACCCTGGCGGAATCGGCGCCGATCATCCTGATCGAAGTGGCGCATTTCGTTTCCAGCGTACTCGGTGTTTTGCTTGTGCTTCTCGCCTTTGGCCTCTCGCGCCGGCTCGACGGAGCCTGGTTGGCCAGCCTGGTTCTGCTCGTTGTCGCCGCTGCTCTGGCTTTGTTTAAGGGGTTCAACTGGGAAGAATCTGTCGCCCTGCTGATTATCGCTGCGTTGCTGCTCCCTTGCCATAGCGCTTTTCCCAGGCGCGCGCGGTTGACCCGGATGGAGATCACGCCTGGCTGGATGTTGTCGGCTCTGGCCATTGTCGGGGGCGCAGGACTGGTGGGTTGGTGGTCGTTCCAGCACCTGGACTATACCGATGTCTCGGTGCTGAAATTGATGGCGGGAGACTCAGAGCGGGCGATCCGTTCTTCAGCCGGCGCGGCGATTTTTTTATTGGGGTTTGGAGTCTGGCGTATGCTGGCTACGCCGGCCACCCCACCTGTGATTGATGAGTCCGATCCAGATTATGCCAAGGTCAGCGCCGTTCTGGCTGGGGCTGAGGTGGCAGAACCCAGCTCTAATCTGGCTTTGCTCGGTGACAAGCGCTTTCTGTTTTCGCCATCGGGAAAGACCTTCCTGATGTTTGGCGTTCGTGGCCGCTCTTGGATCGCTCTGGGCGGACCGGTGGGGCAACGCGACGAGCGGCTTGACCTTCTGTGGCGCTTTCGCGAACTGGCCGATGCCCACGCCGCGCGCCCGGGCCTCTATGGTCTGGGGCCTGACGACCTGCCCGATCTGGTCGAACTGGGGTTCTCCATTCAAAAGATCGGCGAGACCGCTATCGTCCCCTTAGACAGCTTTTCACTGGACGGCCGGCGACGGGGAAATCTGCGCCGCAGCTGGCGCAAGACCGGAGAGTGCGGAGCACAGTTCGAGGTGATCGAGGCGCAGGCCGCAGCGTGCCTGATGCCGCAGTTGCGCGCCGTATCGGATCAGTGGCTGGCCCACCACGCCGGCGGCGACAAGTCCTTTTCGCTGGGGGCGTTCGAACCTGCCTATGTGGCCAACTTTCCCATCGCCGTGGTCAGAGTTGACGGTGTTGTCGTCGCTTTTGCCACACTGTGGACCACAGCAAAGCGTTCATCATTCTCCATCGACCTGATGCGCTATGCTGACAGCGCGCCCAAGGATGTGATGGATTTCCTCTTCGTCGAATTGCTGCACTGGGGCCGGGAACAAGACTACGTCGCCTTCGAATTCGGCATGGCCCCTTTGGCGGGCCTGGGTGATCGCCCCCTGGCCCCCATGCTGTCACGCGTCGGCCGTCTGTTCTTTGAGCGCGGCGAAGAGATCTATAATTTCCGCGGAGTGTATCGCTACAAAGATAAATACGATCCCCGCTGGCAGCCCTGCTATGTCGCCGCGCCGCGCAAATGGGCCATCCCGATGATCATGGCCGACGTCGGATTGCTGACAGCCGGTGGGGTCGGGGGCCTAGGTCGGCGACCAAAGCGGCGGGGAAGTTAGGGCTTCAGGTATCCTTAAATGACCTGCGACAAATTGACATTGCCGCTTTCCGATTTAGCCCCCCTACCTCCCCGTCGGGATATCCTTGAATGCCACGCCCTTATCCAACCGCACGTCTTGCGGCAGGCCGAGGACCCGTTCGGCGATGATGTTGCGCAGGATTTCGTCGGTTCCGCCGGCGATGCGCAGGCCGGGGGCGCTCATCAGGGCCTGTTGGAATGCGGCACCTAAGGGGGCCATAGCCGGGTCGTTGATGATGCCGAACTGATCTTCCAGGTCGACCGCCGTATTGGCCATGTCCTGCATCAAGGCTGCGCCCACGACCTTGCCGATAGAGTTTTCAGGGCCTGGCACCTCGCCGCGCGAGAGGGCGGTCAAGGTGCGATAGCGGGTGTATTTCAGGCCCTGGGCCTGGACGAACCAGTCGGCGATCTTTTCGCGCAGGCCCGCGTCCTTGGCCGCAGGGCCGGCCAGGGTGGCGATATCCTGGGCTAGCTTCATGATCGGCTTATGATCACCCCCGCCGCCGCCGCCGATGCTCAGGCGCTCATTCATCAGGGTGACCAAGCTGACCTTCCAGCCATCGCCGATCTCGCCGACGCGCTGGCTGTCTTTGATCCTCAGGTCGGTGAAATAAACCTCGTTGAAGTTGCTCGCCCCGCTCATCTGATGGATCGGGCGGCACTCGATCGCCGGATCGCTCATGTCGACCCAGAACATGGTCATGCCCTTGTGCTTGGGCACATCGATATCTGTACGGGCGAGCAAGAGGCCAAAGTTGGAATAATGGGCCCCGCTGGTCCATACTTTTTGTCCGTTGATCACCCACTCTTCGCCGTCTCTGACCGCCCGCGTGCGCGCCGCCGCCACATCTGAGCCGCCGGCCGGTTCGCTGAACAGCTGACACCAGATCTCTTCGCCGCGCGCGGCCGGGCCAACAAAGCGCTGCTTGTCCGCCTCATTGCCCGACGTCATCACCGTGGGCACGCACATGCCCAGACCGATGGAAAAGGGGTTACCGGGGGTCTCGATCTTGGATTCCTCCTGACCAAAGATCATCGATTGCCAGGATGCGCCGCCGGCCCCGCCCCATTCCTTGGGCCAGGTGATGCAGGCATAGCCGTTGTCGGCCTTTTTCAACTGCCAGGCCTTGGCCTGAGCCATACCGGCGGGGTCCTCGTCGCGGGCAAAACCGCCCGCACCACTCTTGGGGGCATTGGTGGTTAGCCACGCTCGCACCTGGGTACGATAGGCGGCTTCTTCGGCGGTGTCGTTGAAGTTCATGGTAGTATGTCCTTAAGCGGCGTTGCGGCGTTCGAGTTGGGCGACCAGACGCTCTTTCCACGCCTTCGACCCCCCAGCCACCAGGCCCAGCTGTTGCGAGCGGCGGTAAAACAGGTGGCAATCAACCTCCCAGGTAAAGCCCATGCCGCCGTGTGTCTGTAGATTTTCCTTGGCCACGTACCAAAACGCATCACAGGCGGCGACGCGCGCCGCCGCCGCTGCGACCGGTAGTTCCGCCGCGCCGTCATTTAAGGCCCAGGCCCCATAATAGGCATTGGATCTGGCCAGTTCGGTCTTGATGTAGGCGTCTGCCAGCTTGTGCTTGATTGCCTGGTAGCTGCCGATGGCGCGGCCAAAGGCATAGCGTTCCTTGGCATAGGCCGTCGCCATTTCCAGTGCCCGGTCAGCCCCGCCCACCTGTTCAAAGGCCAGCAGCACAGCGGCGCGGTTCAACACACCTTCGGCCAGGCTCATGCCCTCGCCGGCCTCGCCCAGCCGTTCGGCAACTGCACCGGTAAAGCTCAGGCGCGCCACGCTGCGTGTGGGATCCAGGGTCTGCAACGTCTCACGCGTGACACCCGCACCGCTTAGATCGACCAGATACAGCCCGATCTGAGCCCCCTCTCTGGCCAGAACCACGGCTACGTCGGCGACGTCACCGTCGGTCACAGGAACCTTGACGCCGGAGAGCTTGCCGCCGGTGACGCTCGCCTGCACCTGTGCCTCGGTCAGAACCCCGGGGCGTTCGGTGGTGGCAAAACAACCGATGACGGTACCGGCAGCGATTTTGGGTAGCCACAGGGCTTTTTGCGTATCCGAGCCGGCGAGCATCAGGGCCTCGGCGACGAAATAGACCGTGGAAGAAAACGGGATGGGGGCCAGAGCGCGACCCAGTTCTTCGGCAATGGCGCACAGCTCCAGGTGGCCCAGGCCCAGGCCGCCATAGGTTTCGGGGATCGCAGCGCCCATCCAGCCCTGTTCGGCCACCGCTTTCCACAGGGCCGCGTCAAAGGCCAAGGTCGCATCGTTCAGCACTCCCCGTACGGTTGCCGAGGTGCAGCGTGCCTCAAGGAATTTGCGCGCCTCGGCCTTGAGGAATTTCTGATCGTCGGAAAAATCAAAGTCCATGGTGTTTCCTGGTGCTCGGCGGCTTTGCGCCGTCTCCAAAACAGAAGATAGCGGCGTTTAAGCTTTAGGGAAGCGTGACCCTGCGTCACGCATCTTTTTTATCCGGGTGTCCAATCGACCCTATTTCTTTGCCGCCAGGTTGAGGCGAATGGGCAGCCGGATTGCCGCGCCATCCACGGGGCGCCCATCAGCGGTCCAGGGGTTCATTTTCATCAGTGATGCCAGCTTTACCGCTGCCTCTGAAAAGCCCAGGCCGTCCGGGTCGCCTGGCAGCGCGGTGCAGTGGGTTAGCGCCCCATCGGCGGCGACGATACAGCGGGCCATGCCCAGCCCGGTGGTCAGGCCCGTGGCGGCCGCCTCCGGGGGAAACAGCTTCGGCGCCCGGGCAGGATCCAGCCCCGCCAGCCAGGTCGGCGAGGCCACCGAATGATCTGGTCCGCCGCCCGGCGGGACAAAGCGCATCGGAATATCCACCCAGACCGGCTTGCCGCGGGGCACTACCACCCCATCCAGATCGGCGCGAAAGTGGTTGGCCAGAGCGACAGCGGCGGTGCCAAAGCCATGGTCCAAAGGCGATTGCTTGCGTACCTCACAACGGCCAAGCGCGCCCGATCGTTGCACCGGACAATGGGCCACGGCAAAGCCGGTGATGCCGTCGCCGCCGGCCGGATAGGCCTTGGCCAAGTCGGCAAAGCTGGCCGCCTGAGCCCAGATCGGATGATCGAGCATCATCACCGCCCGCATTTCCGGGGCGGTGCCCTTCAGGCTTATGCCTTGGCGATCCACGCTGCCCCCCACCGAATTGCTCGGTAAAGAAAATTGAATATCATCATTGTGAACGGCGTCGAACTTGATGGTCACGCTCACCCGTCCTGGGATGGGGCCGTTCGGACCTTCGGTGGGACGCAGTTTGAAGGTATTACGTAAGAGCAGCGCCGCCTTGCCAAAGCCTCGGCTCTGCGGTGTCTCAGACGCCACCTCGCAGTCTTCGGCCATGCCAAAGACGTTAACGATGCAACTCAAAGTCGCGCTGCCGCTGATCTGAGCCTCCCAAGCGCCCTGAGGCCAAACTGACAGGATCTCCGCGTTCGGCGGCCGGTAACTCCAGTCATGGTCATCGCCAACCACCACCGGCGCCGGCGGGGCCTTCGACGGGGTGACCACCGCACCGGCAACTTCAGTGGGTGCCTCAGCTGGCGCAGCCAATGCCAGAATTAACGCCGCGATGAGTGGCAAAGCCATACGAACTATCCTTTTTTTGGGTTTGTCAGAGTGCAGCGCGGCGGCGTCAAGTGTGGTGCTGTTCCGGTTACAGTTTAGTTTTCTGAAAAAACCGGACTGTCATTGAATTACACCCTCGCTCTAATCCCCATGGCCTCAAAGCCCGCCGCGCGGTAAGCTCTTGTCCATGCGCACCGAAGCCCCTCCGATGATCCGCCTGGCCGACTATCGGCCTCCCGCTTTTCTGATTGATGAGGTGCACCTGGACTTTAGTCTGGAGCCGTCCCTCACGCGCGTGCGGGCGCGACTTAGCATAAGGCGCGATGGCGATCATGGTGAGGCGCTTCGGCTGAACGGTGAGCACCTGACGTCGATATCTGTGGCCATCAATGGCGACGCTCTGGCTGAAAACGCCTACAGCATAGACGCTGAAGGTCTGACCGTGCCGGGTGTCCCAGACAATTTTGTGCTGGAAACCGAGGTCCAGATCGATCCAGCGGCCAATAAGGCGCTTGAGGGCCTCTATGTCTCGGGCGGCCGGTTCTGCACTCAGTGTGAGCCTGAGGGGTTTCGCAAGATCACCTGGTTTGTTGATCGACCCGATGTGCTGTCTCGTTTTACGGTTCGGCTTGAAGCGGACAAAGCCTCTCGCCACCTGCTTTCCAACGGCAACCTGGTGGAGGCGGGCGACGCTGGCGAAGGACGGCATTTTGCCGTGTGGAATGATCCTTTTCCCAAACCGGCCTATCTCTTTGCTCTGGTAGCGGGAGAGCTAGATGTTCTGGAAGACCGCTTTGTCACCATGAGTGGCCGCGACGTGACTTTGCGTATCTTCGTCGATCCGGGCATGGCCCCGCGCGCCGGCTATGCCATGGATAGCCTCAAGCGCGCCATGCGTTGGGACGAGGAAGCCTTTGGCCGCGAATATGATCTGGACCTGTTCATGATCGTCGCTGTGCGGGATTTCAACTTTGGGGCCATGGAGAACAAGGGCCTGAATATCTTTAACTCCGCACTGGTGCTGGCTGATCCGACCACCGCAACCGACCTGGATTATGAGCGCATCGAAGGGGTCGTCGCCCACGAATATTTTCACAACTGGACGGGCAACCGTGTCACCTGCCGCGACTGGTTTCAGCTTTGTCTGAAAGAGGGCCTGACCGTCTTTCGCGACCAGAGTTTCTCGGCCGACCAGCGCGGACATGCCGTGCAGAGGATCAAGGAGGTTAAGTCCCTTAGAGCCCGGCAGTTTTCCGAGGACGCCTCGCCTCTGGCCCATCCCGTTCGTCCGGCGGCCTATGTGAAGATCGATAATTTCTATACTGCGACCATTTATGAGAAGGGTGCAGAAGTCATCCGTATGCTGAAGACCGTTCTGGGCGATGCGGACTTCCGGCGGGGCATGGATCTCTATTTTGACCGCTGGGACGGCCATGCCACGACGGTCGAGGCCTGTATCGAATGTTTTGCTGAGGTCTCGGGCCAAGATCTCTCCGACTTCTTTGCCTGGTATGAACAGGCAGGTACCCCACGCGTCGGGGTGGAGGGGACCTATGACGCCGCAGCTAAGACCTTTGATCTGACGCTCACTCAGTCGACAGCGCCGACACCGGGACAGCCACAGAAGCGCGTCCTGCCCATTCCCATAGCCCTGGGCCTGCTGGATGAAGACGGCCGCGTGCAGCGCGAGACTGAAGTCATTGTGTTTAAGTCCGCCAGCCACACAGTGCGGCTTGAAGGGATCGAGAGGGCACCGGTAATTTCTGCTCTGCGTGGCTTTTCCGCCCCCGTGAACCTGACCGTCAGTGCGCCGCAGCGGGATCGTTATCTGTTGCTGGCCGCCGACCCGGATCTGTTCAATCGCTGGGATGCCGGTCAGAGTCTGGCCCGCGATCTGATCCTCAGTCGGGCTGCGGGTCAAGCCGATGAAGTGGGCGAAGAGCGTTTCGCCGAGGCTATGGGCCGGGCCCTGGATGATCAGTCTGTCGAACCGGCATTCAAAGCCTTGTTGCTTGCTTTGCCCAGTGAGTCCGACCTGGCGGTGATCTCCGAGGCTGCTGATCCAGCCGCAATCCACGCCGCCCGCGAAGCCCTGCGCGCCCGTATCGCCCGCCACCTGGGGCCAGATCTGCGGCGAACCCACGCGGGCCTGCGTGACAGTTCTGGTTTTTCTACCAGCGCCGAGGCCGCCGGGCGGCGGGCTTTGCGTAACGCCGCCATCGAGATCCTGGCTGCTGATCCGCACCCGCTCAACCGCCAGCAGGCGAATGAGCATTTCACCCAGGCCCGTAACATGACTGAGACCATAGGCGGTCTACTGGCCCTGATGTGGCTGGGTGGGCCTGATTTCGAACGTGCCCTGGCGCATTTCTACGAGAGCTGGAGTCATGAGCCACTGGTGGTCGACAAATGGTTCGCGCTTCAGTCGCGCGATCCCTCTGAGGGCGCGCTGGGCCGCGTGCTGGGCCTGACGGCTCACCCGGCTTTTGACTCGCGCGTGCCCAACCGTCTGCGTGCAGTGGTTCAGACCTTTGCTGCCGCCAATCCTGCCCGGTTCCATGACCCTAGCGGTGCGGGCTACCGCTTCCTGGCCGATCAGGTCCTCAGCATCGATGGCTTCAACCCCAATGTAGCCGCGCGCCTGATTGAACCCATGTGCGGTTGGGCTGGCTATGCCCCAGACCTCGGCGACCTGATGCGCGCTCAACTCGAACGCATCGCCGCCCATCCTGGGCTGTCGAACAATGTCCTGGAACTGGCGACTAAGGCTCTGGGTTAAGCTTTTCGTAGCACGGCGAGATACCCGGCTCTGGCTGCCTTGCGCGCCTTGCCAAGCCTGGCTTTCAGGCTGCGCAGGTCGCGTGTGCCGCCGGCTCTGGCCAGCAGGGTGCGTAGCCCGGCGGGTTCGTCAGCAGGATCGCCGCCTTCGTCTACGGCGATTTTCAGCAGCTGGCTGAGGTTCTGTTGCAGGCTCCACGCAGCCAACATCGGTTCGAGTACGGGGCGCAGATCAGGGCAGCTGGCGGCAAGGGCGATCAGGGCTTCGCCGGTATTTCGTCGCAGTGGGCCGCCCTCTGCCGCGCGGATGAGTTGCAAGTGCTGGGCGGCAAATTCAATATCGACCAATCCCCCCTCGCACAGCTTCATATCCCAAAAGCCGTTTGCCGGCTTTTCGCGCGCCATCAACTGGCGCATCTGGATAATGTCATGGGCCGTGGTCGTCTCGCTGCGCGGTCGCCGCAGCGCGCCCTCGATTGCCAGGTGTACCTCCTGCTCAAATTGCGGTGTTGTCGCCCAGACGACCCGCGCCCGGGTCATGGCCTGAAATTCCCAGGTCTCAGCCTCGCCGGCATAATAGGAGTCAAAAGCGGCCAGACTGACCGCGACCGGTCCCTGAGTGCCTGACGGTCGCAGGCGCAGATCGACCTCGTACAAGGTTCCGTCCGCTGTGGGGACGGATAGTGCGGCGATCAGGCGTTGGGTGAAACGCGCATAAAAGGTCTGAGCACTCCAGGCCTTCAGGCTCGATGTGCCGTCGGGGATTTTGGGCCGATAGAGGGTCATCAGATCCAGGTCGGAGCGAGCGTTCATCTCCGATGATCCGCATTTGCCCAAAGCGATCACTGCAACGTCGCCTGAAAAATCCCCGCCCAGTCTTCGGGTTTCACCTAAGGCGACGCCCGCAAGTCCGGAAATCAGCGCATCGGCGAGTTCGGTGAATGCGTTTGAAGCCTGGGTTGCATCCACCGTGCCACTGAGAATTCTGACGCCGATGCGGAACGTCGCTTCGCGGTGGCGACGACGCGCAATGCTCATGGCCGTCTCGAAATCGTCTGCGTCGGCAAGCGCCTGGGTGAGATCGATCGGGGCGGTGATCGCATCAAAGAAATCTGGATCAATCAGGGTGTCCAGCACGTCTGGCCGGCGTGCGAGAGTGCGAGCAAAAGCCGGCGCGAATGCCATGACTTTCACCACCAGCTCCAGCAGCCTTGGCTGGGCGAGAAACAAGGCCTGCACCTGCACCCCTGCGGACAGGCCGGTAAAAAAGTCGGCAAACCGCGCGAAGGCTGCGTCCGGTGCCCCGGTTGCTCGAACCGCCTCCAAGAGTGGGGGGGCCAGTCTGGTAAAGGCTTCGCGGCCCCGTTCACTGCGCGTGGCACCGATGCGGCCATGATGCCAGTTACGGATGGTCGCCATCACTTTCGCAGGGTCGGTAAATCCCATCCGTCCCAGCGTGGCCAGAGTTTCCGGGTCGTCGTCAGCACCGGTAAAGACTAGGCTGCCGAATCGCGACGATAGCGGCGTCTCATCGGCAAACAGTTGGCCAAAGCGGTGATTGACCCTTCGCAGTGTCGCCGACACATGCGCATCAAATCGGCGCAGGTCCCCCCAGCCTGCCAAAGCGGCGACACGTCGGCGTTCCTGTGGCAGCAAGGGCAGGCTGTGGGTCTGTTCGTCGGCTACCATCTGGATGCGGTGTTCAAGCCCGCGCAGGACCCCATAGGCAGCCGTCAGTTCATCGGCGGTCGCCGACGAGATATGCCCTGCAGCCGCCAGAGTGGTCAGGGCGTCAAGCGTGCGGATTGAGCGCAGATTGCTATGGCGCCCGCCCAGGATAAGCTGCTGAGTCTGAACAAAGAACTCGATTTCACGAATGCCGCCGCGACCCAGTTTCAAGTCGGCTCCGGGCGCGGTCAGGCGGTCATCAACCTTATAGACGTGGATCTGGCGCTTGATGGCCTGAATGTCGGCGATGGCAGCGTAGTCCAGGTTGCGTCGCCAGATGAACGGGCTCAGCTCGGCCAGAAACGCGGTGCCTCTGGGCAGGTCGGCGGCGATCGGTCGCGCCTTGATCAGGGCCGCGCGCTCCCAGTTTTGCCCCACACTTTCGTAATAGGCAAAGGCTGCGGGAAGAGACACCGCAACGGGGGTTGAATAGGGGTCCGGGCGCAGGCGCAGATCGACTCGAAATACATAGCCTTCGGATGTCCGGTCCTGCAGCAGCGATGCCACTTCATCGACAAATCGGGCGGCAAAACGGGCAGGTTCGACGCCCTCCGCCAGGGGCAAGGCCTCCGGATCATAGAGAAAGATCAGGTCGATATCGCTGGAATAGTTCAGCTCAAACGCCCCAAGCTTGCCCATGGCTAAACAGATCAGGCCGGGCAGCGGCCCCTCGTCACCCACGCCGATCCTGATGATGCGCCCGCCCTCGAGTGCAGCGCGCGCGGTGATCCTGACGGCAGCGGCCACCGCCTGATCGGCAAAGCGGCTGAGCGCACTTGTCACCTGATCCAGATCCCAAATACCGCCCAAATCAGCCAGGGCAGTAAGAAGGTGCACAGCTTTCTTCTGCTGCCTCAGTCCATCCGCCCCCGCGTCGACAGTCGTGGCCGCCAGGATTGTTTGCAGTTGTGCCTGCGGCGTTGCGCGTAAGGTCTGACGCAGAGCCTCCGGCGCGCGGGTAGCCAGGGCTGCCAGATAGGGCGCGGCGGCAAAAATCGGCGCCAGGGCCGGCCAGGCCTGTTCAAGCCCGTCGTCCCAGCCCGCCGCTTCAAGTCGATCTCGGGCGCGGGCTGCCGCTGCCGCATCGACAATGGGCCCACAGACGCCCAGACTCCTTCCTAAGCTGGCCGTAGCAAGCGAGGTCATCTGCTATTGGGTAGCACCAGGGCCACCCGCAAGCCAGGGCCTGAGCCGTCCAGGGACCCAGGACCCTCCGTCAACTCCAACCGACCGCGGTGGGCACGGGCCACTGCGGCAACCAAAGAAAGTCCCAGGCCTGCGCCTGGTAAGTTGCGGCTGTGCTCGAGCCGCACAAAGCGCTGGATCACCCGCTCGCGGTCGACTTCGTCTATGCCAGGCCCGGTGTCAGTCACCGAATACTCCACCTCGCCCGAAGAGCGCCGGCGAAGCCGCAGCATCACCGCACCGCCGGCGGGCGTATACTTCACCGCATTGTCGAGGATGTTGGCCAGGGCCTGGGCGATGAACTCTCGGTTACCCTGTAGCTGAAGGGCCGGCGTCAGCTCGGCGCGGAATTCCAGACCCCTGTCTTCACACAGGGGTTCGTAGAGTTCGGCCATGTCGGTCGCCAGACTGCCGGGGTCAAATGGCATTTGATTGGGGGCAATGCCCGCAGCTTCCAGTCGCGCAATGGCCAGGACGGCATTGAAGGTGCGCAGCACGCCATCTGCGTCGTCCAGGGCCTGTTGCAAAGCCATTTGCGGATCGATCCGCCCGGCATCGGCATCGATCATGGCCGCTTCAAGACGGGCCCGCAGGCGTGTCAAGGGTGAGCGCAGATCATGGGCTACGGCGTCGCCGGCGTGGCGCAGGCCCCCAATTGACCGCTCGAGGCGTTCGAGCATGTCGTTCAACCCACCGGCCAGTTCATCATATTCATCACCGGCCCCGCGCACGGGCGCGCGGGCTGTCAGATCGCCGCCACGCACTGCCGTAGTGACCTGGGTCAGCCGCTCAATCCGGCGCCCGACATTGCGGCTGATGACGATACCGCCGGCGAGACCGAGCAGGATCATCAGCGCCCCAGCCCCCCAGAGCGCACGCAGAATTTTCACCACATAGGCTTCGGATTCGCCAATATCGGCACCGACGAACAGCCGGTCGCCGCCAGCCAGCGCCTCTTCCATACCGCGCGCAGGTCGCCGTATAGTTGCGCCCTCGGGATCGGTCTGGGTCAGGGTGAAGCTGGCCCAGCCGCCGCCAGGGCCACGGTCATGCAAGGGTGAGCGGGCGATCGATCCAGAGATAGGGGTCCCGGCCTTATCCATCAGCAAATACAACAGTGACGGGTTGCTGCTGGATCTCTCAATCACCGCCTGGTTCAGGGCTGTCTCGCCGCCGGCTTGAAAAACCACCTCAAGTGAACGCACCTCGCGCGAGATTCGCGCATCGGCTCTGGCCGTGACCTCCCAGGCGGTAGTGAAATAGATATAGGCTAAAAACGCGCTTGCAGACGCTGCAAACAATGCCAGAAACCCCAAGGTCAAACGAAACGGAGTTGTTCGCAGTACGCGGGGCAGCCTCACCTCGTTCGCCCGCCGCGCCTATTGGAGCGTCACAGGTGGGCGCGCCCGTACCCAGTTCGCTCGACGATGTGCAAACACGGGTTGTGCTTCCCGGAGCGCCGGCGCGCCCGCCGGCTCTTGCCCAGCAGGAGCAAGGGAACCGGGCTCGGAAAAGATGCCGGCGAGGGCCCCGGCGGTACGGGCTATCCGATTTTCCTGCACGCCAACCTTTGCCCCGGCGGCTCCAATTGGCACAATTAAGCTTCCAGCCTGTAGCCTGCGCCCCGCACCGTCTGTAGCATTGGGCGGTCAAAGCCCTTGTCGATCTTGCCGCGCAGGCGAGAGATATGAACGTCGATCACGTTGGTCTGAGGATCGAAATGATATTCCCAGACGTTTTCCAGCAGCATGGTGCGGGTGACCGACTGGCCGCCGTTACGCATCAGGTATTCCAGGAGTTGGAACTCACGTGGCTGCAGATCGATTTCCTGGCCGGCGCGATGCACTTGGCGCGATATCAGGTTCATCTCCAGGTCGCCGACCTTCAACAGGGTCTGCACCGATCCCGTTTCGCGACGCCGGGCCAGGGCTTCGACCCGAGCGAGCAATTCAGCCAGAGCATAGGGTTTGACCAGATAGTCGTCGCCGCCAGCATTGAGGCCCTCGACCCGATCATGGATTTCGCCAAGCGCGGAAAGAAACAATACCGGTGTTGCATCGCCGTCCCGACGAAGCGTTGTGACCATGGACACGCCATCCAGCCGGGGCATCATGCGGTCAACGATCATCACATCGAACGGCCCGGCTCTCGCCGCTTCCAATCCCGCCACTCCGTCTTCAGCCAAGGTACAGACATGTTCGGCCTGGGCGAGACCGGTCTGCATGGCAATCGCCGCCTCGCGATCATCTTCGACAATCAATACCCGCATGTCGTGCCCCCGAAATTGCCGGCGAAAGCTGAAGTTCGGACCAGCTAGAGCACGATGATTTTAGACGCAACCGTCTAAAATCTGAATCGTGCTCTAGAATCAGAAAGTTAGAGCTTGATTTAGCGCTTGCATCTGTTCCGTGCAATCGCATCAAGCTCTACCCGTCGATCTTTATCGGCACATAGATTGTCACACCCCCGCGGCTGACCGCCAGAGGAATGATAGTGCGACCGGTTTGTTTCCAGGCCGTGACCGCAGAGGCAACGTCCGAGGGCGTGGCAACATCGTGCCCTCCGGCTTTGAGAATAACATCGCCGCGTCGCAGGCCCTTTTCGCCCGCATCCGAGGCAACCTTGATCCCTTCGACCAGAACCCCTCGGATGGTGGGCGGAAGATTATAGGCTTGCCGGGTCTCTGGCGTGACCGGGGTCAGGGCCATGCCCAGGATCGGCTTTTGATCGGCTGGCGGAGTGGTCGCGCTATCGCTGTCTTCCCCGGTGCTGGGCAGACCGCCGTTCAGAGCCAGTTGTTTTTCGGACGGCCGCAGGCCAGAGCGCACATCGACG
>JAYTXQ010000210.1:0-21724 GCA_043742825.1 Caulobacteraceae bacterium | reverse complement strand
GATTTTGCTGGCAAAGGGCTATAGTGGCCGGATGAACGATATCTCTTTGATCCCGCCCTCGCCCTCGCAGGATGACTATGTGGCGCAGGTTATGGCGGCTCAGCCGCCTGCGCCACTGGAAGGCACAGATCCGATGGCGCTTTTCCAGTCATGGTTGCGCGAGGCTAATACCACCGAGCCCAACGATCCAACAGCCATGAACTTGGCCACGGTCGATGCCGAGGGTATGCCTAACAGCCGGATGGTACTGCTCAAGGGTGTCGATGCGACCGGGTTTGTTTTCTATACCAATAGCCAAAGTGCCAAAGGCAATGAACTCAGCGTCAACCCCAAAGCGGCCCTGAGCTTTCACTGGAAGTCGCTTCGACGTGTGGTTCGGGTGCGCGGTGATGTTCAGACGGTGATGGCGGCCGAGGCAGACGCCTATTTCGCCACCCGGGCCCGCGCCGCTCAGATTGGGGCCTGGGCGTCGGAGCAGTCCCAAGTTCTGCCCGGTCCCTTGGCCTTGGAAAAACGTATCGCACAAGTGGGGCTGAAATTCGGTCTGGGCCAGGTGACGCGCCCACCGCATTGGTCGGGATATCGGGTGGTGCCACAACGCATTGAATTCTGGCGGGACCGACCCTTTCGCCTGCACGAGCGTCTGGTGTTTACCCGTTACGGCGATGGCTGGACAACATCCCGGCTCTACCCCTAGGGGCCTACGACCTAGCCGTTTTGAGGAGAGCGCCCATGTTGGGATTGATGCAGAATTCGCCGCTGACCCTGGATACGATCCTGGACCACGCGGCACAGTGGCATGCCGACCGCGAGGTTGTCGGCCGCTCGCTCGAGGGGCCCATTGTCCGGACCACCTATGCGCAGATTCACCGCCGGGCCAAACGACTGTCCAACGCGCTATTGGGTCTGGGTGTGCAGCGAGGGGATCGGGTGGCGACCCTGGCCTGGAACAGTGCCCGGCATATGGAGGCCTGGTACGCAGTCATGGGGATTGGCGCGGTGTGTCATACCCTAAATCCGCGCCTGTTCGCCGATCAGCTCTGCTATATCATCAACCATGCTGAGGACCGGATCATCTTTACCGATGAGACGTTCCTGCCGTTTCTGTTAGAAAATCGTGAGCGCATGCCGACGGTGCAGCAAATCATCCTGTTTGGCGATGCGGACCGGGCCGGGTCCAGCGGATTTGCCGGCATGCTCGCCTCTGAGTACTTGATCGAGACCCACAGCGAGGACTGCGTCTGGGGAGGATTTGGCGAGGATACGGCGGCAGGCCTTTGCTATACCTCTGGCACCACTGGAAATCCCAAAGGCGTGCTGTATTCGCACCGTTCCAACTATCTGCACAGCCTGATGATGTTGCAGCACGATGCCATGGGACTGTCGGTGAACGACACTGTGCTGGCGGTAGTGCCGATGTTTCATGCCAATGCCTGGGGCCTGACCTTTTCAGCCCCGATGTCGGGAGCCCGTCTGGTTATGCCCGGCTCGCGGATGGACGGACCAGCGATCCTGGAGCTTTTAGAAACGGAAAAAGTGACATTTTCGGCGGCGGTGCCCACGGTGTGGCAGATGTTGCTGGCGCACATGAAGGCAACCAATGCCAAGCTCTCGACCCTCAAGCGTGTCGTGATCGGTGGCTCGGCGGTACCCGAATCGCTCATTCGTACCTTCCATGATGACTATGGCGTTGAGGTCGCGCAGGCCTGGGGCATGACCGAGACCTCGCCCATGGGCACCATAGCCACCCTGACCCCTGAGGTGCTCAGCCTGCCGTTCGACGAGCGTGTTGGTTACATGACCAAACAGGGCCGCCCGCCCGCCGGCATTGGCCTGCGCCTGGTCAATGATGCCGATCAGGAACTGCCACACGACGGCAAGGTTTTTGGTCGACTTCAAATTAAGGGCAATACGGTTGTGGCCGAATACTTCAAGGGCGAAGGCGGTCAAATTTTGAACCAAGATGGATTTTTCGATACCGGTGATGTGGCGACGATCGACGAGCGGGGATTCATGCAGATCACCGACCGGGCCAAGGATGTGATCAAGTCCGGCGGCGAATGGATCAGCTCCATTGAAATCGAGAATATCGCCGCCGGGCACCCCAAAGCCCTGATCGCCGCCGTGATCGGCGTTGCCCACCCCAAATGGGATGAACGGCCACTGCTCCTGGTCAAACTTAAGGATGGCGAGGCGGCGACGCGTGAAGAGTTTCTCGCTTTTCTGGAAGGTAAAATCGCCAAGTGGTGGACGCCGGACGACGTATTGTTCGTCGCTGATATACCCTTGGGGGCCACAGGCAAGATTGATAAAAAGCTCATCCGGGCCGGCTACCTGGACTATCGCCTGCCGGGGGTTTGACCGGGACTTACGCCCTAGACCTCAGAATGGCAGGGTAAGATTGACGCCGGCGACCGTACCAGCCGGATTGGGCTGCGCAGCAGCGGCGCTGCTGACCGCTCGCGGGTCTATCACGGGGCCGCTTGGCGCATGCACAGCCCCGACCGACATCATACCGCCCCCGGTTAACTGGCGCTGATAATTGAATTTAGGGGCGGTGGTCCCGAATCGGTCGGCTAGAACGGTGGGCCTGGTCGTAGCCAGCGTCTCGCCGACAGCCGCCGTTGACCGATGGGCAACGCGTATTTGATTCTGGCGGGCATGGGCATGGCGTAGCGCAACACGATGAATCGCGACGCGACCGGGATGTGGGATTACGGCCATGGCATGACCGCACACTGAACCTATCACCAGTGTCGTCATCACGAAGGTTATCTGGCGCATGGCAATGTCCGCAGGATGTGAAATTTTAACGCGCAGTCTGTGGGTTCGTTCCCCTTCGGAGCCGCAGAGCAAAAATATAAACCCGCAGTCAGATCGTCATGGCACGACGGCCAGGCCGGGTGCGGAACGGGGTCTTCCTCAATCCTTAAAATATTGAATTGCCTATAATATTCTTAAGGGCCGAAAATTGAGCCGGGCAAAATCGGTGCCTCAACTTTAAGTCCTTAAAGCGGCTAGGCAGCAAAAACCCGACATGCTACAAACTGTCACAGTGGCATGTACAAAATTGCCGTCCTTTCGCCGGCGTCCGGGACGCTTTTCTTTTCGAATTCATTCGGGTGTCGGTATGAACAAAGTAAAATCGTTGCGTGAGCAGTTGGCTATCGGCAGCGCTCTGGCTGGCGTCTTGTTAACCGGTTATGGTCGCGCCCTCGCTGGCACGTGCAATGCAGCTAACCCGATCGTCTGTTCCGGACCGGCCAATTCCGGCACTGACACCACCCAGACCCTGACCTTTACCCCCGGCAACAACGCGGCCAGCACAGTGTCCGGTTTCGGCATCAGCACCGCCGCGGGTGACGCTATCGACATCACCGGATCGGGCACATTTACCGACTCGAACACTTCCTCGATCACCGGTGCCGGCTCCGGCGTCTACAGCAAAAACGCCGGCACAGGCGCGCTCTCGATCACCACCACCGGTGCCGTCACAGGCAAGGCTAACGCCGGGATCTATGGCTACAACGCGCTCACGGCGACCGATCTGACCATCAGCGCCGCCAGCGCCACGGGCAACCTGCAAGGAATCACGGCCCGGAATTATGGCACTGGTGCGCTATCGATCACTACCAGCGGGGCCGTGACCGGAACCACCAGGGCGGGCATCTTCGCTTATGAAAAGGGTGGAACCGGCCTGACCATCAACGCAACCTCCGTCAGCGGCGGCAAAAGCGGCATCAACGCCCTCAATACAGGCAATGGACTGTTGTCGATCACCACCTCCGGTGCCGTGAGCGGCGCCGGTGCGGGAAGCGGCGGAGGCGGTGGCTATAAGCCCGGATCGGGCATTTACGCCTACGCCGGTGGAACCGGCGGCGTCATGGTCCAAGCCGCCGGTCCGGTCACCGAGACGGGTGCCAATTCGGTCGGCATCGCAGTGGAAGCCGCGAAAACCACCACCGGCAACGTGTCCATTACGGCAGTCGACGCCAGCGGCACCAATCACGGCGTGTTCGCGCAGAATTACGGCACCGGCTCGGTGTCGATCACCACCACCGGGACGGCAACCGGCAACACCAAGAGCGGCATCGCCGCGATGAGCGGGGGGGCGTTGACGATCAACGCCAATGCGGTCAGCGGCGGTGCCAGCGGCATCTACGCCCACGAGACCGGCTCCGGCCCGCTTGTAGTCACTACAACCGGGGCGGTGACAAGCGCCGGCTCCGGCGCTCCGGCCTCGGCGTCGGGCATTTATGCCTCCACCAACGTCGTAGGCGCGATCACCGTGACGGCGAGCGGTCCGATCACCGCGTCCGGGGCAGTCTCCTATGGCGTGTTTGCAAGGAACACCACCGCGGCGACGGGCGACGTGAACATCAGCACCGCAGCCGTGACCGCTGGCAAAAGCGGGATCTTCATTGACAACAAGGGGACCGGCGCGACGACCGTTACGGCCACCGGAGCTGTCACCGGAGGGCTCGGTACAACGAATAACTTCGGCGTTTATGCAGTCAATACTTCGGCAGCCAAGGGTGATATCACGGTGAGCACCTCGGCGGTGAGCGCGGGAACGATAGGGATTTTTGCCTTCAATCACGGTTCGGGCTCGCTTTCGGTGACCACAAGCGGAACGGTCTCAGGTGGCCAAGCCGCCTTAGTTGCCGACAATTACCTCGGGTCCAAGAACCTGACCGTCGTCGCCGCGTCGGTGACCGGTAGCGGGGCTGGTATCTTGGTCTCCAACCACGGCACGGGCTTCACCAACGTCACGGCCACCGGCCCGGTCACCGGCAGCGCTGGCGACGGCATCGACGTCGACAGCGCCACTACCACCACGGGCGCAATGACCGTCCAGGCGGTCGACGTGACCGGCGGTGCCTATGGTATCCATGTCCTGAACCAGAGTTCGGGGCCCCTCTCCATCACCATCACTGGTGCCGTGACCGGAACCACTAAGAACGGCGTGTACGCCGGGAGTTCCAGCGCCCCGACGACGATTCAGATCGCCGCCGCCGCGACCGTTAAAGGCGGATTGTCTGCGATCGAGGCCACTGGGTCATCTTTGGCAGTGACGATAAACAACCAGGGATTGGTGGCGAACCTTTCCGGCGCGGCTACCTCCAACGTGATCAGATCTGTCGGTTCGGCGACGACGCTCAACAACTCCGGGACGATCACCGGCGTGGTTACCCTCGGCAAATTCGCCAATACCGTAAACCTGACCGGCGGCGTGGTGACCGGAACTATCAACACCGGCGATGGAGCGAGCAGCGTCAACGTGACCGGCGGCGCGCTGCGCGGCGAGATCGACATGGGGACGGGCGGGGGCAACACCGTCAATCTGACGGGACTCACTTCGGCAAATCTCTCGAACACCACGCATATCGACGGCGGATCGGGTGCCGGCAATGTGCTTACCCTGAGCAATGTCCAGTACCAGGGCGGCTCGTTCGCGGTGGACAACGGCAGCAAAGGGGTCAATTTCCTGACCGGCTTCGGAACCATCAACCTCAATACTGGGTCAAAGTGGACGTTGACCGACAAGCTGACCACCGCAACACTGAATATTGATTCCAGCTCCACCCTATTCGTCGGCAACGGGGTCAACTCGACGATCGCAGCGGCCTCGGGAACGGCCGCAGTGAACAACGCCGGCACCCTCGATTTCACCAACGGCGCATTATTGGGCAGCAACACGCTGAACGTTACCGGCACGTACACCCAAGCCTCCACAGGTCAGCTGTTTATCGGCGTGACGCCGACCGCCATCGATCTGATCAATGTCTCGGGAACCGCGAGCCTCGGCGGCGCGGTCAACTTCGCTTTCGCGCCTGGGACCTATACCGCCGGGACAAGGTCCTTCCTCAGTAGCGCTGGGCTGGGTGGCACGAGTTTCGCCACTTTTTCAGCCACCGCCGTGCCCGCCGGGTTTACTGACAGCGTTGCCTACACAGCGACCAACGCGAATCTAGTCCTGGCGGCGACACCAACACCGACCCCAACTCCGACCCCAACGCCGACACCCACCCCAACGCCGACACCGACCCCAACACCGACTCCGACTCCGACTCCCACACCGACTCCCACACCGACACCGACGCCGACACCAACGCCGACACCCACCCCGACGCCAACAGTCGCGCCGAACGATGCGACGATCTACAGTGCTGAAGCCTTCGCTTTCGCTCAGAACCATCTGGATTCTGTAACCTCGCTGCTCAATCGTCCCCTCGCTAACGGCGGCGGCGACAGCTTCTACAACCTGGCATCCAGCGACGGGCCAAATGTGCGCGTGTGGGCTCAAGTGGATGGCCGTAGTTTGCAGATAAATGGATCGGGCGTGGAGCCACACTCGACCGTCGATTCGTTCGGCCTGCAGGGCGGATTCGATGTTGCCGCCGGCGGCCAGGGACGCATCGGCCTGGCGCTCGCTTACGACAACCAAAAGCTGCATGACCGCGCCGGGGGATCGGCCAAGGATAACGGCGTCCAGGTCAGCCTCTACGGCTCCCAGACTCTGGGCACGATCGGGGTGAGCGCCGTGCTGAGCTATGCGCATGGATCCGATACGGTCAATCGGGAGACCGGGATCGGTCGGGCGCTCGGTAAACGCGGCCTGGATGACTACTCTGGAGCGGTTCAGCTCTCCGCGCCTTTCCAGTCTGGAGGGCTTACGGTTACGCCCGCTGCGGGCGTGGTCGTTTCTCGCCTGACCTCGGGTGCCTTCGCCGAAGCCTTCGCGCCGTCCGCCGCCTTCGCCGTGACCGGAACGTCCCAAGGCCTGACGATCGTGTCTCCCTTCGCCAGCGTCGGACTGTCCCACACCTTCGGCAGGCCAGGCGGCTTGGCGGTTACGCCCGATGTCCTCTTGGGCTATCGCTACAACTCCGGGGCTCAGGGACAGAACGTCACGCTGGTCGTCGCCGATGGCACCGTCTTTGGCGGCGAACGGGTGGGTCTGCGCAAGAGCACCGGTCTGCTCGGCGCGAGCTTGACCGCGACGCAAGGTGGCTGGACCGGCTTCGTCAGATACCGCGCCGATCTCGCCAGCGGCTGGACAGATCAATCCTTCAGCCTGGGAATGCGGCTCGCTTTCTGATCCCGGTCACAGACGATCAGGCACCTTGAGTGTAGGCTGACGCGCGGCCTGCTGCTAGAGAGGGAGGTATGACTGAAGCGCGTGAAAGTGAACTCGATCCGGCCGGTTTGGCACCTGCGTCGGATGAGTCGGGCGTCGCCACCACTCCGTCCCCGCCAGACACCACCTACAGTTTTTCCGCTGGCCTGATCGCGCGACTGGCCAGCCTGAGGGTATCGCTGGCTTTCACCTCTTACCAATCGAGCTTTCTCTACCTGTTGGGCAGCAGCCCGACGCACGGGGCGCAACTGCATCAGTCTGCGGTTCAGAAACCGATGGGATTGTCGATCGACGCGGCCGGCGATCTGACCCTCTGCGCCGGTGTATCGGTCATCCGCTATCAAAACGTCCTGCGGCAGGGCGAGCAGATCAATCATATCTTCGACGCCTGCTATATGCCGCGCACGATCCATACGACCGGCGACCTGGATGGCCATGATGTGGGTCTGGACGCTCAAGGACGGATCATTTTCGTCAGTAGCCGGTTTAACTGTCTGGCGACGATTTCGGAGCGGCACAGTTTCGAGCCCGTATGGATGCCACCGTTCATTTCCGCCCTCGTCGATGAGGATCGCTGCCACCTCAATGGCCTGGCGATGCAGGATGGCGAGCCGGCCTATGTCACGGCTGTCAGCCGATCAGACACGATCGATGGATGGCGCGACCGGCGGGCCGATGGTGGTGTCGTCGTCGACGTGCGCAGTGGGGAAATCGTCTGCGAGGGCCTTTGCATGCCGCATTCACCGCGGCTGCACGCCGGCGAGCTGTGGGTCCTGAACGCTGGCACCGGAGAACTGGGCGTGGTGGTCCGAAAAGGGCCGGGAGCGGGCCGGTTCGAACCGCGTGTTTTCTGTCCAGGATTCGTTCGCGGTCTGGCTTTTCATGATGGCTTGGCCTTCGTAGGACTTTCCAAACCGCGCTACCAGCGCTTCGAAGGTCTGCCCTTGGACGCGCGCCTGGCCAAGGCGGACTCAAGCCCGTGGTGCGGGGTGCAGGTCATCGATTTGAAGCGCGGCGTCTGTGTAGACTGGTTTCGCATTGATGGTGAGGTCGCCGAACTTTACGACTTGGCGGTCATCGCCGGGTTCACCTGCCCGATGGCGATCAGTCCTGGATCGCCGGAAGCCGCTGCCCTGATCACCCACGGGGACGGACCACAGAAACGCTGATAGACCTGTTCTGCCATCGCCATCCCTCGCGGCCGCCCCTGACAGGGGCACTTCGAAGGTGAATATCAGGCGGGGTGCGAAGGCCGATCCGACCGTCGAGGAAAACATCCCCCATCACATTCGGCGGCCCACAACTACCCATTCGACGCTGGTGTTCCCGTCGGCGAGCCGTCGAGCAGATAGATCACCGATCAATCAGGCGGGTGTAAAGTCGCCAGGTGGCAAAGCCGAGCACCGGCAGTACGACGGCAAGGCCGATAAACGCCGGCAGACATCCCAGGACCAAAAGGGCGACGACCCGCAAGCCCCACATGGAGACCTGGCGCGGGTTCTGTTTGAACGCGTCAATCGACGTCAACACGGCGGTTACCGGCCCGGCCCGGCCATCGACCGCCATGGGAAAGGCCACCAGGCTGAGTTCCAGCGTTATGAAAGCGAAGACAAAACCCACGATGTTGCCCAGTACAATCATTATCCAACCGGCGGGTGTGGTGAACACCGCGCGCAGGAAGTCCCTCAGGCCCAACGACGCACCGACGCCAATGGTGATCGCTGCGACACCCCAGGCGGCAGCTAGCCAAGCCAGGAACAACACTAACAAGCCGCCCATCAACAGCCAAAGAGTCCCGCTGCCAGACCGGCGCAGGGGATCAAGAAAGTGCAGCCAACTGGCATCAAGACCGACATCGCGCCTTCGGGCGATCTCGTAGAACCCCGTAGCGGCTGCGGGCCCCAGGATGGTCAGGCCGGCCAACAGGGGAAAGAGGAGCGGCAGGATTCTGCCGTTAGCCGTGACCGCCGCCGCGAGAAAGCCGATCAAGGGATAGATCAGGGCGAGAACCACGACGTCGCCTCGTTTATCCAGAAAGTCCCGCCAACCCTGGGCCAGCGCCCAATTCAGATCGCTAGTCGTTATGGTCCGCACGCGTGGCGAGCTTCTCGCATTTATCAGAGTCGCCGTCGGCACCAGGGCCATGATCGACCTCACGCTATTGATATCAGGGGAAGCTTCGCCAGCCAGCAGCGCTTCGCGGCCCACCCAGATCGGTAACCACGAGAACGCCATTTTTCCGGATGCGTCAAATCAACACGCGGTGAGCGGGATCGTTTTGGCCGGTTACGCGTTATAGGATTTGCTCGTCGAACGGGCGTGGAACGCACGGGTTCATCAGCCACAGGCTATCACATGACCTACAAATACATACTTTCCCGGATCTCATTGGCCGCCATGCTCACCGCGACTTTGGCCGTGACGGCAACTGCCCAGGACCAGCCGTCTGCGGCGACCATGCCGGCAGATGGAGCCTCTGCGCCATCTACGGCCGACCAGCCACCCGCGACTCCGGCGATGAGCGCCCAGCCCGCTGCGGGCCAAACATCGCAGCCAACGACTGTTACCAACGGACCAATCGCTGACACCCCGCAAAACCGGGCAAGGTACGGCCAGCCCTTAAGCCACGCGGGTCAGCGGAGCCATCCGGCGGGGAACTAATCAGCTCCACGTACCGGGCAGTCTTCGCCGGATCATCCGCCAAGCCTGGTCGCTTTCGCTCAGACGAAGAGCCCAGGCGGCGGCGAAATAGGTGGCGACGCTTGCTGGGATCACCGCTGCCAGTGCGCCAGCTCGTAACCAGCGGTCGGGTGTCAAGTGTTCGACTCCGGCGTTCAGGCTCCAGGCTACAGCACCACAGGCCGTTGCGGCGATCAGGCAGCGGGCGAGGAATCCCGCCCACTGGTGCAGCCCCCCCAAGTCCACCCGGCGGCTCAGGTAGACCATAAGCTGAGTGAAATTGATCAGGGCGACGAACGATGTGGTGAGCGCCAGACCCGCGTGTCCGAGCCCCAAAACCTTGGTATTGATCAGGTTCAGGGCTAGGTTGATAGCGATGCCAGCGTAGCTGACATACATCGGGGTCTTGGGCTGGCCCAGGGCGAAGAAACAGGGAGTGAGGATCTTGATCGCCGCATAGGCAGCCAGGCCAACGGCATAGGCTTGAAGGGCAAGGGCCGTCTGGTCGGTATCGTGAGCGCTAAAGCGGCCGTGCTGATAGATGATGGCGATCAGGGGATGAGCTAGGGCCGCCAAGCCGGCGGCGGCCGGCAGGGCCAGGAACCAGGCCAGGCGAAGGGAGTCGCGCGCTGTAGCCCCAAAACCTGCCAGATCGCCGCGCGCAAAGGCCCTCGTGACTGCCGGCAAGGTCGCGGTCGCCAGGGATACTCCAAACACGCCCAAAGGAAATTGCATCAGACGAAAGGCCACGTAAAGCCAGGAGCGACCACCGTTGATCTCTGAGGCGAACATGCCATTTACCATCACGTTGACCTGCACGGCAGCGGCGGCGATCAGGCTTGGCCACATCAGAGCCCAAAGCTGGGCCAGACGGGGGTCGTTGAGTTTCAACTGCCAGCGAAAGCGAAAGCCAAGCCGGTAAAGCGATGGAAGCTGCATGAGCAGTTGCGCCAGGCCGCCCAGCAGAACGCCGATAGAAACCCCGTACAAGGCGCGTTCCGACTTTAACTGTGGGTCGAAAGCGAAGGCCAGACCGACACCGCCCACAATCGAGACGATGTTAAATACCGTTGAGGCTGAAGCGGGCACGCCAAAGACAAATCTGGCGTTGAGCAGGCCCATGATCGCCGCTGCCAAAGAGACAAACAGGATGAAGGGAAACAGCAGGCGGGTGAGTTGTACTGCCAGCTCGAATTTACCCGGCACCTGATGGAAGCCAAAATTGGTCACTTGAACCAGGGTGGGGGCGGCGATGATGGCGACGATGACAAGGGTGCCCATAAGGAAGATCATGGCGCTCAGGATCAGATTGGCCAGGTCCCAGGCTCTGGCTTCGCCGTCCTCCTCCCAACTGCGGGTGAACAGCGTGGTAAAGGCGATAGATAGCGCGCCCTCGGCGAAGAGATCGCGCAGCAGATTGGGGATCTGGAAGGCGGCGAGATAGACATCCAAGAGCTTGCCGGCCCCAAACATGGCGGCAAATATAGTCTCGCGCGCCAGCCCGAACAGCCGTGAGGCGATTACGGCAAGTCCTACGATCCCTGCCGCCCGACGGGTGCTCGGTTGGGAGGCAGGGGGGATCATTATGGGACTAGCGCCCCTTCCACTGCGGCGCGCGCTTTTGCGAGAAGGCGAGTGGGCCCTCAACGAGGTCCTCCGAGGCGAAGAGTGCGGCCACGGCGGGGTAGCGGCTCTGGTTGGTCAGGGCTGATTCCAAGGTAGGCTCATCGAGCCCCCGCATTACTGCTTCTTTGGAGGCGCGCAGCGACATGGGGCTGCCGAGACTGATCATTTCGGCCCATCGGCGCGCCGCAGGAATCAATTCATCAGGGGTCACCACTTCATTGACGAAGCCCAGCTCAAAACCTTCATGCGCCGAGACGCGGCGTGCAGTCAGTATCATCCCCATGGCGCGCTTAAGCCCGATAGCGCGGGGCAGGCGGTGCAGGCCGCCGGCCAGGGCTGCCAGACCGACGCGCGGCTCGGGCAGGGCGAAGATCGCCTTATCCGAGGCAATGATCAGGTCGCAGGCCAGGGCAATTTCGAAACCCCCGCCCATCGCGACGCCATTGACTGCGGCGATCAGGGGCTTGGTCAGATCAAACCGGCTGGCGATCCCGGCAAAGCCCGAGGCCGGTGCCCGCCGCTCACCGCCTCCGGCTTGATACTTCAGGTCATTGCCGGCGGAAAACGCCCGATCTCCGGCTCCGGTGATGATCCCGACCCACTGCCCGGGGTCGGCGGCGAAGGCGTTCAGCGCGTCATCCATTTCAAAGTGCATCGGCGAGTGCACTGCGTTCATCACGTCTGGACGGTTGAGCGTAATCGTCGTGATCGGTCCGTCGCGGTCAACGCGGATAAATTCATAGGTCATGTCGATATCCTCTTTAGTTATCTGTGGAATTTGGGCTCTTAAGCTCAAGCCGGTGTCATACCGGTTTTGAAGCGCTTCCAGTTTTGCACGTAAAATTGCACCCCGGCGGCGATGACCGCAGCCTGCTCAGGCGTTAGCTCGCGAATCACTTTGCCCGGCGCGCCCATAACGACGCTGTTATCCGGAATTTCCTTGCCCTCAGTGATCAAGGCCCCGGCCCCGATCAAACAGTTTTTGCCGATCTTTGCCCCATTAAGAACGATAGCGCCGATACCGATCAGGCTGCCATCGCCAATCGTACAGCCATGCAACATAACCCTATGGCCGATGGTGACGTTATCGCCAATGACCAGCGGCTTTCCGACATCGGTATGAAGCACGCTTTGGTCCTGAACATTAGAATTCATGCCAACGGTGATGGTTTCATTGTCGCCTCGCAAAACCGCACCAAACCATATACTTGAATTTTTCTTCAAGATTACATTACCAACAACGATCGCACCTGGAGCTATCCAGTATTCGTTATCCTCGGGTACAGTGGGTGTCACGGCACCCAATTTATAAGCATTCATCCTTGTACCCCCTATGCTTGAAAACAATTCCTTGATTAACCATTTCGAAAGGCTCTTACTACAATCTCAAACAGGTGGATCTAGGGGCCATCCGCCTCACGCCAACTGTCCTCACCGCCGGAGAACCGGGTGTCGCTTATGCTGTCCTGGCGGTCAACTCCGCCAAGCCCTGATGGTGCTGGACCGCTCCCCCTTATGTCTGGGGCGAGGCGGCACCCCGAACTGACCCACGACATTTTCCCTGAAGGGCGAGGCTTTACGGCTTCGCCCTTTTTCTTTGACCAGAGTGGAGGATTTCTATGACCAAACGAGCCTTGAAACGGTTTGTGCGCGAAGGTGTCGTGGATGAACGCCAAGGGGCTGATGACGAGAAGATTCGTCATTTTCCACTGGCGCGATCCTGGAGCCCGATGCCGCAGAATGATGATCGTGAACAAGGCTATCTGAAGACGATCAAACCAAAGTCACCCGGACAGACGCAGTTGATTGAAGCTATCGATGCGAAAAACCTGGTCCTGGCCCTAGGCCCGGCGGGCAGTGGCAAAACCTATCTGTCGATCGCCAAGGCGGTTGAGGCGCTTGAGGCGGGAAAGGTGGGGCGCATCGTGCTGTCACGGCCGGCAGTTGAGGCCGGCGAATCGCTAGGATTTCTTCCTGGCGAGCTGGAGGACAAGCTGGCCCCCTATCTGCGACCGCTTTACGATGCTTTGTCTGATCGCCTGTCGATGAAGCGCGTGCGCAGCCTGATCACCGAAGGGGCGATCGAAATTGCCCCTGTTGGCTTCATGCGTGGACGCACTCTGAATAATGCCTTCGTCGTCATCGACGAGGCGCAGAACTGCACCTATGGCCAATTGAAGATGTTGTTGACCCGCCTGGGCTGGAATTCAACCATGGTGGTCACCGGTGATCCTGGGCAGACCGATCTTTTGCCCGAACTGTCGGGACTCGGGCCTGTGGCGGCAAAACTCGAGGCTCTGGCCAAGGTTGCGGTAGTCCGTCTTAGCGATGTTGATATCGTGCGCCATCCCCTGGTGGCGGACATGCTGGGGGTGCTGTAATCAAAGGGGTGTGAACCCCAGAGTTATCCCAGATTTCGAGATCCGCGAG
Organism: Caulobacteraceae bacterium; assembly: GCA_043742825.1. GTDB lineage: Bacteria > Pseudomonadota > Alphaproteobacteria > Caulobacterales > Caulobacteraceae > Acaudatibacter. Next base: position 7,848 of record JAYTXQ010000210.1, on the reverse strand, counting down.
TTGAGCGGCGAGTCGGCCACGATACAGGAACTGTCGGAGCTGTTGGTCGCCACGGTGGCGGCGAATGGCTCGGTCAGTTTCTTGCACCCCCTGGTGCCAGAGGCGGCAACCGCATTCTGGTCCGAGGCTCTGGCTGACGCAGACCGAGGCGGCCGCATCGTCTTTGGCGCATATTCTGGTCGTCAGCTGATTTCCACTGTGACCCTGTTTCTCGATACCCCGCAAAACCAGCCTCATCGCGGCGAGATCTGGAAGATGATGACGGCACCTGACTGGCGCGGTTGCGGGGCGGCCAGCGCCCTCTTACGCCATGCCGAAGCGGTCGCTCAGGCGCGCGGTCGCACACTCCTAATCCTCGATACCGCCGCGCGGACCGGTGCAGGCGGACTTTATGAATCCATGGGCTGGTTGCGCGTGGGTGAGATTCCCAACTATGCGACAACGCCCTATGGCGAGCCGGAGGGGACGGTTCTCTATTACAAACCCCTGGTCGGAGGTGTCTGATGAAAGCGTTTCCATTCTTGTGGCTGGGGGGCTTGTGGCTGGCGGGCGTTATGCTCAGTGGCTGTGTGGCGGGGAGTCAGCCTCGACCTGTTAGCAAATTGATGCCCCGGCCAAGCGCACCATCAGCGGAGCTGACCGCCTATGCAGCGCCCAAAATCGTCTATCCGTCTGTTGGCGGCGATATTCTGAATGTCGCTAAGCCTGAAGATCTGGCTGCGGCCCGCGATACCGCCGATAAACCTATGAGTGAACAGGGGCTGGTAAATGATCCCCCGAAATAATGAGCCTGCATGACCGAAATTGCCGTCCAGATTATTGCCCGCGGGCCTCGCCTCGACGCGGAGGCGGCTGCCGCAGCCATGGATATTCACCCTCAACTGGAAAGCGCGACCTATTCGATCATCGAAGAGGATGAGACGAATGGCGTCTGGCGTATCGATGCTTTCCCGATATCCGACGATGAGGCGCAAGGATTGAGCGCGCTGCTGGCGGGATATGGGCGGTTGAAAACGGTTACCGAAACTCTGGCCGATGCCGACTGGCTGGCCATGGCGTTATCAGGCCTGCCGCCGGTACGTGCGGGCCGTTTTTTCGTTTATGGGCTGCATGATCGGGGTCGCACGCCCCCCAGTACGGTAAACCTGCGCATCGAGGCGGGCGCGGCGTTTGGCACCGGCCATCATGGCACGACGGTCGGATGCCTGCTGGCCTATGACGCTCTGCTCAAGCGCGGTGGCTTTGGCAGAGTTTTGGATGTGGGGACAGGCACCGGAGTGCTGGCCATCGCCGCCGCCCGCACCGGCTCAAAAACCACGGTTGGCACCGACATAGACCGGGTTTCTGTGCGCATCGCTAAGGAGAATGCCCGAGTGAATCGCGCCGGCAGCCGCTTCACCTATGCCGACGGCCTGGCCCATCGCCTGGTCCAGAGCGCCGCGCCCTATGATCTGGTCTTTGCCAATATTCTTGCCCGGCCTCTGACCATCCTGGCTCAAGACATCAAACGGGCCCTGTGTCCAGGTGGGACAGCGATCCTGTCGGGCCTGCTGCGCAGCCAGGCCCGATTTGTTCTGGCCGCTTACCTGTCACGCGGATTTCGCCTGCAACGGCGCCTTAACCGCGATGCCTGGACGACCCTGGTGCTACAGCGACCCTAGAGCTTGCTGCGTTTGCACGGAACAGATGCAAGCGCTGAATCAAGCTCTAGACTTTTGGCTCTAGAGCACGATTCAGACTTTGGACGGTTCCGTCTAAAGTCATCATGATCGAGTGACAGGGTGACGGGTTTTCCGCAGGTGGACGCAGATGTTCGGTCGCTGCAACGACCGCGAAGCGGCGCAAATGTCCATTGCCAACGTGATTTTATGCAATTATTGTGTCCACGCTGGCGCAAATCTGCGTTCATCGGTGCCATCTGCGGATAAAAAGTCTTAAAGCCTTAACTCATCCGAATGTTCTGGACTTACGCTTCACTTGACTTGAGTGTAGAAGCTAAATTACCTGGGGTTCAACCTACGTCTTTGACTAAAGGATTACAGCTATGGAACCTGTCCCAGATCTCAGCCGCTCAGTCAAAGGCAAGATTGTTCTGGTTACCGGCGCGGCCAGTGGTATGGGCCGGGCCACCGCGCACGTCTTTGCCCGCGAGGGTGCCCGGGTCGCGGTCACAGATCGGAAACTTGAAGACGCGGAGGGGGTGGCCAACGCCATTCGCATTGAGGGCGGCGAAGCGCGGGCCTGGGCCTTGGATGTTGGTGATGCCGACGTCATCCGCATTGGTGTTGCGGCGATTGCGACACATTTCGGCGGTCTGGATGTGGTGATCAATAATGCAGGCGTATCGGGATTTTCCCGCATCGACGACGAAGGCTACGATGCCTTGTGGGCGCGCCAGTTTCCGATCCTGTTGACCGCACATCAAAGGATCATTCGCGCCGCGCTGCCGCACCTGCGCAAGTCGTCAAGCCCCAGGATCGTCAATATAGCCTCGACAGAAGCCCTCGGAGCGACTGCGATGGACAGCATCTATGCGGCGGCTAAGGCGGGGGTCACAGGCCTGACCCGGGCGCTTGCTGTCGAACTGGGCCGCGAAGGCATTACCGTCAACTGCATCTGCCCGGGGCCGATTAAGACCGGAATGACCGCCAGCATCCCGCAGGAGCAGAAGACCGTTTTTGCCAAACGCCGCACTGCCATGGGGCGTTATGGGGATCCCGTCGAGGTGGCGCACATTACGCTTAGCCTCTGCCTGCCCGCAGCTTCATATATTACCGGCGTGACCATCCCTGTGGATGGTGGATTGATGGCTCGCAACGCCTAACGCTTTGCCAAATGTGGCGACAACTACAGACTACAAAAAGTTCTCGTCTCGTCATTGTCATGTTGCCGCCGCATGTGCTACTAAGCATTGTAGGGTGCAGACTTCAAAGTGCGGTCTGGCCGATCGAAAGGTCATATCGTGAAATTTCAAAACCTCTTGGCTGGCGCGGTCTTCGCCTCGACGCTCGCCCTCTCGGCATCCACGGCATTGGCGAACACCTGCGTTGGAAATTGTGGCACATCGGGGGCCAATGGTGTTGTAACTCTCTCGCCGACCGGCAATGGATCATACGGCTGGGTTAGTACCGCCGGAGGATTGAACGGAGCGGGCGAAATCAGTGGCGTTGGCGGCACCAACGGATCGTCATCGACATCCTCACCCTTCGCATCAACTGCAGGGCAGGGCGTGACCTTTTATTTCAACTACGTCACGTCTGACGGTTCGGGCTTTGCCGACTATTCGTGGGCCGAGCTACAGACGACGGGCGGAGCGCACGTCGCTTGGCTGTTTACTGCCCGCACCCAGCCTTCTGGCAATACTAGTCCCGGATTTGGGCTCCCGGCCAACGATTCGATCCTGACGCCAGCTTCGTCGGCCATTATACCCGGTGCACCGGCGTGGTCCCCGTTGGGCAACTCTTCTAACTCATGCTATGCTAGTGGCTGCGGCTATACTGACTGGATCAAATCCACGTATAACATCGCTGCTGCCGGCAATTATCAGGTCGTCTACGGTGTCACCAATTGGAACGATCTAGCTTACCAATCCGGACTGGCCTTCGACGGTCTCGCCATTGGCGGTGTGCCTGTAGGAGTGCCTGAACCCGCGTCGTGGGCCTTGATGCTGATTGGCGTCGGAGGCGTCGGTGCAGCTCTTCGTGGCCGCCGCCGCGCGGTGCAGGCCTGACACCTCGCCCATTATATTATCGCGATTGAGAGGCCGCCTTCGGGCGGCCTTTCTTTTTTTGGCCAGCGGGGCTCCAAACCGAGCGTGGCAAACTCGTCCCGCGTAAACCTCAAGACGGGTCCGCCAAAGCGGGTCAAATCGGCTGTGGCTTTGCTAAGGCGGAGGCATTAGAAGTCGTGTCTAACGATTGTTTACAGTGCCGTCTCGCCAGCGTGGAACCCGCTCAGGCGTCGGAGTGGGAGCCTTTCAGGATGAATCGCCAGGAACGCCTGCCCTGCAAGATGCGGACATTTCGTCCACATTGTCTGGCCTGCGCCCTGAACCTACCAGCGTGCTGATGAAGCCGCCATCCGACCCGGCTCCCGATCTTTCCGGCAGTGGGGCTGTGCGCCCGGAGCACAGGTTCGATGAACCGCGCCTGGCCGCTTGGATGGTGGGGCACGTCGAAGATTTCTGCGGGCCTCTGACGGTCGAAAAGTTCAATGGCGGTCAGTCGAATCCTACGTTCAAGCTGATTACACCCCGCCAGACCTATGTTATGCGCCGTAAGGCTGCAGGTCTGATCATCAAGTCTGCTCATGCCGTAGATCGCGAGCACAGAGTCATCCGCGCCCTTTATGACGCTGGCTATCCCGTCCCGCGCACTTATGGTCTTTGTACAGATGACTCAATTATCGGTAGCTGGTTTTATGTCATGGACTGTGTCGAGGGCCGGATTTTCTGGGACAGTCGCTTTCCAGACGTGCCACGTGATCAGCGTCCGCTGTATTTTGATGCCATGAATGAAACCCTGGCGCGCCTGCACTGTCTGGATCCAGCGGCCCTGGGGTTGGACGATTTCGGTCGTCAGGGTGCCTACGTCGAGCGACAGATCGCGCGATTTTCCAGACAGTACCTGGAAGACCCGGATGCCGGCCGCTGCGCCGAAATGGATGCCCTGCTGACCTGGCTGCCAGCGCATCTGCCGCAGGAGGACGCCCGCTGCCTGGTTCATGGCGACTACAAATCTGACAACATGCTTTTCCATCCCACCGAGCCGCGCGTCATTGCCGTCCTGGATTGGGAACTTTCGACCCTGGGTGATCCCCTGGCCGATTTCGCCTATAATGCCATGTTCTACAGGGCCCCACGTGACGCCGATGACGCTCTGACGGATGCAGTGATTGCACAGATGAATATTCCAAGTGAGGCTGACTATATCGCCGCCTATTGCCGCCGGACCGGCCGCGCCGGCATTCCCAGTTTTGGCTATTATGTCGCCTTCAACATGTTCCGGCTCGCGGCGATTTTGCATGGCATTCAGGGACGGTTTCTGCGCGGGACCGCCTCATCTGCCAATGCCTCCGCCCATGGCGACCGCTTCACAGCTTTGGCCAAGGGGGCCTGGGCCCAGGCCCAACTCTATGCCCCATAATGACACGCAATTTTCATCCCCAGTTTATGAGACCCTGATGACCTACGAACAGATCAAATATGATGTGGCTGACGGCATCGCCACTTTGACGATGTCCCGGCCCGACCGACTGAATGCCTTTACCGGTCAGATGATGCACGAAATGATCGACGCCTTTGATCAGATCGATGCCGACGATAATGTGCGTGTCGTTATCGTCACCGGCGAGGGGCGTGGGTTTTGTGCAGGGGCCGAACTCGCAGGCGGGGCGTCAACCTTCAACAGCACCGGACGCGAAGGCGGCCCGATCCGAGCCGATGGCACTGCCGACTATTCTGGTGAGGCCGCCCGTGATGGCGGTGGGCGTCTGACCTTGCGCATCTATGAATGCCTCAAGCCGGTGATCGCGGCGGTAAATGGACCAGCGGTGGGTATCGGGGCAACGATGACCCTGGCCATGGACGTGCGTCTCGCCAGCGAGACGGCCAGGTTCGGATTTGTCTTTTCCCGTCGGGGCATTGTGCCAGAAGCCTGCTCCTCATTCTTTCTTCCGCGGGTAGTTGGCATCAGCCAGGCTCTGGAATGGTGTTTCAGCGGCCGTGTTTTCCCCGCCGCCGAGGCGAAGGATGGCGGGCTGGTCAAGGCCGTCTATCCCCCAGATGAGCTGCTACCTGCCGCACGCGCCATGGCACGCGAAATCGCCGACAACACCGCGCCTGTATCGGTGGCCCTGATCCGGCAGATGATGTGGCGGGGCCTGGGGATGGATCACCCCATGGAGGCCCATAAGGTCGATAGCCGGGGCATCGTTGCCCGTGGCCGAAGTGGCGATGTCGCCGAGGGCGTCACCTCGTTCCTCGAAAAGCGTCAGCCAAGCTTCCCTAATAAGGTCACCACCGACATGCCCGACTATTTTCCATGGTGGAAAGATCGCCCCTACAGCTAGACTTTGTCACAACCCGGAGCCCACATGACCGCAAGCCGCCAGATCCACCTGACCCGCCGTCCTTCCGGCGTCCCAGTCGCGGATGATTTTGCCTTGGTTTCCGTCGAGGTTGCAGACCCCGCAGAAGGCGAAGTCCAGATTCAGGCTTTGTTGATATCAGTGGATCCGTATATGCGGCCCCGCTTTACCGCTGATCAGGCGCTGAACGCGGTGATGCCGGGTGGCGGCATTGGCCGGGTTACCCATTCTCGGCACGCTAAATTCCGCGAAGGTGATCTGGTGCGCCACGGCGGCGGCTTTCAGGAACGTTTTGTTTCTAACGGGGCGGGCATTTCGGTTGTGAACCCCGACCAGACTTTGCCGCTGAGCGTCTATCTTCATGCCCTGGGGGGTACGGGCCTGACGGCTTACGGCGGCCTGCTTGATACAGGCGCGCTGAAGGATGGGGAACAGGTTTTCGTATCGACTGCAGGTGGCGCAGTCGGATCGGTTGCAGCTCAGATCGCCAAGATCAAAGGCTGCCATGTGGTCGGCTCAACCGGCGCTGATGAAAAAGTGGCCTGGCTGCGCGACGTGGTCGGCCTCGACGGGGTCATCAACTACAAAACCCAGCCCTTGAACAAATCCCTGGCTCTGGCCATGCCCAAAGGCATTGACGTCTATTTCGAAAATGTCGGCGGCGCGCAGCTGGATGCGGCTCTACCCAGGATGAATGTGCGCGGACGCATCGCCGTGTGCGGGATGATCTCGACTTATAATGGTGGCGGCGAGGGGGTGAAGAACCTCTTTGCCTTGATCTACAGCCGGGTCCGCATGGAAGGCTTCGTCGCCAGTGACTTTGGCCATCTGAATGCCGCCTTCGTCTCGGACATGACCGGCTGGCTCAAGGACGGCCGGGTCAAGTATCAGGAAACAATTCTTGAAGGCTTTGACCGCATTCCCGAAGGCCTCATCGGCCTCTTCGCCGGTCGCAATGCCGGTAAGATGCTGATCCGCGTGGCGGACTGATATCACCCGACCTTGAGAATGCCATTGGCCGCCGACAGCGGCTCTGAGGTTGAGTATAGAGCTCTACATTACCGCAACAGGGTTTGGATCGCGAAAAAAGGGGCAGAGCCTGTGCCCTGCCCCTTCTGGATATCCTCGTTGGCCGCAGCAGCCTATCCGACTACAGGCAGAGACTCTCGTCGCCTTAAGGCGACGCCGATTCCCGCCACCCCAAGAATCATCATCGCCCATGACGTGGGCTCCGGGGCGGCGCTGCTGAACAGCGTGTAGTAATAAGTGGCTGTGTCCAGAGTCGCCGGCCCGTTGAGCGTGTTGATCGTGAAATCCGCAATGATCGTATCAAACGTCAGCTGACCATTGAGATGAGGAAAGAAAACTGCAACATCACCCACCTGCCCTGACGTGGTAGCGAAGGTGCTGGGCGAGCTGATCACATTGGCACCGCCGAGGAGGAAATCCATCGTCCCTATTGATGCAGTGCCTCCGGTCGGGAAGCCCGGTCCGGTCAAGTTAATGATGTGAGCGGTCAACCGTTGGGACGCGGGAACCGTGAACGGGTGATCAAGCGTGAGCGTCACGTCAATCGTGTCGCCCTGGTTGACGGTGATGGCGTTGCCGCCGCCAAGGCCGCTGAGGGTTACAGCGCCTTGATCATAGTGCGTGGTGCCACCGTTGAAACTGAAATAGTTGAAGTTAGCGACCTGCCCAGTCAAAGACACGGTATAGGTCCCACCCAATTGGTTCGCTGAGGCGATCGTCGCCCCCAAACTG
>JAYTXQ010000209.1:0-4288 GCA_043742825.1 Caulobacteraceae bacterium | reverse complement strand
CGCCCTTATTGTAGAGCTTGAAATAGCGCACTGCGGCGTTGAAGTTCGCGATCAGGCCGCCCATCAGGAAGCCCTGAGTGTTTTTGACCAGCGTGCCGTTGGTCGTCGCGGCGCTGAACAGCTTGTGGCTGCCGATCACCGGCAGGGGGTTGGAGATGTTGACCGCGACGCCTTTTTGCGGGGCCGAGTCGCCGCGACCAGAGCTGATCTCGACGCGCATCTCCTGGCCGTCGACCAGAACAATGCGCAGCAGGTTGAAAGTGCTGGCGGCACCCGGTGTGCCGATATTGCGAAAGCGCATCAGCAGCTTGTATTTGCGCGCATCGTTGGGCACCTGGCTGGAGAGCCGCGCCACGTTGCCGGAACGCCCCAGGGCGCTGTCGATGGTGCTGGTCGAGGCGATGATATCCTCGGCGTGGTACTCGATCACGGTTTCGAAACTGACCGCTGCAGCCGGCGCGGCCACGGCGACGACGCCGGTGGTTGCCGCGACGGGGCTGGAATCTTCGACGGCCTCCAGGATGATCGCGGCCTGGTTGGACCCCTGTTTCATGAAATCGACGCCGCCGCGATTGGTGAAATCGCCCGCGAGGTTGGGGTTGAGCAGCGGGATTTCTGTCGCGCCATCCACCTCGACCAGACCAATCCATGCGCTGTTGGCGGCCAGGACGGCGGGGCGGTTGAGGATAACGGTCAGGTCCTCGCTGCCGGCGAAACTGCCCTTGGACAGAAACCACAGCTCGGCATTGGCCGTTGTGCCCATCGCCACAGAGAGGATCGAGGCGGCGACCGAATAGGTCATGCCGGTGATGCCGGTGCCGATGGCCGCCTGGGCCAGGGTAAAGCCGTTCAGGGCCGGATTGAGCCCCAGGCCGCCCTGGAAAACATCCCAGCGCGAGACGTCCAGCGCCGTGCCGCCGAAGCCATCGGAGAACAAGACCCCGACATTGGAGACCACGCCGACCTTACGGCCGTCGGGTGATGCATAGTCGCCCATGAGCGCCTCCGATTATGCGGGGAAAAGGTGCGCGCCGGCCGGAGCCGACGCGCGGGGGCTTACGCGACGACCTGGACCTGGGTGGCAGCAGCGTTTTTGTCAGCCGACAGGTTGCGCGGATCGAAGCCCAGGGCCGCGCCGCTGATCAGGGCCGCGGCGACCGAGGGGGTGATGGAAAGCTGCACCCACTTGAAGCCGTTGGCGATGTCCAGATCTTCCTGTCTCAGGTTTATCAGCGCCTGGTTGCCACTGTTGGCGGCCGCCGTAAACGTGGTGATCGATTTGCCGGTGATCGCCTTGGCTCCGGCCCCGGCATTGCTGGTGGCCTGTTGAACCTGGGCGTCGACCAGGCCGGTGGCCGCGATGACCCCGACGCTGACCTTAAACAGAATATTGTGGAAGATCGTGGCGTCCAGCCAGGCGCTGGTCTGCACGGTCGTGGCCGAGATCGGGGGGATGCCGCCCAGAACTCCAGCACGCTGGGACGGTTTGATTTGCGGTTCCATGTGGAACTCCTGTCAAAAGGGGAAGATGAGAAGAATCCACCCTCCCCATGAAGGGGAGGGAGGGGTTGTTAGCGGGCCTGCAGGGTGATGAAGTGGCTCTTGGTGTTGGGGCCGTTGGCTGCGGCATAGGGGGCGGACAGGTAGGGCTGGCCGCCGAGGCGGAAGATCCAGCGGAAGGCGGCCAGGTTGTAGTCAAACCACAGGTGGATCGAGGCAGCATAGTCGATACCGCCGCCGGCCTTGGTCAGCAGCATATAGCCGGTGTCGAGGCAGAGCAGGTTGACGTCGCCCTGGGCGGTCAGAGACTGAGCGTGCTCAGAGAACATGACCGGACGGCCCAGGAGCGTGCCCTCCCATGGCGAGCCCGCAATCGGCTGATTGAGTGGCAGCCACGCCGGCACGGTGCCGATAGCGAGCTGGCCCAGCTGAGGCAGCACATCGGGGTTGACCAGCCAGAAGGGGCTGCCGCCGCCGGTGCGATAGAGGCGGCTCATCATATTTAGCAGGTTATTGACGGACAGGGTCTTGGTCGCCTGGCCGCCGTCTTTCGGCTGCACGATCAGGGCCCCGGAATTCTGGATACCCAGGGGTTTGCCGTTGCCGTCACCCCAGATGATCGCGTCGGATGCGCGCCAGCGGATGGCGCGGGCGGCCTGGACGGTCAGGGCGTTCTGCAGCCGCGGGGCGTCGGCCATCAGCTCATTGGTGGCAGCGACAAAGACACGCAGCTCGTGCAGTTGCACGGTTAGCTGGCCCATGGCGATTTTGCTGGGCGTCATCACATTGCCCTCAGAGGCCCACGCGGCCTGGACGCCGGCGGCACCCCAGGGGGTGGTCTCATCTTTGGGCAGGCTGATGCTGTTCGAATTGGTCTCGACCTTGTCGCACATGTCAACCAGATCAGTGCCTTCGAAGACCAGGTTCCAGATCTCGGTGCGCAGCTCAGGAGGGACAAGAAATCCCTCACCCGCCGAACCGACATTCTGTTCAAAATTGGTCGGGGCGGCTGCGCCCAGGTCCGGGCCATTGAGGCGCGGATCGAAACCCTGATTCATGCTGGCGGTGCGCACAGCGGCGTAGAATTCCGCCGCGGCGTTAAAGCCAAACATGCCGGGGCTGGGGTCGCTGACCCGGCCCGCGGCGAGGGCCGAAACCCCTGCGGTCTGGAAGAGGGCCGCGCGGCGGATCGAGGCCTCTTCGGCGGTGATCTCGATATCCAGGGCATCGCAATGAATTTCGAGGCTTGTCAGCTCGGCATTGAGCGTGGCGAGCTGGGTGTCTTGTTCGGCCGTGCGCGCGGTGACGGCCTGCAGAGCATTATATTCGGTTGTGGCCGCCTTGCCGCGAGCGGCAAAGGTAGCGCGTTTTTGACGTAGGATCTTGATCGACATGTCTGGCTCCTGACCCGGGGCGAAGCGCCGCTCTCCTATGGCCCCGGCGGAGCATAGGCGGCGATCTAAAAAAACGAATTTGGGTTAGACGAAAACCATCGCCGAGCGGCGGCGAAAGGCGTGTTTCGTGCGCATGCCGGACAGGACATCGGCCATGGAGCCGACGCGGTCGGCCATGCCGCGTTTGACCGCCTCGGCGGCACCGACCGTGCGGCCCTGGCCGAAGTTTTCCGTCACATTGGCCATGCTGGTTTTGCGGCCCTGGGCCACGGCGCGGATGAAATCGGCGTGGGCGGCATCGACGTCGCCCTGGAAATTGGCCAGGCCCTCGTCGTCCAGGGGCTCAAACGGGTTGCCCTCGGCCTTGTACTTGGTCGAGCGGATGATCGTCGGCTTCATGCCCATATCCTCAAGCATTTTCGACATGTCCATGTGCACGGCCAGGACGCCGATCGAACCGACCTCTGAGCTGGGCGTGACCACGACCTGGCCGGCCTGGGCGGCGATCCAATAGGCGGCGCTGGCGGCCAGGGAATCGACAACGGCGGTCACCGGCTTGACACCTTGCGCCGCGCGCACGGCGGCAGCGGACTCTGGCGTGCCGGCGACGGTGCCCCCGGGGCTGTTGATATCCAGGACGATGGCCCCGACATCGGGATTTTCCGCCGCCTGGCCCAGACGGGCGCGAAAGCCTTCCATGCCATAAAGGCCGCGATTGGAGACCGCGCCGTGCAGCGGGATGATGCTGACCGCCGAGGGCGCGCGAACGGCGTTCGCCTCCGCCGCCTCACGCGTGCCCATGCCATGCAGGGCGCGCATCTCGTCAAGAGCCAGAATCTGGCAGCCCTCATCGAGCACCAGCAACCGAATCAGGTTTTCCGCAGTTAGCATGGGGATTCAAAATCCTGATAGTCGAGGGGAAGCTCTGCAATCGGCACGGTCTGGCCGGCCAGAGAATGTGTACAGTCGCCGCAATAGTGCACGTGGCCAGCCGTGATGAAGTAGTGACAGACGCGATCATCGCCCCAGCTATGCAGAAAACTTGGCGAAAAGGTTGGGCTCGCAATGTTGCCATCAAAAGTCCAACTATCCGGCAACGGGTGCAGACATTCGCAACCAACGCAGTAATGAAAATAGGCATTCGTGCCACGGCGCAACTTAGTGGGTATTTGAGACATCAGGTGTCCTCCGGATCGTCGTTGCGATCGGCTGGATCGGCGTCATCGTTGGCGGGCGGGGTCTGGCCGGTATCCATGCCCGCCGGCGTTCCGGCAGGCGTCATGTTGACCGGCTCGAGATAGCGATCGCCGTCGGGGCCGATCGGGTCGAGGTTTTCAAAGCGCCGAATATCGTTGACGCTGAACCAGCCCCATTGCCGGCCCTGGGCATAGCCC
>JAYTXQ010000208.1:0-3212 GCA_043742825.1 Caulobacteraceae bacterium | reverse complement strand
TAAAAGGTTCGATCGCTCTGCAGCGTCAACGGCGCGGGACCGACCCGCCCTTGAAAATGCTGAGACAGCCATGACCCACCCAGGTGAAACGAAAGCCGGGAGCCGAGCTTATAATTGACCTCGGTCAAATAGCGTTCATCGATTGAATAGGTTGAGTCTATCCGGGATGAAGGCGTCGTCGAGCGGCTGAATGAGCCATGTGTATCGAGCCGGCTAGATAATCGATATGTGGCGTCGAACGAATAGGTAAAGCTTTTGGTGCCGGGAATAATCTTCAGGCTTGGCTTGACGACCGTATAGGAAACCGAGGCACTGGCTTCAATTCTAGCACCCAGATGCCGATCAAAACTGACGCCTGCTGAGTAATTCTCGTACCCATTGCTAATCGGAGGCAGGCCGGGGAGTGTTGTCCGCGATGGAAAATCTGTCGTGGCATATTGACCAAAAAGCGTGAGCGAACCAAATGTCGGCCGGTTATAGGCGACGCCAAAATGGCTTGAGAGGGTCCGGCTGTCGGCTTGGGATTCCTGGGGCGCGCTGTTGGTATGCCAATCCTGGGAAACACCAAATGTGGTGCCGAGCCCATATGGCTTACCGCACGAGCCTTCCAGTCCGACGTTTTCATTGTTGACCACGTTCGAACGGGTTGAAATCGCCAGGTTACCCAGGTTGCTTTCCGCACGATCATAGCGTCCCGTGATCGTCGCCCGACAAATTGCCAGCCGAGCCATAAGCCCGCCGGAAACATCGACATGTGCTCGATTTAACAGGCGGTTGGTCCGATAAAATTGATACCCACCCGAAACGTTCAGGAAAATGGCTTCTCGACTGATCGGCATCACAAATCGCAATGAGCCGTTTGGGTCAAAGATTTCGTCGTTTCGTTTGAGACCTCGGAGAGCCGCAATGGCAGCGCTCGAACGCGTAACATCTGTATCATAAATGACCGCCGTGGACAGGTCGATTTCCAACTTGCGGGTGGTTGGCTGCGAGGTTGGGATACCGGAGCCCGACTGCTGCGCCCATACCTGAGTGCTTACACCAACCATCAACGCGACCAGACTGGAGATTACGACACGTTTCACGGGCAGGTCCCCCTTGGTGGGTTAGAAACAGGATTGTCCAATCGTCATGCCCCCTCTTCATAGGCCACCAAATACATAACGCGGATTTTCCCCGGCGTCAGGATTGATTTCACCTGCGGACAAGTCAAAGCCTACCCCTTTAAGGGCACATGATCGGCCATGCGGTAAATTTGCAGAAAGATCAATAACAAAGCCGGAGAATCGGCAGCCTGTTATGAAAATTTTGTCATCTGCCCTCCAGATGTTCGCTTTGCAGCGACGCAACAAGGATACTTCAACGCAGGTTGGTGAGAATGCGCCGCAGGGTGCCCAGGAGGTTACGTAGTGCCTCAGCGAGACCCGCGCGGCGCGCGGCAAGGGCAACACCGGTTCCGCGCATGTCTGGTACGGGCTGTCCACTCAGTCGCAGCGCTGCGGTCCGCGCCTGCACCAGACGTTTGCGCCGCGCCTGACCGGGCTGCATGTCATCTATCTTACTGACATCGATGGGATCTGCGACCAGGGCAAGATCTCTCAAGGCGTCGCCAAGGAAGGTGTCACCCACCTCAGTTCGCGTCACGATCAGGCTGCGTCCGTCGCGCTCCTCGAAGTCGGGATAGCCCTGTGCATCCCCATGCCATGCATCGGCGCAGGCGATATCAGCGACCCCGCCCACGGCGTCAGGACATATTTTACAGCGGAACTGCACCTCGTGCGACAGCCGATCACCCCAGCTGCGAGCGTAGGTCATGGTCTCGACCCTACCGCTATGGGTCGTGGCTGTTGCCATGCCCGGCCAACCGTGACCGCGATAGCGAAACGCGGCCACCTCCTCCGGTTGCAACGCCATGTCGCTAATGACCCGGTCTGCGGCACAATGACTGGAAATCCCAGCACAGAAAAACGATAAGATCAGACTGACGTGTTCGCCGACGCGGGGATCTAACCGTCCCAGGCGACGCAGAGCCGAGGCATCGCATGGCTTTCCGACAAAGACCATGCGGCCCGAGGCTGCCAGAAGCTGGTCAATGTCTTCAAGTGGCGAGGACGAACTGTACCGCGAGCCGGCCGCTTCGAGCACTTGCTGCGGTGTAGTCGAGGTGATGATCACATTTCGGGTAGGATGGTCGGGGTCAGCGGTCACCTGGATGACGCGGTCGGCAAACCCCGACTGCAAGGCATACAGGGCCAGGCCTGTAATCACCCCGCCCGAGGCCCCGCGAAATCGCGCTTGTAGGTCTGTGGCGTGTCCGGTGAGCACTTGGCGATGAACGCCCCAATAGGGGTGAAAGTTTGGGCCCTGCGCCCAGGGCTCAACAACAGCACCCGGGCAGGCCGCAGTAATTTTGCGCTCGGCCTCCTTCGATACCGGACCGTGGCTGAGGGGACGGCTGTAGCCAGGGGCTTTGGCCCCCATGGTGATCGCTCCGCCAGATAGTGACGCGCACAGCCCGCACCCGGTGCACAATTGCCCGCGCACGACCCTATCAACCGTTTTTGAACCGAGCGTGCTCATACTTTTGCGGAGACTTCCGCGAACAGCTCACGCAGAATGCGTTTATAGCCATCCAGGAGACTTTCTGCCCGGCCCATCCCCGGTTTGATATCTGCTGCCAGTTCAGCCCGCCGTTCAAAGGCGTTGAGTAAATAGGCCAAAGCCTGATCACGATTCATGCCCGTTACTGGCAACAGCCAATTATATCCCAGCATCCCAAACAGTCCGCTGAACTTACGACTATAAGCGACAGGAACCACCGGTATTCCGGCAGAAAACGCAGCGATACAGGCGTGCATTCGTCCGGAAACCAGAAAGTCTAGTCCGGAAATGTAGGATTTTGCCTCCGATGGGCTGGCAAAATCAGGCACCCGGACCAAATTTGGCATAGCCCTCACCAAATCGTTTGCTACCCCACCGTCGTCGTCCCTGCCGCCCCTGGTAGATGCCACGTGCGTGAGCAGATGAACCTCAACGTCTGGACGTGTCGCGATGGCCGAAATAAGTTCTCGCATCAGATCCGCATAATCGTAGTCTAGGCCAAATCGGTTTCGGCCGCTGTTCGCTTCGTTGAACAATAGTCCTGAGACATTAACCCCCACACGCACAGGCGAATTTGTTGCTCCGCTGCGGCGATCTTCGAATGGCAACGC
>JAYTXQ010000207.1:0-3495 GCA_043742825.1 Caulobacteraceae bacterium | reverse complement strand
ATGGAAGAATAACCGCGTCGAAAACAGCCACCTTCCTTTCCGACGACGAGAGCGGGCGATGAACCGGTTTCGGAGGATGAAAACACTCCAGAAATTCGTCTCGGTCCACGCCTCAGTTCATAATCACTTTAGCCAGGAGCGCCATCCCATCAGCCGCCAACTCTACAAGGAAAGAGGCTCGGCCGCCCTGGCCGAGTGGTGCGCGGTCATGGCCTAAACCCCGAATGGGTTTGGGCTTCCTGCGCCTTACCGGAGACAAGTTGCCGTTGGACCGACAGCACCTCGGCGAGAGGTTAAGCTGGCCACCGGTGCGGCGAGCGCGGGCCATGAACTTCGCGGCGGCCAGGGCGGACTTCTTGACCCACTTCCATGCGCCACGGAGGCAATCGGCAAACGCGCGGGCCGGTTCAGTGCGCATGGCGCTCCAAGCGATGTTCATAACCGAGCGGCGGGTGTCGGTAACGGTTTTCATCTTGGCCCTCAGGTCCGTTTTGTGATACTTCAAAGACATTATCCAAAACCCAGGGGAGTGAAACACCTTAAGGATCATAAAATGTCTATGAGGTATAATGCTGACGGGTGAGCAGATTCGAGGCGCGAGGGCGATGGCGCGGATCGAGCAAGCGACTCTGGCCACGGCGGCGGGTGTGTCACTGCCCACGGTCAAGCGTCTGGAAAAGACGGACGGGCCGATCTCGGCGAACACGGGAACGGAGGCCCGCATACGCAAAGCGTTCGACGCGGCGGGCGTGATCTTCATTGATGAGAACGGCGAAGGGCCAGGCGTTCGGCTCAAGACCCCGCAGGGGAAGGAGACTAAATGACCAACGCGGAGACAGCCTCGTGGGTCTCGGCTGGCGCCGCCATGGTCCAGGCAGTCGGCGCGGTCGCGGCGATCTGGGCGACTGTGCATCTTGCGCGATCATCCGAACGGCGGGTCGCCGCCGCCGAGCGTTCAGCGGAAGCCGTGGCGCGCGCTGCCGAGGATGCGGCGAACAGGCGTAAGCGGTCTGCCCCGATTGAAGCCCACAACTCGGTTGTCAAAGAAGCCACCAGCCACGCCAGTGAGGCGATCAAGATAATCCTTTCAGAAAAGGAGCAATGGTCCAAAAAACCGCAAAATATCCGCTACTCGGGCTTCGAAATATCGCCAGAATATGGGGACATAGAGCAAGCATATTCTAGGATGTTACTACACAACCTAAGCGATCAAAAATCGAAACGCGCGATTTCGGATATGATGCGCGCTCTAAATTGGAAAGCTCGTAAATCTAAGCAATCCGGCAATACTGTGGGGGCTTCTGAGGTCGCTGACTTCTTCAAAAAGTGGGCGGCCGAATTGAACGATTTGAGTTCACGGGTTGAATCGACTTCGATCCAAACCGATATTTACCCAACATAGGCCGCGCTCTTCTACAGTCGCCGGCGGCTTGAACGGCAGGTGTTGCTTCGCCTCCCTACGGCCATTTCAGGCCGTCTGTTTTGAAGGTCAAAGTCTGCATCCCTGCTTGATAAAGGTTCAACTCCACGACCGTAGATGAAGACTTCTTGAGCCCGGCGATAAGTGCGCTCGCCCGCCTGATAAATATGATGTTGGTCGAACTGTCGACCGCACCAACAGCCGGGAAATTCCGGACCCCTTGCTTGTCAAAGCTGACGTGCATATCGCAAGATTCAATCCCGCACAGGATTTGACCGTTTCCCGACAATTGAACTTAAACGTCGGTCCCCCAACGCGGTCCCTTTCTGATGCAAAGTTCAGCGTCGGTGTCGTGATAAGGGAAGTGAAGGCGAACCTTGTCTATCGACGTCAAGCACGCAGTTTTAGTCTTTGCGTCGTGCAGTGGGTCGGTCGACTCATCGTAAACCCAACTCGGAGCAACCAACTACGGACCATCGGGCGGAGGGGTATGCGCTGCCGCTCCCGTGACCGAATTTGACGCTGGGGTTGATGTTGCCGAAGTCCCCGCAACCTGTCGGCTGCATTGCCCCTTTGCCACAACGCCGACGATCAGGGCGACGACTGCAGCCACAACGCCCATGCAGCCGAAAAATCCGCCCCTGAACCCGCCGCCAGACGACGGCCCCCCTGTAACCTCAATCTTCGGGGGCTTCCCCGCCTGGGCGGCGGTGAGACGATCCACCTTCGCCATAAGTTCCGCGAGTTCGCGGTCGTGGTCATCCGAATCGCTCACGGCCACCCCCCAGGGTTTTTCACCGAACACGCCAAACTGACCATCGCTCCCATTCGCCTCTGGCCAGTATGCGATTTCCCACGTCCGCCGCAAAACTGTCCGCGACATAACTTCGCACGACACTGTCAAGGCAAATGAGTATAGGGGTTTTCGAGCGGAAATCTGGGTCCACTGCGGCCAAAAACCCTAGCGAAATCAGCGTCCGTTCCACCGCGACGCTGAAGTAAAAGGTCGCAAAACCCGTTGCCTTGACAGTGCCCCCACCCGCCAATATGTCGAAAAGTTGCCACTTTAAGTAAATCGTGTTGTCAGGCTACGAGCGTGGACATCCGCCGACGACGCAACGCTGTGCCCGTCAACGCCATACCGCAGATCATAAGCGCCCACGTCGCCGGTTCAGGAATGCCGGGTCCGCCGAAAAACTGGACCTCGCTGACAAAAGTCCAAGTTCCCGGTTGCTGCATGAACTGGATCGTGTGGCTGGAGCCGACAAGGCTCAAGCCAGATATGTCTACAACGCCTACACTGCCGAGTGAGGGGGCGGTATAGGGTTTCATAACGCCGTCGATCAGGATCTCACTGGGCGCGTAAACACCACCGAGCCCCCCCGTATTATCCATCTGAATCTGAATATCTTTGATCGCGACAGAGCCGCCGAAATGGAACGTCAAGATCGGATCGGCCGTCACTGGAAGAAACCAGCCCACATAATCGCCCGTCCCAGCTGCATTCGAGACGTTATACCAAGGCGAGGTCGATTTGAAACCGTCTGTTAGCTTTCCAAGGCCACCGTTTAGTGCCGCACCATCTGTCGTTGTCGACCCTGAACCTGAGTAGTTTCTGTCCCAATAGTTATAGGTGCCGCCGCTCGCCTGACCGTCGCCGTTGGGCCCGTCATAGCTCGTGACGGTGAGTTGTCCCGCGTGCGCCACTCCACCAATCAGAGCGATGCCGACGATAAAAGCGAAGCGAGATGCCATCCACTTCATGGTGAACCTCCCAAATTTTGCAAGATTCTAATACGCCTCGACAAAATGGTCGTAAAGCCCTCGCCGCAAAAATTCCAGTAATTATGCGAAGTTTCGAGTCCACGCACTCGACAGCATGGAAAGTCTCGCGGCTGCGCAAGACCCGGAACATAAGCATCCAGCAAATCCCTAATACGTGGTCGATTTAGATCTAGCGCACTGAGTCCATTGAAGAATTCACAATGGTTCCTGTCTTTAGGTGCATGCTGCCTTGGTGCTCTAAAATCAAATGGACCGTGTTTGCAGGGAATGCGCGGTAGGTTCTCGAAATG
>JAYTXQ010000206.1:0-8965 GCA_043742825.1 Caulobacteraceae bacterium | reverse complement strand
GGTAGCGAGGTGGGTTAATCGATAGCCACGACAGGTGCTTTTCGCCAACATGATCCGCTGGGTTCAACTTGATACGGCCAGGATTCCCGGCGGCGGCGGCCAATTGCGTCTCATGCAACGTGGCGTTGAGTTCTCGATCTTTGCCGGTGCCATCGAACTGATGAGCAGCCGGCTCAGCGGCTCAGAAGAGGCTCTTGCTGCGCGGACCTGCGCGAGGGTCTTGGGAACGCCGCGACCCCACGTCCTGATCGGCGGCCTGGGCATGGGCTTCACCCTGCGCACTGCCTTGGCGGCACTAGGGCCGGACGCCACGATCACAGTCGCCGAGATTGTTCCCAAAGTGGTCGCCTGGGCGCGCGGGCCGCTCGCAGCCCTCCACGGCAACAGTCTGTCCGACCCTCGCCTGACGATCTTCGAAGGTGACGTTGGCAAACTGATCATCGGCGCCGATTGCCGCTATGACGCGATCCTGCTGGATGTGGACAACGGCCCTGCCGGGCTGATGCGCGCAGAGAACGATGACCTCTACGACGCCTACGGCCTGCGCGAAGCGCACGAGGCGCTGAAAACCGGTGGCATTCTCGCCGTCTGGTCCGCCGCCCCAGACGAGAGGTTCACACAAAGACTCATCACCGCCGGCTACAGCGTCGAAGACCACCGCGTCCGCGCCAATGGCCGCCAAACCGGCCCCCGACACGTCATCTGGCTGGCGACGAAGGTCGATCAGGGAGCTGGCGGCACAGGATAGCCATCACAGCGAGAGGCAACCTGATCGCGACCGAGTCTAATTCGAATTTTGCATATTGCATATCCTTTTGGACTATTGCATAGTGCAATCTATGAGCGAAATCCCCTACAAGAAAATGGAAGCCTTTGCCGCCCTTCTGGCCGAAGGTGTTCCGCGACTGGCGGCCTATGACAGGGCCGGATATTCGGCAAAGTCGCATCGGTCAAAAAGATTTCCAGGAGACAGGATGTAATTGATCGTGTCGCAGAAATTGCCCATCGCAACGCCAGAGGCGGGTCTCGCGATCTGAGCTTCATTATCGACACCCTGATCGACATGGCCATGGCAGCGGCTAAACTGAACACGGCACCGGGCTATGCCGTCGCCCGTGGCATGATCAGCGACGCGGCACAACTCAAACAGCAATTGCCGATCTCGGGCCAAAGCGCACAACGGCAGCCTTTTTTCCAACCCATGACCGAAGAGGAATGGGAAGCCAAATACGCCTATCAGCCGTGAGCGGGGTGCCGCAACCCGGGTGCGTTGGCGTGCGCCAAAGACTTGCGCTGATCAGGCCGTCGGTTCGTCAATGCCAAACAGAGTCGCACCCACCTTTCGAACTCTGACAATCAGAGCCTCATCCGCCGACTCCGCCAGCCACTGGCCGCCGACGACGGCAGCATATTGGATAAAAGCCAGGGCTTGCGGATCAGCGATGTTGGGCTGCAGCTGGCTGATTACAAATGTGATGCCGGCAATTCGCTCGCCATCTATCAGAGCCACAGCCTGCGCGACCACCGGCTCAACCACCGCCAAGCGGCGCACCGCACGCTCGAACCTGCTGTCCATTTCAAACGGGGCCTGTCGCATCAGCTCCCGCCAGGCAGCGGGCGAGGTATCGGCTCGGTAGCGTTGAGCGTTGCCCTCAATGGCAGTGGCCCGCCAACGCGACATCATGGCGGTCAGGAACGCCTCGCGGCCAATGAAATGATGGTAAAAACTGCCGCGTGTCATTCCGGCCGCTCGGGTAAGCCGCTCAAGGCTCAGCGCCTCGGGTCCTTCCTCGGACAACATGTGAACCCCGAGGTCCAGCCAGTCGGTTTTACTGAAGCGGCTCATCACGTCAATGTAGAGCGTCAGAGGCGGGCAGGGTCAACGCCTGTTGACATGAACATACCAAAGAGTATGGTTTTGCCGTGTCCATCGCGTCCGTACCCGTCTTGGCCTACACGCCGCCGGCCTATCGGCCGCCGGACCGCGACCGGCACTCGCTCAGTCTCGCCGCGCGATCACCGGGCAATATGCTGGAAGGCTGGCCGAGGGCCGTATTCGAGGCGGACACCTGGCGCCCGCCATTCCCCGGCGCGCCGCTGTTTATTATGCAGCCGCAGGCCATTCACCATGTGTTGCTGGAGGCGGCCGACGCCTTTCCTCACGGCGACCTGTTTGCACGCGTAATGGCACCGGCCTGGGGCGGTGGTCTGCTGACCGCTCAAGGCGCGGACTGGCGGTGGCAACGCCACGCAGCGGCCACCGCCTTTCGCCCCAAGGACTTGAACCGGCTGACGCCGCTGATCGCAAGCAACACGCAAACGACAGTCGACGCCTGGCTGGCGGCACCACCTGGCCGCCGGCTCGATATGACCGCGCAGATGACCCGGCTGACCTTCGACATCATTCTGGACACGATGCTGTCTGGGGGTGAGGACTTCGACCGAGCAACGATGCAACAGCGGGCACAGGCGTTCTTTAACGACATCGGCAAGATGCGGCTCAGCTATTTTCTGGCCCCTGACGCCTATCATGCCCGCCGCCCCGACATTGCCTCGGCGCACCGGCAACCATTGATCGACCAGATCAAATCCATGGTTCAGCGCCGTCGCACTGCCCCGGCACAGGGCGATCTGGTAGGCATGCTACTGGCGGCCCGCGACCCGGAAACCGGTCAGGGGATGGACGATGATCTGTTGTCCGATAATCTTATGGGTTTCATTCTCGCCGGCCATGAAACCACATCCTTAGGCTTGACCTGGGCCATGTTTCTGATGGCGTCCCATCCTACGAGCTTGGCCCGGATCCGGAACGAAGTTACCGCCGTGGCCTCTGACGCGCCCATCGGTCCGGAGCATATCGACCGACTCGTTTTTACCCGCCAGGTCGTCAACGAAGCGCTGCGGCTATATCCGCCGGCCTTCATGATCACGCGGGTCAGCCGCCACGACGCGGAATTGGCAGGTGCAGCCGTGCGCGCCGGAACCCGTGTCAATATTCCCCTTTACGCCCTGCATCGGCACCGCCGGCTTTGGCAAAACCCCGATGTCTTCGACCCGGACCGTTTTGCGCCAGATCGTCCGCCGCCGGACCGTTATCAGTTTCTTCCCTTAGGGTCAGGCTCCAGAATCTGCATCGGTCAGGCCCTGGCAATGATCGAAATGGTCACCATCCTGGCCACGATCGCCCGCAGCGTCGATCTGAGGCTCGATCCAGGCCACCTGATCTGGCCCGTCGCCCGGCTCGCCCTAAGGCCCAAGGGCGGCCTACCCATGACGGTGTCGCAACGGTGGTCCTAACGCGGCATCGCGTGGTCCCCGGGGGGTGAACTGCCGCAACCCGTACCCCTCACCCCAGAAATGGATCCTTGACCACGATGATATCCTCCCGCTCCGGGCTGGTGGTAACCGCCGCCACTGGGGCACCGATCAGTTCCTCGATGCGGCGGACGTATTTGACTGCGGCGGCGGGCAGGTCGCGCCAGGTTCGGGCGCCTTTGGTGATGCCGCTCCAGCCTTCGATCTCTTCATAGACCGGCACAGCGGCGGCCTGTTCGCGCAGGCCCGCCGGCAGGTAGTCATAGACCTTGTCGCCGATCTGGTAGCCGGTGCAGATCTTCAGGGTCTCAAAACCATCCAGCACGTCCAGCTTGGTCAGGACGATACCGTCGATGCCGCTGATGGTCACCGACTGACGCACCAGCACCGCGTCGAACCAGCCGCAACGCCGCTTGCGCCCGGTATTGGTGCCAAATTCATTACCCCGCTCACCCAGCCGCTCGCCGATCTCGTCGGTCAGCTCGCAGGGAAAGGGCCCTTCGCCGACGCGGGTGGTGTAGGCCTTGACGATGCCCAGCACATAGCCCCCCGAAGAGGGGCCGACGCCTGCACCTGCGCCCGCCTGTCCGGCGACGGTATTGGACGAGGTGACGAAGGGATAGGTGCCATGATCGACATCCAGCATGGTCGCCTGAGCACCCTCGAACAACACCTGTTTGCCGGCCTTGCGCGCAGCCTCGAGCACTCTCCATGCCGGGCCGACGAACGGCGAAACGCGTGGGGCAACCGCCTGCAACAGAGCCAACAGATCCTCACCGGTAACGGAGGGCAGGTCCAGCCCCCGGCGCAGGGGCTCGTGGTGGGCCAACAGGCGTTCGATCTTGCTCCTGAGGGCCTCTTCGTCGGCCAGGTCGCAAAATCGGATTGCCCGACGCCCGACTTTGTCTTCATAGGCGGGGCCAATGCCGCGGCCTGTGGTGCCGATCTTGTTGGCCCCGGCGCGGGCTTCGCGGGCTGCGTCCAGGTCGCGGTGCAGGGGCAGGACCAGGGCGGCGTTATCGGCGACAACCAGAATTTCGGGGGTAATGGTCAGGCCCTGGCCGCGCACCCGCTCAATCTCGTCCAGCAATGACCAGGGATCGACGACGACGCCGTTGCCAATCACCGACAGTTTTCCCTGCACGACCCCTGACGGCAGCAGGGCGAATTTATAGGTGGAATTGCCGACAACGATGGTGTGACCGGCATTGTTGCCGCCCTGAAAGCGCACGACCACATCGGCGCGGTCGGCCAGCCAATCGATCACCCGGCCCTTGCCCTCGTCGCCCCACTGGGCGCCGATAACTGTAACATTCGCCATGAATAATGCGCCTCTCCGCGCTGAAATTGCGTGGAAAGGCGAACGCGAACAGCTCCGAGCACGGCCTTTCGGTGGCCCTTTAACCCAGGCCGGCGGTGGGCTCTAGTGCCAATCGTGGCGCGCGGGTGCGAAGAGTTCCGCAGAATGCGCAGATGCAGGCAGATGGAGGCCAACGTCCCCGTGCAGCGTCGCGAAGGCGATCTGCTTCCGTTTGCGTCATCTGCGGATAAAGGGCCTGCCTATAACCCCCACTCACTGCCAAGCGCCGCCTGGGCCATAGCGCAGTGCATGGCAATGCCGCGCGCCATCACATCTTCACTGAGGACCATGCGGTTGGAGTGCAGTGCGCAACAGGTACGGTAGTCGCCGCCCTCGGGTGCCGCGCCTAGGAACGCCATGGCCCCTGGCAGTTTCTGTAGGATATAGGCGAAATCCTCCGCCCCCATCATCGGATGCGGCATGGTCATCCAGGCACCCTCACCATAGAGCGCCTGCGCCGTGCGTTGGGCCAGATCGGTGATGCGGCTGTCGCAGACGGTGACCGGGAACCCTGGGTCGATCTCAACTTCAGCCTTCGCGCCGTGAGCCGCGGCGATGCTCTCGGCCACCTGCCGGATACCAGCCTGGGCCGTCGCACGGGTGCGTTCGGAGAGAGTGCGCAGGGTTCCCCAAAGCCGGGCATCTTCAGGAATTACATTGTCAGTCGTGCCGGCATCGATACGGGCGATAGTGATCACGGCTGGATCAAAAACAGAGATACGCCGGGTGACCAGGGTCTGCAGCGCGGTGACAATCTCACAGATGATCGGAATGGGGTCCAGTGCATCGTGCGGCATCGAGGCATGGCCGCCGCGCCCGACGACGCGGATGCGCAGTTTGTCTGACGAGGCCAGCAGCGGGCCGGTGCGTCCGGCGAAGACACCCTTGGGCATATTGGGTGAGATGTGCAGGGCGAAAGCGGCGTCGGGCAGGGGATCGAGCAAGCCGTCTTCCAGCATGAACCGCGCCCCATGCCAGCCTTCTTCGCCGGGCTGGAACATGAACATCACCGTCCCGGTCAGGAGTTCGCGTCTGGCACACAGGGCCCGCGCCGCACCGACCAGCATGGCCACGTGGGTGTCGTGACCACAAGCGTGCATCGCCCCTTGCGTCAGTGAGCTGAACTCAAGGCCGGTATCCTCGATAAGTGGCAGAGCGTCCATGTCGCCGCGCAACAATACGGTTCGCCCGTTCTCTGGCCCGCGCAGGATGGCCACAAGGCCGCTGGTCGAAGGCCCCTCACGAATCTCCAGTGGCAGACCGGCTAGTGCCTCGCGCACCTTGGCTGTTGTCCTGGGCAGGTCGAGCCCCAGTTCCGGGTCGGCGTGGATGGCCCGGCGAAGGTCGATGGCGTCGGCTAACAGGGCCTCGCCGGCTGTGGTCCAGATAGCCGAATCCAAGGTCAGGGCATTCATGGTCAAGGTCTCGCAGACTTAACGGATCGTGCACATTGCCCACCGCCTACGGCACCTGTCCAGCGCCACGTTGTGCGAGTAAGATTTAAGGATGCACGAGCGCCCACGTTTCCATCTGGCCTTTCCGGTAAATGACCTCGCCGCCGCCAGAGCCTTCTACGGCGATCTGCTCGGCTGTCCGGAGGGGCGCTCGTGCCCGGAATGGGTGGATTTTGATTTCTATGGCCACCAGATCGTCGCCCACCTCGCACCCGAACAGCCGGTTACGACCAATACCGTTGACGGCGAAGCGGTGCCGGTGTGCCATTTCGGCCTGATCCTGAGCATGGCGGACTGGCAGGCCCTTGTCACCCGGCTGCAAGCGGGCGCAGCAAACTTTCTTATCGAGCCCCAAATCCGCTTCGCCGGCCAGGCGGGCGAGCAAGCGACACTGTTCGTACTTGATCCCAGCGGCAATGCCCTGGAGTTTAAAGCCTTCGCCGACGAGGCCATGATTTTCGCCAGGTGACCGCGGCTGAATAAATCTTCAGAGGCACCGATGCGCAGTCGGCAGTCCAATTCGGGCGACCGCGTCTGCCAGGGGCTCAATGGCGACAGCCATGTGGTGGGCGTTGGCGTGTAGCAGGTGGTTGGCGTCAAGCATTAGGCCCACGTGGCCCGGCCAGAAGACCAGGTCACCGCGCTCTGGGGTACCGGGCAGTGCAGGTGCGCCAAGGGCCTGTTGCTGATCAGTGTCGCGGGGGCAGGCGCGGCCCGTGGCCTGCAAGGCCATCTGCACCAGGCCGGAGCAATCCAGACCCAGGTGGCTGCGTCCGCCCCACAGATAGGGTGCGCCCATCATGCTCAGCGCCACCTCCACCGCGTCGCCGCAGCCTTGACCAATCGGTCGCAGGTGCTTGCCCGGGATCCAGCCAGCACCGATGGCATGGACCAATGCTTCGCCCACCTTATCCACCGCCAACAAGGCATTGCAGCTCAAAAATCCCCAGGGCGGCGACTTGATGTCGGGGCGGGCGAAAGCCAAAGTGATGGGGGCTTTCACCCAATGGGTGGGGCTGACTAAGTCTGCGCTCAGGGCCGTGATGTCGACATAGCCGACATAGCCGTCGCGCCGGGCCTGGCCCCAGGCAAATCCATCCTGCGTTTCAATCACGTCGAGGATTTCGCCGAACAAGAGCTGATTGACCTGTTCCGCGTCGGTCTGGGGCAGCGCACGCATCGCGGTAAGCGGGGTAACCACTTGCATCGATGAGCGAGGGACAAAGCGGGCCGACGCCACCATGCCCTCCAGATCACTGGCTGCCAGGTCGGCGCGCGCAAGTGTGGTGCGCGAATCGAAGCTCACGAATAGCGGTCGCGCAGGACAGAGAAGACCGCCCGGATGGCCTGAGCCTCAGCCCCCTGTGGAAAACCGGGACGGCTGCGGGTATTCCAGGCGTAGATGTCGAAATGTACCCAGGCCCCCTCCGGCGCGAATTTCTGGAGAAATAGCGCCGCCGTGATCGAGCCCGCCTGAGCCCAGGCGTCAGGATCGTTTTTCACGTCCGCAACGTCACTGTCTAGCGAGGCCGCATAGCCGGGCCACATCGGCATCCGCCACATCGGATCTTCGCAGGTCACCGCAGCCCGGCCCAAAGCCGCCGCGAGGGCCTCGTCATCGGTGTAGAACGGCACCACATCCGGCCCCAATGCCACCCGCGCCGCCCCGGTCAGTGTCGCCAAATCGATCGTAAGATCTGGATTCAGCTCTGCGGCCCTGGTCAGGGCATCGGCAAGTATCAGGCGTCCCTCGGCATCGGTATTGCCGATCTCGATTGTCAGGCCTTTACGGGAGGGCAGAATGTCGCCGGGCCGCATGGCGTCGCCGGCAACGGCGTTTTCCACCACCGGGAGGAGGACGCTAAGACTCACGGGCAACTCAGCCTGCATGATCATACTGGCCAGGCCCAGGACGTGAGCGGCACCCCCCATGTCCTTTTTCATCCAACGCATGCCGCTTGAGGGTTTCAGATCCAGCCCGCCGGTGTCGAAGACCACACCCTTGCCCACCAGGGCAACGCGGGGATGATCGACCTTGCCCCAGGTCATTTCGATCATACGCGGTGCACGGTGCGCCACAGCAGCCCGGCCGACGGCGTGGATGACCGGATAGCCGGCAGCGAGCAGATCATCGCCGATGACGACACTGATTTGAGCCCCATGGCGCTGGGCCATATCCTCAGCGATGGCCTGGATTTCCTGCGGCCCCATATCGTTCGCGGGCGTGTTGATCATATCGCGGGCAAGCGTGCAGGCCCCGGCGAGACTGAGGGCCAGATCAACATCGGCCCCTGAGGGCGGAGCGAGGCGCGCGTGGCTCAGCCCTGGTGCCTGTTTGTAACGGTCGAATCGGTATCGCCCCAGAGCCCAGGCCAGGGCGATCTGAGTCGCATCCAGCCCCACATGACCGTCAACGAGGTGATAGTCGCCTGCCGGCGCGCTGGCAGCCAAGGTACGCAAACCCATAGTAGTGGGCATCACCGAAGCACCCACACCAAACAGCAATTCCTCCAGGGACCCGTCGGGGCCCACTACCTGAGCCAATTGCCCCGATTTGCCCTTGAATCCTGTCCGATCCGCTGTCGCCAGGACGGCTGGCGATTGTGAAGTTACGGTGCTTTGCCATTTGGCCTGCGTGAACAGCCGAATCGGCGTGCCTGCGCCGGGCACCGCGAAAACGGCGTCCTTCACAGGTCGTCCCAAAGGTACAGACTGACAAATTGGCAAACTGTGTTCAGCATATTGGACGTCTCCAGGCTAGAGGAACATTGCCGCAGGGACCTGACCGAGCAGAGATAAAGAACTCTATACCGGTTGGAACATCGCGTCATGAGTG
>JAYTXQ010000205.1:0-2626 GCA_043742825.1 Caulobacteraceae bacterium | reverse complement strand
TGGACGCTTGAGTCTCTCAACGCTCTGCTCCGCCAGTTCGCCGAAGCCGACGGTGTTGGCCTTGGAAAGATCGGTCCAGGATTGCGCGGGGTGCTCTCTGGAGGCCTGCCGGCACCCGACCTCGCCTCGGCGCTGATGGCCCTTGGTCGCGATGAGAGTCTGGGACGAATAGAAGACGCCCTTTCGCAACCGCAGTAAGACGCTATAAGACATGCCGCCGCCCTCGATAGCGGAGCTAATTTTACACAGGGGATTTAAGCATGGCTGACAATGCCACTCTGACGCTTGGCGGCAAAAGTTTCGATCTGCCCGTCCTGAGCGGCACGGCCGGACCAAACGTCGTTGACGTTCGAAAATTTTATGCGGACACCGACACATTCACATTTGATCCTGGCTTTACCTCGACCGCCAGTTGCGAGAGCAAGATCACCTATATCGACGGCGACGCCGGGGTTCTGTTGCACCGAGGCTATCCGATTGAACAGCTTGCAGAAAATTCCACGTTCCTGGAAGTCTGTTACCTGTTGCTGAACGGCGAACTGCCCGATGCCGTCGCCTACGCAGATTTTGAGCATACGATTACCTATCACACGATGATCCACGCTCAGTTTGATCGGTTTTTTACCGGTTTTCGTTCAGACGCCCACCCTATGGCGATCATGACCGGCGCGGTGGGGGCTCTTTCAGCCTTCTATCATGACAGCACCAACGTCGATGACCCCGAGCAACGCAAGATTTCGGCCCACCGCCTGATTGCCAAAATGCCGACCATTGCGGCGCGGGCGTACAAATATTCCATCGGCCAGCCCTTCGTCCATCCCCGTAACGATGTCTCCTATGCCGAGAATTTCCTACGAATGGCCTTTTCGGTTCCGGCTGAGGAATGGAAACCCAACCCGGTCCTGGTGCGGGCGATGGACCGTATTTTCATCCTGCACGCCGATCATGAGCAAAACGCATCAACCTCAACGGTACGCCTCGCGGGGTCTTCGGGGGCCAATCCCTTTGCCTGTATCGCTGCGGGCATCGCCTGTCTGTGGGGTCCAAGCCACGGTGGGGCCAACGAAGAAGCCTTGATGATGCTACGCGAGATCGGAACGGTAGACCGGATCCCGGAATATG
The DNA here is from genome assembly GCA_043742825.1 of Caulobacteraceae bacterium. Classification (GTDB taxonomy): domain Bacteria; phylum Pseudomonadota; class Alphaproteobacteria; order Caulobacterales; family Caulobacteraceae; genus Acaudatibacter. The sequence continues at coordinate 1,504 of JAYTXQ010000205.1, read as the reverse complement.
TGCAGGGTGTTAAGGACCGAAAATATCGCCTTATGGGCTTTGGCCATCGCGTCTACAAAAACTATGATCCCCGCGCCACGGTTATGCAAAAGACCTGCCATGAGGTCCTGGCCGAAGTGGGCAATAGCGACGATCCATTATTGAAGGTTGCTATGGAGCTGGAAAAGATCGCTTTGAATGACCCCTATTTCGTTGATCGCAAGCTATATCCCAACGTCGATTTCTATTCTGGAATCACGCTCAAGGCGATGGGATTTCCCGATACCATGTTCACTGTGCTTTTCGCTCTGGCCCGCACCGTCGGTTGGATAAGCCAGTGGAAAGAGATGTTCGAGGACCCCCAACGCAAAATAGGCCGCCCCCGTCAGCTTTATACCGGGCCGGTACGTCGCGACTACGTCGGTATCGAAAACCGCAGCTAAATCTGATCAGCTACGCGTCGTCAGAAAACGGATCACCGCGTCGGCCGCCGCGCCGCTGGCGTCGGTGATGCCGCCACGCATGACTTCCAAGGCAACGCTCTGGCGCTGGACCTGGCATTCGCGCACATCGGCATCACACAGCAGCCGGTCCAGATCTCCCGCCAGAACCCTGGGATTGCACTCAGCCTGCAGGCGCTCAGGGGCGATAAAATCCTGGGCCGCAAAATTAAAAAGCGTAATGTAACGTGTACGGATTAAAGCCCTGGCAACCTGATGGGTCAGGGGGCTCATCCTGTAGGTGACTACCATCGGACATCCCGCCAGGGCCAGTTCGGTGGTCACCGTGCCGCTGCACGCCAAAGCCACGGTCGCGGCGCGCATGGCGGCCAAGCGCGAGGCTTCACCTTCAAGGATATCCACCGCTGAGCGCCAGTTCGCAACACGGGCCCTGACCCGATCGGCAACATCATCGGCGAGGGCTATAAGCACCCGCAGGTCCGGATGTTTGTGCATAAGCCGAATTAAGGTCTGCTCGTAGGGGTCGAGCAATCGATCCACCTCCCCGGACCGACTGCCGGGAAGCAACAGGAGTACGGGCACACCAGGGAGGATACCCAAGCGCTCTCGCAACCTTTCCGGATCAGAACCAGAGAAATCTCGGTTCAGCACCGGATTACCGACAAACGTGACGTCCAGGCCCTGGCGCGTGAAGTAAACGCCGTCAAAGCTGTGAATTGTCAGCAGGTGATCGACCGCGCGCGCCAGTGTGCGGGCACGGCCTGGCCGTGTTGCCCAGACTTGGGGGCCGACATATTTGATCAGCGGAATATTGGGGACCAGACGGCGGATATGCCGCGCGACCCGCAGCGTGAATCCCCACGAGTCTATTAGGATTACCGCGCGCGGGCGGCTCGCACAGGCCAACCTGGCTGTCTCCAGGGCTCTGCGCCGTGCCAACGGATAGACACGCAACGCATCCGTTACCCCCAGAACCGACAGGGGCGAGATATCAAACGGGCTGACTATGCCCCTGGCCTGCATTTGTCGGCCACCGACGCCGACAAACCGCGTTTGATCCCCCA
>JAYTXQ010000204.1:0-2330 GCA_043742825.1 Caulobacteraceae bacterium | reverse complement strand
ACAATGAAGTCTTCGTTTTGGAGACGGTCGGTCGCTGGTGGGCAGTGCAGCGAGTGCGAGGCGCGCGCGCCATCTCCAACAGTCTCAGCCTGGACGACGGGTATGATTCTGTGAGTCAGGCACTGGCCGACCACGCGGCCGCGGAAGGCTGGACTGATCAGCGAGATCGATTCGATTTCGCAGCGCGTTTTGCCCAACCAGGGCGTGAGGGGATTTCCTTTGGTGGCGCGCGATGCGAGAGGGCCAGCCAGGCGCTTTGGACCAAGCGTGGCACACTTACGAGCGCCGATATCAGGACCATCCTGCGTGACCATGGTCCAGCGGCGGATGGCAATCCAGCCTGGACACCCGAGCAAACGGTGGGGCGAACAATCTGTATGCACGCGGGGCCCGGCTCCCGGCGAAGTCAAACCGTGGCGTCCTGGACCAGCGAGGTGAGCGGTGAACAGACACTGCATTGGGTTACTGGCGGAGCGGCACCGTGCCTGAGCCTGTTTAAGCCGGCACTGGTCGGTGTGGGTCTGCCCGGTCAAGGCCCGGCGGCTTGCGACCAATATGATCCGGCGACGCGCTGGTGGAAGCATGAGGGCTTGCACCGTACCGCCCTAGCTGACTTTGCGGCAGCGCTAGCCCTGATCGAAGCCGAGCGCGATACCGTTGAGGCGGAGTTTGCCGAGCAGATGCGGTTGGCCCTTGACGCGGATTTGGCTCCAAAAGCCCTGGGTGCGAGGCTAGCGGCCTGCTGGCACCAGGCGGACACGGTGCAAAGCGTGTGGGCGATGCGACTGGCCAAAATCACGGCACGGCGAAAAGGCTCTTTCGGGCGTAGTTGGGCCCAGCTGGATCACCGCGCAGGCCTCCCGATCCGGGGATGATGACAAACCGTTGTCGTGGTCGAGATTCGGCGCTATGCCTACGCTTAGGAGTCAGGGACAGCCTGATCCTTTTCCAAAAGGAGATATCTATGAAATTCGCAAGTCTGGCCGTCTCGGTTCTCGCGATCAGCGCCTTTATCGGTGGCACTACCGCCGCGCAGGCCACGATGGCACCTATCGCCAATCCACCGGCGAAAGCCATGGCCCATGGCCGCATGCATCACGACCATCACCACCATCACCATCATCATCATCACCACCACATGGCGGCTGCCAAGACTGACGCGCCAACGGACAAATAGGTCCACTGTGACCGGTGCGTTCTTTTTGAGCGCGCCGGAGGGTGGAGAGTTACTAAGACTCTATCGGCGCGGGGCTCGACGAGCTTCCGCGTCACCCTAAACTCCTTTCAAATCGACGACGGGATTTACCTTTCGCGACTTTGGGAGGCGAGAGAATGAGGTGCCCTGTGTGGGCTTGGGTGGCTATTGCCGTTTCGGTTCTAGCTCCGCCCCGCTATCAGGGTGCCGAGGCCCCGGCGAATGTCGATATGCAGCGACTGGTCAATGCCGACAAAGAGCCCGGCAATTGGATGAGCCACAGGCGGACCTAAAGCGAACAACGTTTCAGCCCTCTGGACAAGAACAATGCCGGCAATGTGGCTGATCTGGGCCTGGGCTGGAGCTTTAATCTTTCCACCAATCGCGGTGGTCGAGGCGACCCCCACTGTCGTCGACGGCGGCTCACACAAGAGCCGCAGCATGGTCAGCTTTGCCACGATCCTCACAGACGTTGATGTCGGAGCGATCCGCAGCTATGTGATCACCGAGGCGGTTCAGGGATATGCAGCCGAACGGGTGTCAGGGGGCAAATAAGGCGCGCAAATCCTCCTATCGGTGTTAATATTGCCGTCGGAACCCCGCAGAATGTCGCCGGTCGAATTTTCGAGGTAATTGTAATCTATGGCCGACAACCTGCGTCCGTGGGCGTCGGGGCTGGCTGCGGCGGGCCTGTGGTGCCTCATGGCGACAGAATCTGCCGCCGAAACGGCGATATCCGGAGTCAACCAGACCGCGTCTGACGTTGGCGAGGTTGTCGTCACCGCAGTGGGACAATCCCAAGCCCTAAGCAAGGTCGCGCAGAGTCTGACCGCCTTTACGCCAGAAAGGATGGATGTTCTGGCGATCAAATCTGCTGTTGATCTGGTCAAATTCAGTCCTGGCGTCAATTACGAAGAAGACCGTCACGACATCTCAATCCGCGGCATCCAGTCGGATGCTGGATCGGGCACGACCGGTATCTACATCGACGATACGCCGATCCAGTTGCGGGCATTGGGACAGAACGCTAATAACACTCAGCCCCTGACCTTTGATGTGGAACGCATCGAAGTTCTGCGTGGGCCGCAGGGGACTTTGTTTGGCGCGGGCTCTGAGGGGGGCGCGATCCGCTATA
>JAYTXQ010000203.1:0-32052 GCA_043742825.1 Caulobacteraceae bacterium | reverse complement strand
CTCTGGATTGGAAATCCCCTACCCCTTCGCCAGGCGCGCTAATTCCGTCAGCAACCGTTCTGCTGCGGCCAGCCGTCGCGCCGGAGTTTCCCATTCGCCTTTGACCACCACCTTGTGGTCGGGGCGCAGACGCCAGGCGATTTGGTTTTTCTGAATGAAGGCGACCAGGCCGGCGGGGTTGGCGAAGTGGTCTTTGCGGAAGGAAATGAGCGCGCCCTTGGGTCCGACGTCGATCTTGGCAACATTCGCTTCCCGGCACAGGCCTTTGATTGCGACAACTTTCAGTAGTTGATCTGCCTCAGGCGGCAGGGGACCGAAGCGGTCGATGAGTTCGGCCGCCAGGGCCTCACGATCCGCCGCGCGCTCGGCGTCAGACAGCCGACGATAAAGGGCAAGGCGCACATTCAGGTCCGGCACATAGGCCTCGGGGATTAGCACCGCCGCTCCGGTGTTGATCAGCGGCGACCAGCCGCGATCCGGTGCAACGGCGACTGCATTCTGCTTAGTTTGCAGCTCGGCGACAGCGTCTTCCAACATCTGTTGGTAAAGCTCGACCCCGATCTCGCGGATATGGCCAGACTGCTGATCGCCAAGCAAATTGCCGCCGCCGCGGATATCCAGGTCGTGGCTGGCCAGCTGGAAACCCGCACCCAGGCTGTCGAGGGATTGCAGCACGTGCAGGCGCTTTTCCGCCGCCAGGCTGATTGAGGTATTAAACGGCGTCGTCAGATAGGCATAGGCGCGGGCTTTTGACCGCCCCACCCGGCCCCTCAGCTGATAGAGTTGCGACAGGCCAAAGCGGTCGGCCCGATGCACGATCAGGGTGTTGGCCGAGGGGATATCCAGACCCGACTCGACGATGGTCGTGGACAGCAGCACGTCATAGCGGCCATCGTAAAAGGCGCTCATCACGTCTTCGAGCTGTGTCGGTGCCATCTGACCGTGGCCGACAACGAACTTCACCTCCGGCACTTGTTCGCGCAGGAAGCGTTCTAGATCAGGCAAATCGGCAATGCGCGGGGCGACATAATAGGCCTGACCACCGCGATATTTTTCCCGCAGAAGCGCCTCGCGGATGGCTACCGGGTCCCAGGGCGTAACGTAGGTACGCACCGCCAAGCGGTCGACCGGGGGTGTGGCGATGATCGACATCTCACGGATACCCGATAGCGCCATCTGCAAGGTGCGCGGGATCGGTGTTGCCGTCAGCGTCATGACATGCACTTCAGCGCGTAGGGCCTTCAGGGCCTCTTTGTGTTTGACCCCGAAATGCTGTTCCTCATCGACAATGACCAGACCCAGGTCTTTGAACGCCACCTGTTTTGACAGTACCGCATGGGTCCCGATGACGATTTCCACCTCGCCCTTGCGCAACTCATCGCGCGTCGCATTCGCCTCGGCAGTGGGGACCAGCCGCGACAATCGCCGTACCCGGATCGGCCAACCCTGAAAGCGCTCCTGGAAGGTTCTGAAGTGCTGACGCGCGAGAAGGGTTGTCGGACAGACCAGGACCACCTGCCGCCCGCTCATAGCCATGACAAAGGCGGCGCGCAGGGCCACCTCGGTCTTGCCAAAGCCAACGTCACCGCAAATCAGGCGGTCCATGGGCTTGCCGGCCGCCAGATCGCTCAGAACATCCGAGATGGCGTTCAGCTGGTCCTCGGTCTCCTCGTAGGGGAAGCGGGCACAGAATTCGTCGAACAGGCCGTGTGGCGGATCCACCTCCTCAACCACATGCATCGCCCGGGCTGCGGCAATGGCGATCAGCCCTTCGGCCATTTCGCGTAGGCGTTCCTTGGCCTTGGACTTGCGGGCCTGCCAGGCCGCGCCACCAAGACGGTCGAGCGCGACGCCGTCGCCTTCGGAACCATAGCGCGTCAGCAGATCGATATTCTCGACCGGCAGATAGAGTTTCGATTCACCGGCATAATGCAGTTCCAGGCAGTCGTGCGGGGCCTCCATCACCTCCAACGTGCGCAGGCCCTCATAACGACCGATACCGTTATCGATGTGGACCACCAGATCGCCCGGGGTCAACGCCGTGGCCTCGGCCAGGAAATTGGCCGCGCGGCGACGGCGGCGGGGTCTTGCCAGACGGTCACCGAGGATATCAGTCTCGGAGATCACCGCCAGATCGTCGGTCTCGAAGCCCGTCTCCAGAGGCAGAACCGCCCGTTGCGGGTGTTTGCGATCAGCCGCTTTTGCCGCCTGCCAGTAGCCGGCCAGGGTGAGGCCGCGCAGACCATGATCGGCCAGCATCGTTCCCAGGCGCTCGGACGAACCCTCGGACCACGAAGCAAAGATCACCCGCTTACCGTCGCCGGCCAGTCGCCGGGCGTGGTCGGCAGTTGCCTCGAACAGGTTGACGCTGTCTTGCGCCCGCTCCGCCGCGAAGGTGCGGCCAAGCTTTGCTCCCATATCGATAACGCCGAAACCTACGTCGAGCTGAAACGGGGTGAAATGGCGAATGGGAAAATCGCGAAGTAATTCGTCCCAAACCTGCGCCGTCAAATAGAGGCCTGCGGGCGACAGGGCGCGATAATGGACTTTGCGCTCCGCCTGTTCACGCGCCTCAAACGCGTCGCTGATCATGGCCAGCCGTTCGTCGCGGGCGGAGATAGCCAGATGGTCGATGCCGAACAAAGTGCCCGCCGGCAGATAGTCGATCAGGCTCTCAAGCCGATCATAGAAAAGCGGTAGCCAATGTTCCATACCGCCTCTCCGCGCGCCCTCGCTCACGGTCGCATAGAGAGGATCATCTCCCGGCGCGCCAAAAGCGGCGAGGTAGCCGGTGCGGAACCGGGCAATGGCGGCTGGGTCCACCAGGCATTCGCTGACGGGCAACAGGTCGATGCTCGTCAGTTGTTTCGTTGACCTTTGGCTTTCGCGATCAAAGGCACGAATGGATTCCAGCGTGTCGCCAAACAGGTCCAGGCGCACCGGTTCTGCCGCGTTGGGCGGGAAGACATCGATTACACCCCCACGCACGGCAAATTCGCCACGCTCCGAAACCGTAGACGCGCGCTGATAGCCGTTTATGGCGAAATACCGCTCGAGGTGCGCAATCTCTACCTGAGCCCCGACTGCGGCCGAATATCCCGCATTTATTACCGTGGCGCGCGGTGGAACACGCTGCAATAGGGCCGGAGTCGTTGTCACCAGGACCTTAGTCGTTTTGGCCTCAAGTCCGCGCGCCAGTCGGGTCAAGGTCGCCATGCGCTGGGCTGCAACGCCAGCCGACGGCCCAACTCGGTCAAAGGGAAGGCAATCCCAGGCGGGAAAATCAATGACCTCGATCTCGGGCGCAAAAAAGCTCATGGCGTCGGTAAAGGCTGCCGCCCGTGAGGCATCGCGGGCAACAAAGACCGTCAGCCCGCCCCTGCCCCTGGCGATATCACTCATTACCAGAGCGTCGAAACCCTCTGGAGCCCGCGACAGCTCAAGCGATTCCGCTGAGCCGACGACCCGTTTCAAATCAAAATTCTGCGCCATGCTCAGCCGCCTCGGGGCCGGGCGACCGCGTCACTGGCGGCAAATCCGCGCAGCATGGCCATAACCGCGTTGTCAAACTCTGGCGGCACCGGTTCGGTCCCGATGATCCAGGCGTAGAGGTCATAGTCGGGCTGGTCGAGCAGGATTTCCAACAGTTCCAGCTGCTCAGTAGTCAAGAACCGCGCGTGCTCGTCCACGAACGGACCCAAAATCAGGTCCGCCTCACGAAATCCGCGCCGCCAGGCCCGAAACCTGACCCTGTTGACAACCGTCTCATCCATGGGAGGGCGCGATATAGGGCTCTCGGCCACCGATGGCTAGCCTTCCGATTCATCTCGAAAATAGGGTTCAACCAGACCTTGTAGCTTTATCGTCATTGGCTTGCCCCGCCGGTCTGTGGTGGTGCCGACGGTCAGGCGGACCCAGGCCTCGCTGACGCAATACTCATCGACATTGGTTTTCTCCACGCCTTTGAAGCGCACCCCCACGCCACGGACGAGCAAATCAGCATCGTGGAAGGGACTTTCGGGATCAATCGCCAGCCGGTCGGGGGGTGAATCGGTCATTACTATCTCATCATTGCGTCGCCTAAGACCGCTGATAGACGCACTGCACCGATTTGACGATGGCCAAGCCTCGACGGGGACCCTGGCGATCAGACATAGTGGCGCGCAAATGCGTCCTGCAATCCTGTTTCCTCTGTTTGCGCCGGTTACCGCGCTGAAAGGTGTCGGTGCCCGTGTGGCACCGCTTTTGGAGGTTGTGGCTGGGTCCCTGATCCGCGATCTGGTTTTTCTTGCTCCGCAAGCGTTGATCAAACGCAGCATCGCTACTGCGGCGAGCGCGCTGGAAGGTGAAGTACAGACCTTTGGCGTGACCATCGACGCTCACGAGCCGCCAAGGCACGGTAACCAACCGTGGAAAATCCGCACCCACGACGAAACAGGCTGGATCACTCTGACCTATTTCAAGGGATATGGCATGCACCTGCAACAACGTCACCCCGTTGGCTCACTCCGCACGGTGAGCGGCAAGGTCGAAATAGACCGGATGAGTGAGATGCCGCAGATTATCCATCCGGACTATTTCGTCGCCCAGGATCGGGCTGCGGATATTCCGTCCCTTGAAACCGTCTATCCAGCAACTGCCGGCCTGCCGTCGCGATCGGTTCGTCGGTTCGTTACGGACGCACTTTCGCGCGTTCCGGAGCTGGAGGAATGGCAGGATCCGGCTTGGTTGGTACGTCAGGCGTGGCCTTCCTGGAGAGAGGCGATTGTCAGACTTCATGCGCCAACCTCAGAACTCGACCTCGGCCTACAGGCCCCCCACCGCAGGCGCCTGGCCTATGATGAACTTCTCGCCCATCAGTTGGCCCTGGCCCAACGCAAGGCCAGCCGGCAGGACCATCCGGCACCGGCCATCCCGCGCAGCCGCATTACGAGTGCAGCACAGGCCGCCTTGCCCTATCGTTTGACCGGGGCACAGGTGCGCGCACTCAGCGAGATCAGCGGCGATCTGGCGGCTGGACGGCGGATGACGCGACTGCTGCAGGGCGATGTCGGCGCTGGTAAAACGGTCCTGGCGATGTTGGCCATTCTTGAGGTCGCAGCGGCCGGGTGGCAGTCGGCTCTTATGGCACCGACCGAAATTCTTGCGCGTCAGCATTTTGAAACCCTCGCTGGCCCCATGGCTGGTCAGGGGGTAAAGGTCATTCTGCTCACAGGACGCGACAAGGGCGCGGCCAGAGCAGCCAAACTCGTGGAGCTTGCCAGCGGCGCGGCAGCGGTTGCGGTAGGTACGCACGCCTTATTCCAGGACGACGTGATCTTTCGGGCTCTGGCGCTGACCGTCATCGATGAACAGCACCGTTTCGGAGTCTCCGAGCGCGCGCGTCTGCAGGCCAAAGGCGAGAGTACGCATTTATTAGCCATGTCGGCGACGCCGATCCCTCGGACATTAGAACTGACAGTGTTTGGCGATCTCGACGTTTCGAGGCTCGACGAAAAGCCTCCAGGTCGCACACCCGTTGCAACCAGGGCGGCTCCGATGGACCGCTTAAGTGAGGTGGTCGCGCGCCTTCAACGCGCCGTGGCGTCGCAGGCTCAGGCTTTCTGGATCTGCCCGTTGGTATCTGAGTCCGAACTGATCGATCTGGCGGCGGCGGAAGCGCGGTATGCGGCCTTACAGCAGTTATTCGGTCACAAGGTAGGGCTCATTCACGGTCGTATGCCGCCTGCAAGCAAGGATGCGGTCATGGCGGAATTCGTTGAGGGGCGGCTTGCGATACTGGTGGCCACCACTGTCGTTGAGGTTGGCGTGGACGTGCCGGGTGCCACGATCATGGTGATTGAACAGGCAGAGAGGTTTGGTCTGGCGCAACTGCATCAACTTCGCGGCCGGGTGGGGCGCAACACCAGGCAAAGCAGCTGTGTCCTGCTTTATGATTCGCCTTTGTCGGACATTGCCGCCCAGAGGCTGGATATTCTCCGCCGGACCAATGACGGCTTTGCTATCGCCGAAAAAGACCTTGACCTGCGTGGCGGCGGCGATCCCCTGGGCCTGAGGCAAAGTGGGTTCCCAGCCTATCGCCTGGCCGATTCCACCGCCCACAGAGACCTCATCGCCGTTGCCGCCGACGACGCGCGCCTGATTCTCAATCGTGATCCCCAACTCAGGAGCCCGCGCGGACAGGCCGTCTCCGTGTTGCAGTCGCTTTTTGATTGGAAAGTCGGAACACCCTTGACTCAAGCCGGCTGAGTCCAGAATCAGGGCCTGGACCTGTGCCAGTCGAGGGCGGTCTGTAGGATAGTATCGAGGTTGTCATAACGCGGTTGCCAATCCAGCAGAGCGCGGGCGCGGTCGGCATTGGCCACGACACGGGCCATATCCCCTGGTCGCCTGCCTGCCTGGCGTTTGGCGATTTCGTGCCCGACCATCGCCTCGAGAGCGCTGACGACTTCCAGCACCGTGAATCCACGACCGTAACCGAGATTTAGAACGCCCGGATCGCCACCTCTCTCCAGCACGTCCAGTGTCGCGATGTGAGCGCTGGCCAGATCGCTGACGTGGATATAGTCTCTTTCAACGGAACCGTCGCGAGTGTCGAAATCATCGCCGAAAATGTCCAGAACCGGGCGGCGACCCAAGGCTGTGTAGATCGCCCCCAGGATCAGCCCCGTTCCCTGGGGGTTTCTCTGGCCTGTCCGCCCCGCCGGGTCCGCACCAGCAACATTGAAATAGCGGATCGCGGCAAAGCGAAAACCTGTCTGCACAGCGGCAATGTCGCGCAGCATGGTCTCAGCCATCAGCTTTGACCTCGCATAGGGGCTGATCGGGGCTGTAGGGGTGGTCTCCGTCGCCAGCCCGTCCCCTACATTGCCGTAGACGGACCCGGTCGAGGACAGCAGGAAATTCTCTACGCCCCTATCGGCACAGACCTGACCCAGGCGCAGGGAACCAAAGGCATTGTTTCTGTAGTAGGTTACCGGCTCGGTCATGGACTCGGGCACCGAAATGCTGCCCGCCAGATGAATGACAGTGCGCACCCGGTATTTGTCCAGGATGGATGCGACGAAATCCTGGTCGGCGATGTCACCTTGATGCAATGCCACACCCGCCGGAATTGCCTCGCGGTAGCCAGCCGACAGGTCATCTATGACCACGGCGTCGCGGCCCAGAGCCTGAAGCTCAAGCAGGATGTGGCTGCCGATATAACCAGCGCCACCGGTTAGCAGAACCGGTGACAAGCTCACCCATTTGCCCCGATGATGGTCTGGTAGTGAGTCCTGTGCCACTCACAAAAGGCGGCAACACCGACGCTGACCGGGATCGCAGGGCAAAAGCCGGTCAGGGCTTGCAACAGCGACGCATCGGCAAAGGTCCGAGGCACATCACCCTGTTGCATTGGCATCAGGTTCAATTTGGCCTTTTGACCTCGACATTTTTCGATTTCAGCAATGAAGTCCATCAATTTCACGGGCGCGCCGCCACCGACATTGACGATGCGCCAGGGGGCGACGGGGCTGAGCGAATCGGTCGCACCAGTGACAGGCTGACCGCGCACAGGCGGCGTGGCCAAGAGGCGGGTGATCCCCTCGACCAAGTCATCGATATAGGTAAAGTCGCGCTGCATATCGCCGCCATTATAGACCTCGATCGGCTTGTCTTTGGCCATCGCCTCAACGAATTTGAATAGCGCCATGTCTGGACGCCCCCAGGGCCCATATACCGTGAAAAACCGCAAAGCGGTCGTCGGGATCGACCACAGGTGACTATAGGAATGGGTCATCTGCTCAGTAGCTTTTTTTGTAGCCGCATAGAGGGTTAGCGGATGATCTGCCCGCTCTGTCTCGACAAACGGCATGACTTCGTTGGAGCCATAGACAGAGCTGGTAGAGGCAAACAGCAGGTGCTGGACCTTCGTGGTGCGGGCGATCTCCATGATATTGAAGGTGCCGACCAGATTGGATTCGACATAAGCGCGCGGGTTTTCCAGGCTGTAGCGCACCCCTGCCTGAGCGGCGAGATGGATGATGGCTTCGGGCTTGGTGGTTTGAGCAAGGATGTCCAACCCGGGCATGTTTTCCAACATCAGGTTATGCTGGGAGAAATTCGGCTGAATCTCCAAGATCGCCAAGCGTGCATGTTTCAAGCGCACATCATAATAGTCGGTAATGCCGTCGACACCGATAACCTGATGCCCATCGGCGAGCAGGCGTCGGGCGAGATGAAATCCAATAAAACCGGCGGTGCCGGTGACCAAAATGCGCATAATTTAATTCCTGAGCGAAAGGTCTGCTTTTAGGTCTTGGCGTCCGTTTTAGAACCCAGACCCTACCGACCACGGGCCTGCATCCAGGCCTGAAACATCAGTAGCGTCCATACACGGTGGTTAGCCGAAGAGTCGCCCGCCAAGTACCCGCGCCAGAGCCGGGTGATCGGCTCGGGATTTAGAATTCCCTGCCGCCGGATGCGCTCCGTTGACAAGAGGTCCTCGGCCCACGGGCGCAAACTTGTGGTCAACCAGTCATGCAGAGGCACCGAAAACCCAAGCTTGGGTCGATCAATCAACGCTCTGGGCACATAGCGATCCAGCACCTGGCGTGGAAGCCATTTTCCCTCGCGGGCCCGCAGTTTCATCTCAATCGGCAGACGCCAGGCGAATTCGGCTATGCGTACGTCAAGCAAGGGCGCGCGGGTCTCGAGACTGTTGGCCATGGCCGAGCGATCAACCTTGCACAGAATGTCTCCAGGCAGATAGTCGACGCTGTCGCGCCACATCATCATTTCGACTGAACCTGTCGTTTCGGGTGGCTGCGGGCGCCAGTCGGACGGGGCTTGGGGCGAGTTTGTGAACAGCATTTCCGGGTTGGGCCAGGCCGTCATCGTCAGCTCATACAGTTCAGCCTGCGTGCGCGCGCCGATCCAACCTGCGGCTTTGCGCAGGCTGGGGCCGAGCATCCCGCGAGAGGCATATTGCTTGGCAACAGGCCCCAGAAATCTAAATGCAGATTCGAGGACAGACAAAGGAATCGCCCTCAGAGCCCTAGACGCAGCCCGTCGAAAGGGCCACCGGCTGACGGCGTTCCACATACGCGGCACGCCCGGATAGCGCACATAGCCGCAGAACATCTCATCCCCGCCATCGCCGCTCAGGCACACAGTAACCTGCTCACGCGCCATACGGCTGACCATAAAGGAGGGGATCTGCGACGGGTCAGCAAAGGGTTCATCGAACATCGCGCCCAACATCGGGACCACAGCCTGGGCATCACCTGCGGTGACATAGTGTTCAGTGTGGTCGGTCTTCAGGTGTCGGGCGACGGCGGCGGCGTGCTCGGCCTCGTTAAACTCCGGCGATTCAAATCCCAACGTGAAAGTCTTGATCGGCCCGCGCGCGACGGCCTGCATGATTGCAGCGACCAACGAGGAGTCGATCCCGCCCGAGAGAAATACCCCCAAAGGCACATCAGAGATCATTTGTGACGCAACCACCTCGCGCAGTAGCGCGTCCAGCTCATCCACCGCCGAGGCAGGATCGAGGACAGAAGAACACTGACCGGCGAGCATCACCTGGTCCAGCCGCCAATAAGGCGCGACGGTCGCGCCTTTGCTCTGCGACCAGACAAGCAGATGCCCAGGCGGTAGTTTTTTTACGCCCTCATAGACGGCATGGGGAGATGGTATGTAACCAAGGCGAAAGAACAGGCTCAAGGCTGGCGTATCGAGTTCTCCACATAGGTCTGCAATCTGTTCTAATGCAGATACTTCTGAAGCAAAGCTAAGGTTACCGGCGTGCGTGGAATAGCACAGCGGCTTTTCGCCCAGCCGATCTCGCGCCAGATAGGCCACGCGGGCGTGGCGATCCCAGATGGCAAAAGCAAACATCCCCTGCACCTTCGCCAGGGCGGGCTCGACTCCAAAGGTGGCCACCGCCTCGAGCAACACTTCGGTGTCGGAGGTTCCCCGCCATTCAATCCTGCGCACTACATCAATCTGTCGGCGCAAATCAGGGTAGTTATAGATTTCGCCATTGGTAACGATAACATACCGGCCGCAGGAGGAGACCATCGGTTGGTCTCCACTGGGAGTAAGATCAATGATGGCCAGCCGACGATGCCCCAGCCAAGCCCCGTCTTCATGCCAGATGGCCTCACCGTCGGGACCACGCAGCCGCAAACTTCCGAGCATGGCTCGAAGATCGCCCTCATCAAATTCACCAGGTCGTGCGCGGATCGCTCCGGCTATGCCGCAAATGGTGTGGCGTCCCTGATCAGCGGCAGTGTTCGACTTGGCGGTGATGCACAGTCACCTCCTGGCAGAGCGAGGCGTGCCGACGCTTGGGTTCGCCAGAGGCGGTGACATTTCCCTTACGGTTGTGTTGACCGTGATGGCCGTGGTGCCCGTGACGAGTATGAAATTTGCGTGCGCCCTTTTTGCCTTGAACAACAACCTTGCGCCCGTGATGGTGCCGATGCCCCTTTGGCACCTTGCCCTGAGCGGCTGCGACCGCAGCATGGTGGCGATGATGGTGGTGAGCCCTGCCCGCCGTCGCCGGGGTAGCGTGCGCCGCGTGATTGTGCCGCCCATGACGATGATGACCGCTCGCCTTGGCAGGGGCGGTGGCCGTCTTTTGCGCTGAATGATGGTGGTGGTGGTGATGCTTGGCGGCGCTTGCCGTTGGGGCCCAGAAGGTCAAGGCCAGAAAGGCGAGCGCGGTTGCGAACGCGGTCTTGAAGAGGGCTTTCATGCGGGCTTCCCGTTTTGCGTGACTGAAGCCTCATACCCCTGCCCCCGTTGAACGCAAAGCCCGTTTCGACCCCTGGCGTCAGACCGCCGCTACGCTATCAGACCGGCTATTAGACCTGGAGCCGACCGGTGGTGTGCGCTAAGGTCTTCAGGCGGAGGAACTCTATGGCTCTCAATGTGCTGGTGGTGACCAAAGGCCACCCGTTTGACCACAATAGCTTTCATGCAGTGTTCGACGAAAACCCGGATTTCATTTCCACGTTCGTCGAACAACCGGCCGCCCAGGTGATGCTGCGCGCGGAAAATGTCGCGCCATATGATGTGGTGGTCTTTTACGACATGTCGGGCATTCCGATGGGCGGTATTGGCAGGGTCGAGCCGCCAGCAGACTATGTTGCGTCAATCGAGGCCATGCTGGACGCAGGTAAGGGCCTAGTTCTGCTCAACCACGCCCTGGTGCAGTGGCCCCAGTGGCCGCTCTGGCGTGAGATTTCCGGCTCGACCTTCATGCTGGCCGATGGCCTGTTGCATGGTCGCAGTATCCCCGGTTCCGGATATCGCGGTGGAGCCGGTGAGGCGCATCGGAACGTCACGCATCGGCTGTCCCCTGTGGATTCAACCCATCCGGTGGTGGCGGGCCTGAGCGAAGGGTTCCAGATTACAGACGAGCTATATCTGAGAACAGCATCACCGCCGTCCACCGATATGGTGCCGCTATTGGTGAGCGACTACCGTTTCACTCAGACCAATTTTAGCCCCCCACCCCTGGCACCCCGGGAGCAGCAGGAAAACTGGATGCACCCCGACGGCAACACTGTGATCGTATGGGCCAACCGGGTACGCAACAGCCCCGTTGTCGCCAGCGAGGCGGGTGATGGTCCAGCAGCCTATGACAATCCCGCCTTTCGCCGACTACTGTCAAATGCTATGGCCTGGGTCGCTTCAAAAGAGGCAAGAGCTTGGGCAGCAACGCGGTAGGACCTGCCCGAATTTCGGGCACATCGTAGGCCCAGGGGTCTCGTGGACAAAACCGGACTCGCTCTAAACGCGAAGATCTTATAAGGCGCGTTCTTATGTCCCCAAGTTTATCGCATCAGTTTGCTCGCGTCGTAAACCCTTCCGCGACCAATACCCTCGCCAACCCTGAGCCCCGCGCCCGCAGGGGCCGGTACGTCAGTGACTCCATCCTGGCGCGGCGCCGCCGCATGCTGGAGGTGGCCAAGAGCATGATCGCCGAAGGCGGCCCAGAAGGTTTCACCATCAGAGAGTTGGGACGTCGGGCAAAGGTTTCGGTGACCACGATCTATGCCGGCTTTGGCGACAAGGAAGGCCTGATCGCTGAGGCCATCGAAGACTACTACCAGCGCCTGCCGCTCTCCAGGGCCCGCCCCACGACAAGCCTGACCAAGTTGTTGGCGACGGCCGAGAGGGTGCAAGAGGCGGTCCTGGCCAACAAGGCCTACGCTCGGCAATATGTGAATCTATACTTCTCTCCCACAGTGGATCCGCGCATTCATACGGCGATCCGCGAAACCTCGACCGCCGGTACTGGGCACCTGCCCTGGATCCGAAAAGCGATGCGGGATGGCGATATCATTCCGGGACTCAGCCTGGAGGCCATCACCACTATGCTGACCAACCATCGACTCCTGGTATTGCAGGACTGGGCTCAAGGCCGCCTGAAGGATGAAGACCTGCACATTGCCGGCAAGACCGCGATCCTGGTCTTCGCCCGGGGGATTACCTGTGGCGCAACCCATGCGCGGGTGGATGCCGAACTGCGCAAACTGGCACGCGCGTCGCACGCCCCTGATCCGACCTGAGCACCCGCTCGGGCAAGACCAACCTCTGAGGCGGAAAAGGAGTATCGCGTTGACGATAGAGGATCTCCTGGTTGTTGAGACCATTCGAAAACTGCGAATCCGTTATGCTTATTATCTTGATGCCGGAGAACTGGACGCCCTCGTCGATCTTTTTGCTGACGAGGCGGTGTGCGAATTTGGCCCCTTTGGCGTATGGCATGGAAAGGCCGAGATCGCAGCAAATTATGCAAAGGTGATGTCACCGATCCTGGCCAAAGGCGGATTTCAATCGTTGCACGCCAATACCAACCACTGGGTGGAGGTGACTGGGCCCGACACAGCCGTTGGCCGGCTATATCTATTGGATTTCTCGCTCAGCGAGCCCAAGACAAACCCGATCATTTGGTTGGGAGTCTATGACGAGGACTACTGCCTTGTTGCTGATAAGTGGAAAATCGCCCGCTCCAGCCTGCAGTTTCTCTGGCCAGAGCGTCACGTCAGCGCACATTTCCCAGGCAAACCGTTTTCTCCGCGCGGTTAAGTGCCGAAGGGCACAGTTGGAATATTAGTGAATCGTTTGGCATCTCGATGCCCGAGGCGATGTAAAGAGAAACGCCAAAGAGCCAAGAAGCCAAGGCGCTACGGTGCCTCCGCCAAAAGCGTTATCATTCGATGGCTTAGAAAGGAAAGCGGCCTCGCCGCACGACCCTGAGTGCCTTGGCTTCTTGGCGTTTCATTCTGACTCGCCATACAAAACATTTATTCGTTGACAAGTCCTAAGGGCCGCCAGCGACGCTTATGCATTGGCCGGTAGTCCATTCCGCTGCCGGAGAGGCAAAGAACACAGCCGCCGCAGCCGTGTCATCGGGGGTGCCCATTCGACCCAGGGGGATGGACGCTGAGAAAGCCTTGCCCGCCGCTGCTTCATCCAGGCGCATGGATTCAGCCAGCATTTCGGTAAAGACGATGCCAGGGGCGATGCAATTGACTGTGATTTTGCGTGGGCCAAGCTCCACCGCAAGCGTCCGGCTCATAGCAATGACGCCGTAATTCCCCGTGGAATAGGCCCCGTATCCTGGTGTCGCGCGCAGGGCGGCCACCGAAACAATATTTATGATCCGTCCGCCGTCTGGCATCCGCATTGCGGCCTGTTGCGAGCCGAGGAATTTGTGCCGCAGGTTTAACGATATCTGCTCATCCCACTTCTGCATTGTAATCTCAGGCAGTGAGTGTTGTTTGCGGTCCAGATTGCCACCAGCATTGTTGACCATGATGTCGATGGCCCCAAGTTCGGCCACCACTCGGTCCAGGGCAGCGGGGATCACTGCATCATCCATAACGTCGCCGACAATCGCCAAAGCCCGACGGCCGCGCTGGCGAATCTCATCGGCGACGGAATCGATATCCGCCTGCCTGCGGGCGAGCACCGCGACATCGGCACCGCAATCGGCAAAGGCCAGAGCAATGCCGCGACCGATGCCTTTGCCACCCCCTGTCACCAGAGCCACCTTGCCGTCCAGACGGAACCGTTCATACATACCCATGGCTTCACTCCGATGATCGATTGCGCGCTCAACTACAGCTCGTTCGAACGCATTATTTTCGTAACACGTGCTGCTTTTGGAATGCTAGTGGTGGTGCTAGACAATTACAAGCGGGAGCGCAGCTTTCGCGGCAAAAATGGGAGACAGGCCATGGACGATTTGCAGCGGTTGCTGGCGATGGAGGAAATCCGTCAGCTGAAGGCACGCTATTTTCGCCTGATGGACACCAAGGACTGGGAAGGTTTGGCTAACGTCTTCGCGCCAGACGCCCAGTTTGATCTGCGTTATGTTGCAAGCGTGCGTGACCCACTTACCGGCACCTGGGACCCACCGTTTAGCGACGACAGTCAGGTTTTTCACGGAAAGGCCGAAGTCCTGACGATGATCCATGACGCTTTGCAGCATCGAATATCTGCTCATCACGGTCATATGGCCGAGATCGAGATCACCAGCGACCACACCGCCCACGCCATCTGGGCGATGGAGGACGTTATTCGCAGTCCTCCATCCGAATCTCACGTCTGGATGCACGGCTATGGCCACTATCACGACACTTATGTTCGATTGCCAGACGGGTGGGCGATTCAGACGACGCGGATCACCCGGCTCTACATGGCACCAGAGCCCATTTAAGGAAAAGCGATGTCCAGGACAGAGCCACGCACTGCCACCGACGGCCAGGGATGTCCTATGACACTCTGCGACGTCGATCTCTTTTGTCCTGGTGCTCAGGAGCATTGGTACGAGGCCTATCCCATCCTGCACGCACAGGCGCCGGTGCATCGGATCGCTGGAGAGGGGACGGTGCCGGGGACAGACGGTTTCATCCTTACCAAGCACGAAGATATTCTACGGGTCGTTCGCGATCCTGAACGCTTCCCACCCTTCCTGACGCAAAAGCCACAGCCTCTGCCAGACGGCTCCCTGCCGCGACTAAACGCGATGATGGAGTCCATTCAATCCCTGCGACCCAACGAGGATTTATGGCGAGCCCATAAGGCGGAACTGACCGACCCTTGGGTTGGTGCCGGGGCCACACGCCATCATGCGATGATCGCCAACGCGGCTACCGGCCTTATCGATACCTGGATCGATGACGGGCAGGTCGAATTCGTCGGCCAGTTTGCCAGGAAACTGCCGCAGATCGTCATGGCCAATGTCCTGGGTTTTGGCTTAGAAGACACTCCGCGACTTGAAAAATGGGGTGCTGCCCAGGTCATGGCATTTGTTTATGGCCAAGGACATCGCAATATTCTGCGGCCAGACCAAGTCCAGGAACAGATCGCAATCCTCGGTGATTTCAAAGATTTTGTTGCTGAAACAGTCATCCAAAAACGTAAAAAACCCAAGGACGATATGATTTCGTGGCTGACCCAGGTCACCTACCAGGCGTTGAACCGCAAACTCACCGACGTAGAAATCAATGGCATAGTCTATGCAATGATCATCGGCGGTCTGGAAACGACTCAGTATGCCATGGCTGAGCAGGCACAATTATTCTGCGAAGACCCCGCCCTCCTGACTGCCGTGCGCAGTGACCGAAGCAAGTTGCGACCCTTCATAGAGGAAGCCCTTCGCCTGCGCGCGCCAACCCAGGGCCTTTCAACGCGTTCGACGATCCATGATGAGGTGTTTCAAGGCGTTGAGGTCCCTGCGGGCTCAATCCTGCATCTGCGCTGGGCGGCAGCCAATCGCGACCCCGCCGCTTTCGAGTCGCCACACAAACTCGACCTGAAGCGCAGGAACCTGACTGGCCATGTGACCTTTTCTCAAGGTTCGCGCGGCTGCCCAGGGTCGGGAATCTCGCGCCAGGAGCAAATGATCGCTTGGAACCTGTTACTCGACCGAATTGAAACCCTGGAATATGGTCAGGGAAACAGCTTCGAACACCAACCGGGGATAATGTTGGGCCTGTTTGAATTGCGCTTAAATTTCACCAAGGCCGTTTAGAATCGGACACTGATTCAGCCTTACCCGAGTGCACGACCACCGGGTTCCTGTCGTACCAAAAAAGTTAGCCCGATTGGGGGGGAATCCAACCGGGCTCTTAGGCATTGTGCCAGGCGGGGGGGAAACGGCCCGGCACATACTGAAAACACCCGACGCCGGCTGTGGTTCCCATGGGCAGAGAATAAATCGATGATCACAGGCGAAGGCCCCAAAAAATGCCGACGATGACGGCCTGTTCCGGGTTTCGTGCCCTACCCCGCCCTACCTGCACCCTCCAAGTCACGCACACAGGCCTGTGCCGCGAGTTGTATCCCCGCCGACTCCGCTGGATAGGTATGGACCATCTGGGCCAGGGCTTTCATGCCAATGCCGGCGCTCATAATTACCGCCATTTCGTTGATCAGTTCGCTGGCCCTCGAGGCGACGATGGTCGCGCCAAGGATGGTATCGGAGCCTTCAGCGGTGTGGATCTTGATGAATCCAGTGTCCTGCCCGTCGGTAATCGCACGATCAACATCGTGCATCATCACCGTGTAGCTCTTGATCGGAATTGATTGCTGGCGGGCTTCCCAAACGTGAAGGCCAATATGGCCGATTCCGGGATCGGTGTAGGTGCACCAGGGTATGATCAAGGCGCTCTGACGCTTTTTCCCTCGCATCAGCGCATTGCGCACTGCTGTGTATGCCGAGAACTGAGCGGCATTGGTGAATTTCAACGCCAGGCAGACGTCGCCAGCAGCGTAGATTTTTGGATTGGAACTCCGCAGAAGGTCATCGACCTTGATGCCTTGACTGAGGTCATAATCGACGCCGGCAGCTTCGAGATTGAGGTCGCTAACATTGGGTGTTCTGCCAACACTTACCAGGATCTCGTCCGCTTTGATCTCTCCCGTCACATCGTTGTTGCGGGTCTCCAGCATCTTGCCTCCATGTTCTAGGCGCGCACCGATGACCGTGGTGTTGAGACGGATGTCCACGCCGTCACGCGCCATGGACCGGGACAAGATCTCCGCCGCGTCGCGCTCCTCGCGGGGGAGGAATTTCGCATCGTTCTGAACGATGGTGACGTGCGAGCCCAGCCGGCAAAAGGCCTGAGCCAGCTCGCACCCCAACGGTCCACCGCCGATGACGGCGAGCCGTTTGGGCAGCTCCGTCAGCTCAAAAATGGTCGTGCTCGTCAGGTAATTTGTCTCTTCTATCCCTGGAATGTCAGGCTTTGTCGGATGGGCTCCGGTGGCGATAATTGCCTTTTTAAATCGCACGTGACCGTCTCCGACAAGAACGGTGTTTGCACTGGCGAACACGGCGCTACCGAAAAACAGATCGATTTTCAGCGCAACCAGATCATGTACCGACGTGTAAGCCGCAATACGCGTTCGAATTCGGCGCATGCGCGCCATGACCTGGCCAAATGCGAATTCGGCTCTGGCGGGGAGTTGGTCTCCGAAAGCTTCGGTGTCGCGCAAAGTCTCAAGGACGCCCGCGCTGCGAATGATAGCCTTCGACGGCACCGAGCCGACATTCAGTGAATTTCCACCTAGGCGATTTTGCTCAATCAACACCACGGAAAATCCGAGACGCGCTGCGGATTGAGCAGCCGCCAGTCCCCCCGGGCCGGCACCGATAATCGCCAGATCATAGATAGCCCGGGGCGTTGGATTTTGCCAATCGAGCGGACGGACGCGGCGAAGGTAGGTTTCCTCGTCTGCTAGGTCGTTGGGGGGAACATCGCTGTGTATTTTCACAGCCACCCACCTTCGAAACCCGCGCGTTTGAGCCCGTCGCGTACGTAGCTGCACTTTCCCATGATCTGCCAAATCAGACCGCTGCGATGGTTTTCGATCATCATCACCAAGAGTCCCTGATCGAGGCCGTACCAGCCCGCAGACAACCAGCTGCCCCTCTCGCCCGAGAGCGACGGATTAAAGCCACTGGAGAATTTGTCTTGGGGACAGACCTGCGGATAGAGGGCGAGCAGGCGACGAGTGCCACGGAGCGCGTCGTCTGCGTCAAAGGGCAGCGTGGCAAGCATAGCCCAGGGGGCAATGGTACCATCGTCCGGGCCGTAAGGCACGCCACGGGACATGTAGCCGAAGAGAGGACGGTCGCGATCATTTGTCGCCCGATCCTGTTCGGAAGGGCCCTCACCCGCAGTGACGCCCCAAAAGTCGCAATTGTAGCTGGCAAATCCGCAAGGGTTGCGTTCAGCATACTCCCGATGGATCGCGATGGCGTTTTTCGTATTCTCGAAATAGTCGGTGGTCTTCTCACGCATGAACGCATCACGGATGCCGCGAAAGTCAATCCAAGCATGGGAGAACAGGTGCGTGAAAAGCGGCCCAGAATAAAGCACGTCGCGCCCCAGAAGGCTTTCCCACTGATAGGTGAGTTGCCAGGTGAGGTATGCGTCCTGGGTAAACGGGAGTGTGGGAGAGCCGAGCCCCAGGACATAAAGAAGGATCGCTTCGTTATAACCCTCCCAGCCATAGTGCAGAAAACCGCACTCGGGTTTCCACCCCTGCGAGACACCCGGGCGGCCGTTCTGCGACCAGCACCAATCGACCCGGCGATACAGCGCATCCGCCAATTGTCGGATCTCTCGCTCGACGTCCCCTTCCCCGTCGAAATAACATCCAACCGTCAGGACCCCCGCTATTAGCAAAGCAGAGTCGATCAACGAAAGCTCGCATTCCCAGACCCGCTTACCCATTCGCATATCGAGGAAATGATAATAGAAGCCCTTATATCCAGCGGCGTCGGGCGCATCACTCTGTGGGCTGTTCCAGAAAAATCTGAGAGTCGTGAGCGCGCGGGCGGCGAGATCAGGGCGCGACAGCCATCCATTGTGCACCGCGATGGGATAGCACGACAGCGCAAAACCGACGACCGCAATGCTACAGGGCGAACCCTCCCGTGAGGTATCGGCAATAAGGCCAGTTTCGGCGTCAGCGTAGTCAAGCATATATGAGAAAGCTGCGCGTTGCAGGTTGGCAAGCAATGCCTCGTCGCACTGTCGCGCCCAGTCGGTCATTTGACCTGATGCAAGAAACGAATGGCCGCGACTGATTGCGGTGGCATGGCTATATCGACCGTCAAGGTCCCTGAGCCCGCCTGACTGGCGATCGTCTCGCTTTTCAACCGTGATCGGAGCTTAAGCTCATGGACCATGTCCGGGCTCAGATACTCAGGCTCTCCCATTTGTTCCCAGTAGCGCTTGGCGTTTGCATGCTCCAGGTCAATCCGCTGAACAGAGGCCGTCGTAGTGCCGGGGACCGATTTTAGCGTAAAGGTTACTTTTTGCGTTTTTATCTCATGACGCGGCAGCGCGAAGTTCGTCAATACAAGTGTTGACTGCTTGTCGCCGCGCACAAACCAAGCATCGACCGTCTCATGTTTGCCTTCGACTGGCAAAAGCTCCGTACCCAGATCATGGAGTAATTGGAAGGCGCGGTAGGCTGGCTTGGCGATGCCATGGATGTTGAGCAAGCCGAACCCCCCATGGAAGGGCACTGACGGAAAATAGTTCTCTTCGAAAATGTCCGAAAACGTCCAGTAACTGTATCCCTGCAGCAGCCGATTCGCTTCCAACACGGTTTTGACAATGAAAGCGGCGGCATACGGGTCGTCGTGCAGGGGATCTCGCGGGTTAGATGATGTGCACCACTCTGTATAATAGAGTGGCAGGGGGCCCGCCTGTTTGCGCACTTTGCGTACCTGTTCGCGCAATATGCTGCGCGTGCTGGCCGCCAGCTGACTGATTGTGTCGTCTCCGGGCTTGCCAAAGGCGTCCGTGGGGTAGTGGTGAGTGCTGACGAAATCCACAGGCAAGTCATTTGCCTTACAGAACTCTAGGAAGTCGTCGATCCAGGCGTTGGCCGCTGTAGCCGGTCCACCGACTTTCAACAGGCTATCAACGCCTTTGATAGCTTCGACTGTGTAGAGATAGAGTTCGAAATAATCGCTCTGCTGGCCGCTGCCAAACGCCGTCAGATTAGGCTCGTTCCAGACCTCGAAGAACCACTGCCGGACCTCTTCCAGGCTGTAGCGCTCGACCCAATGGGCCACTAGCTTTCTGATCAGGATAGCCCATCGAGCATGGTCCTTTGGCGGCGTGACGTTGCCGCGATAGTGGAAGACTGTCTGGTCGCCGGAGCTGAGGATCGACGGCATGAAACTCAATTCTACGAATGGTTTCATGCCGATCGACAACAGAAAGTCGAAAATCTGGTCGGCGTTGAAAAATGAGTAGAAAAGCGTGTCGCCCTCTCCAATCAAGGTTCCCATGTCATCATCGAGAATGCCGTGAAAGCGTACATGCTGCATGCCAAGATCGTCATGGGTTTGCTTCATTTGGGCTTGCCAATCGGCGCGCAAAGCCAGGGTGGCGTGGCCGCTGCCGATAGTGTGTTCCCAGAAATGTGAAAGCTCCGTGGCCCGTTTACTCAGGTCACTAGAAAAGGCGGCGGTCATATCAGCAGGTCCTTGATCCGGTCAGCGACGCGCAGGGCGTTGGCTATAATGGTCAGTGTGGGATTGACCGCCCCGATCGACGGAAAGAAGCTCGCATCAGCAATGTAGAGGTTGTCGAGTTCGTGGGCCTTGCAATTGACGTCGAGCACCGAAGTCGCCGGGTCAACGCCGAAGCGCGCCGTGCCGGCCTGGTGCGCCGTGCCGGCGATTGGGATGTCTTTCGACAGGTAGAGGCTGCGTTCCAGCAAAACCGGATGGGCACCCGCCTTGCCCAAGATTTCGAAGAGTTTTTTTCTTAGTCGGTGATGCGCTTCTAAATCGCCCTCAGCCAGGTCCAGGACGACGCGCTCGCCCTCATAGCGGATGCGATTTTCAGGCCGTGGAATATCTTCACTCGACAACCAAAAATCCATGGCGTGACGCGCCATCTCATCAAATGGTGCCTTCGGCATCCATTCCAGCCAGCTGGGTAACACCTCTCCACGGATCTGCGCCCCGTGAGAGGTCGCGCACATCTGGATCAGACCGAGGGGGTAATCCCAATCGTCAGACCCAAAATAGAAATCTGATAAGGCGAGCGTTTTCTGGAACACCGTGTCGTTCGGCTCGCGCATAAGGGCCATTAAAACCGACTGGTTGTGACGCATATAGTTCCGTCCGACCTGCCCGGAGCCGTTAGCGAGGCCGTTTGGGTGTTTGTCGTTCGACGAACGCAGCAGCAGCAAAGCCGTGGACAGGGCACCGCAGGCGACGACCACGATATCGGCCGAAAAGTGCTGTTCCACACCATCGCGCGTCGCGGCGACATCAGTCACCCTGCTCCCCGTAGCATCCGTATCGAGCTTTGAAACATAGCTGTTGGTCAGCAAAGTTAGATTGGGATGGAGTTTGAGCGCCGGATCGACGCACATGACCTGTGCATCCGCCTTGCCGTTCAGCAGACAAGGAAATCCATCGAAGGCGTCGCAGCGGATGCAAGTGCTGGTCGGCGTGACCTTGCCGTTTTTTTCATCAAGCAGAATGCCGAGCGGTAAATGGAAGGGCCGTAATCCTTGGCCCGCAAGGTCATCATGCAGGGCCTGGATACGCGGCTCGTGGGATACTGGCGGATATGGAAAGGGCGTACTCGAGGGTGGCTCGCTGGGATCCTCGCCGCGTTGGCCGTGAACGTGAAACAGTCGCTCTGCCTCGCCATAGTAAGGTTCGAACACAGCGTATTTGAGTGGCCAGGCGGGAGAGACGCCGTCCTTATGGCGAACCTCATCGAAGTCGCGCTCACGCAGTCGAAGCAGAGCCGCGCCATAGACTTTCGAATTACCGCCGACGAAATAGTGCAACCCAGGATGGAAGGCCTTACCGTCCCGATCATACCAAGTCTCATTCGCCTGGTAGGCACCATCGACAAACACTGTCTTGGAATCCCAGTTGGCGCGTGACCGCGGCAGATAATCTCCCCGCTCAATTAACAGGATGCGCTTTCCCGTCGGTGCGAGGCGATGGGCAAGCGTGGCACCACCGGGGCCACTACCGATGACGATGACGTCGAAATGGCTCATCTTCGCCTTCAGCCGTTGGTGGAAAAGCCTGGACACAGTGTCATTCCGCCATCAACGAAGAGTGTGGTGCCAACAACGTAGTCGGACTCGTCGGACGCCAGCCAGACCGCAGCCCTGGCGACGTCATCCGGCCGGCCGATCCGGCCGTACGGTATGAGCGTCAACAGGCTTTTTAGCGCCTCTGGCGTGTCCCAGGCGGAGGTATTGATCGGGGTCTGGATGGCACCGGGAGCTATGGCGTTCACGCGGATACGCTTTGGCGCAAGCTCCTGCGCCATGCTCTCCATCAACAGTTTGACGCCCCCTTTTGAGGTTGCATAGTTGGCGTGTCCCCCCCAAGGAATCTGCTGATGAACCGAACTCATACAGATGATCTTTCCTGCTGCGCGCGATACAGATGCAACGATTCCGCGCCGGAGAAATTCACGCGTCGCTGCCCTGGCGCACAGGAATTGACCAGTCAGATTTATGCCGATCACGGTGTTCCACATGTCCAAAGTCATGTCTGCAAAGGCGCTGTCGCGTTGCAGGCCGGCGTTATTCACCAGAATATCAATCGTACCGAACTCACTGATGGCCTGGTTAAACATGCCCCCGACCTGGTCTTCCGCCGATACATCGGCCTTGTAGGCAACAGCGTTCACACCGGACTGTCGAATTTCAGCGACGACGGCATTGGCTGCGTCATCGCCCTGCACATAGTTGACCATGACATCGGCACCGGCTTGGCCAAGCGCAATGGCAATGGCCTTACCGATTCCAGAATTAGCACCGGTGACAAGGGCTTTCTGGCCGGTCAATCGATTGAGATCGGACATTTGCACGACTCCTTCGAGATGCGGCCTAGATGAGTTCGGACCATGCGTTGGCAGGCTTGGGTTTCGGCGCATTCAACGTGATCATGCCGGAATGGTTCCGGGCGGCTCGATCTTGTTGCCACCCGGACGAGCGGTGCTACTTCAAGCGTAAGGAATGCAGATCGGACCCTGAAACGCCTTTTTGCGCGAGCGAGCTACAACCCGGTTTGGCTCTCAGACCGTTCTGCGAGCAAAAAGCAGCAGGTCGTTACCAGCGTGTCGTGGCCGCGCCACAGCGGAACCTCGAAACTGCGGCATGACGAGAAGCACGAGAACGTAGGGCACCAAAAAAGTCATCGGTGATTTATTTCAGCAACTCGGATTGTTTTTTAGTCTTCCATGTCAACCGGGGGCTTGCCAGGGTGGTTGAAAACCATCACGGTTGCCAGAAATGGGGGAGGTCGTCGCCTTGCAACGGACCGCAGATTACCGGATCGTCATCTGGCTCGTGGGACTGACCCAACTGGTCATGACCACCGATTTCTCCATCGTTACAGTCGCCCTGCCCTCGATAGCGCGGGATCTTCATTTGACGCCAACAGCTTTGGTTTGGGTCTTATCTGCGGGTGCTTTGCCCGCTGCAGGGCTGTTGATTCTCGCTGGGCGCGCTGCAGATATTTTTGGTCAGAGACGATGCATGCTGGTTGGCTTGTGCCTGTTTGCTGCCGGCTCTGTTGGTGCGGCCGCCGCCCCTAGTTTTCCTGTCATGGTCGCTGCCCGCGCGCTGCAGGGTTTGGGAGGTGCGATCCTGGCCCCGGCAAATTTCTCGCTCATCAATACTTTGGTTCCGGCGGGACCGCCGCGCCACAAGGCTTTGGGTGTTTTTGGCGTGATGCAAGGACTCTCTCTGGTTATCGGCCTTATGCTTGGTGGATTCCTCACCACGCAATTTGGTTGGCGTGCGGTGTTTTTGATCAATCCACCGATTGTGGCTTTGGCCATCTTTCTCACTCTGCGTGCCGTTCCTGTGGCGCAGACACAGATGGATCGCGAGGTCGATGTGCTGGGTGCAGTACTGATAACGCTGGGGGCTGCGGCAACGCTGACCGCCGTATCGCTGTTTGGGCGTTCCGGAGTTTCAGCCCTTTCCGCAACTCTGCTGGCCGGAGGGCTCGCCGCTTTCGTCGGCTTTTTCTTCGTTGAGGCACGCGCCAAGTCGCCCTTGGCACCCCTGTCGATCTTCGGTCGCCGCAACTTCATTGCCGCCAATCTGGTCGGCGGATGCCTTCTGGCCGGAGTTGCCGGCCTGTTCGTACTGACAAGCCTATTCATGCAAAACGGCTTGAAGTTCTCGGCCCGGGATTCGGGCCTCGGTATGATGCCATATGCCGCTGCGGTTATGCTTGCGGGCCAGGTCGCCCCCTGGCTGATGGCGCACGTGCCACATCGCCGCATCGTCACGCTGGGCATGGCAATTTACGGCTTGGGACTAGCGATGTTGGCCGTATTCAGCACGCAGCCGACTTATCTATTGGCGCTGGCCCCGTGGAGCGTGATGTGCGCGTTCGGCAGCACGGTCGCCTTTATGGCCATGATGTCCGAGGCCACGGCTGATGTACCGGCTGATCAGCAAGGGGTCGCCTCGGCGGTGACTTTCACCGGTCAGGGGCTCAGCGGCCCCCTAGGCCTGACCCTGGCTCTGGCTTTGTTGAGTGGCACCGGAGGCTTCTCTGCGGCCTATGCTGCCATGGCTGGACTCGTCGCCGTAGGCTGCCTTTTATCGCTGTTCGCCCTCCGCGCCGGCCCGCCGCTCACCGCGCCGTTCGGCATCCAGACCGCACCCAGCGCTTAACGCAACAGGCATCAGGAGGATATCAAATGGCATTGGTGACAGTTTTCGGTTCTTCAGGGCGCCAGGGCATGGCCCAGGTGCGGCAGGTTCTGGCGGCCGGCCACAAGGTGCGGGCAATCTCGCGCCGGCCCGATCCATTCTTGGGTGAAAACCTCGAGGGCGTGGAAGTCGTTGCGGCCGATCTACACGACGAAGAGTCGTTGGTGCGCGCGATGATCGGTGCGGATGCCGCTTTCTACACTCACCCACTGCGGGCCCGCGCCAGCCGTGTGGAAGGGGTTGCCCGCATTGGCGCGGCGGGGAAAAAAGCCGGCGTCGGGCGTATCGTATGGAACACTTCCAGTTATATCCCTGACAAAGCCGGAGACCCCTTTACCTATGGCGAAAACACCAAGGCGATCAATGCACTGTGGCGCTCGGGTGCACCGGCAACCGTTTTTGGCTCGGTCTTGTTTATGGATAATCTGCTGACCAATTGGGCTTTTCCGTTCATCGTTGGTGAGGGGCGATATGTCTACCCGCACAATCGTGAGTTGGCTTCCAACTGGATCAGCCTGGATGACGTGGCCAAGTTCATGGTCGCCGCCATTGATCGCCCCGACCTTGAAGGGGCTTGGCTGAACATCGGCGGCCCCGAACGGATTAAGCCCCCTCAGGTAGCCGAGATATTGAGCCAGACCATCGGTCGGACGATTCGTTACGATCCGTGCACGCCGAAGGAATTCGGCAAGCTGTTGTGCGACGCTTTTGGTGAGGAGATGGGCACTCAGGAACGCGAAATTATGGCGGCGGGGATGGACGCTTTCTACACCTACAATAACGAATCTCCGCTTCACCCCTTCCAGGTGGACATGGGTCCGGTCCTTGAGCGTATTCCCATTCAGATGGAAACCATGGCCCAGTGGGCCAAACGGCAGGATTGGCGGGCCGCCAACACACCCCGACCGCCAGGCGGCTGATTCGCTAATAACAGCCTCAACACAAGCATAAGGAATACGAAAATGGACAGAGTAAAGGGTAAGGTCGCAATCATAACTGGCGCGGCAAAGGGCCTGGGTGAAGCGGACGCACGCACCTTGGCAGCTGAGGGGGCTAAGGTCATTCTCACCGATGTCGATGAAGCCAATGGCAAGCGTGTCGCGTCGGAGATCGGCAATGCGGCACGCTTTGTGCGCCAGGACGTGCGTGACGAAGAGGGCTGGAAAACACTGGTCGCCGATGTCATGGCCGTTGAGGGCCGACTGGACATCCTGGTCAATAACGCCGGCGTGGTCGAGGTCGGCAATATCGAGACCGCCACAGCCGAAGAGTGGCGATTTGTCATGGCTGTCAGCGCCGATGGCACCTTTTTTGGCTGCAAACACGCCATTCCCGCCATGAAAACTACCGGTGGCGGCTCGATCATCAACATGGCTTCGGTGGCGTCTCTGCAAGGCTATGCGGCGGTGACCGCCTACTGCGCCGCCAAGGGCGCGGTAGAGGGACTGACCCGCGCTGTTGCCGTTCATTGCAGCCAGAATCGGCTGAACATCCGCTGCAACTCAATCCATCCCGGCAGCATGGATACCCCCATGGTTGCCAGTATGGGTCCGAAGATGGCTGCGGCCGGTATGATCCCGGACGCGGACGCCGCCCCGATTGCTGCAGCGAGCCTTGGCTCAGCCCAGGAAATAGCGAACACAGTATTATTTTTGGCCAGTGACGAATCGAAATTCATTAGCGGCCAGCAGATCGTGGTGGATAACACATCGACGGTCACGCCCGGGGTGCTACCGACTTAGTCGGGTTCGGTCGGTGGCCCGATCGCTCATCTTTGACCCCCAAAAACGGGACAAGTAACAGTTTTTATCTTGAAAACACGATTTCGGATTTGACAGACGTCACAGCTAGGTAAAGTCTGCTTTTGCGCGAATGCGCCTTACTAATAGAAAACAGCGGGAGGAAACCATGAAGCTCAAAGCCTTGAATCGCCGTACCTCGTGGCTAGCAGCCACGGCTTTGGTCGTGCCGGGACTATTTTTGACGACGACAGGAAGCGCAGCAGAGAAGCCGACCCCCGCCCGACAACAATTTGCTGAAAACTCAGCCGCGGACTCCAGTGTCAGAATCGAAGAGGTTCTTGTCACTGCCCGCAAACGTGAAGAGTCAGTAGAGCGCGTTCCCATCGCTATCACGGCGATTACCGCGCAACTCAAGTCTGCGGACATCCGCAATATTTCCGATATTGCGGCCTACACGCCCAACGTCCAGATTACCCAATACGCTCAGCGCGCTGGTGCCGCCAATATCAGTATCCGAGGGATCAGCCCCTCGCGCCTGGACGACAACTCGATAGACTCACCGATCGGCGTGCTTATTGATGGTATCTACCTGGGAACCCTGACTGGCCAGCTGATCGATAACTTTGACCTTGAGCGCATTGAGATTCTGCGCGGGCCCCAGGGCACGCTGTTTGGCCGTAATACCATCGGCGGGGCGCTCAATGTCATCCGCACTGAGCCCACCGGACGGTGGGGAGCCAAGGTGCAGTACACAACAGGCAGCTGGAACGATCAGGAGTTCCGGGGCGTTTTCAACGCGCCGCTGATCCACGACACCCTGGCCTTGAAATTGTATCTGTTCACCGCCAACCGCGATGGATATCTGCACAACACTTTCCTGAATATCAACCAACCTCAAAGGAACTACAAGAATTTTGGCGGATCATTGAAATACACGCCGAACGACAAATTCAAAGCCGTCTTTACCTTCGACAAGTACGAAGATCGCAGCCAGGGCGGCGCGTTCTTGACCAATTATAATACTGCCGCCGGCGTGCTGGCAGCCTTCAAGACCCCGAGCGACATCAACGCGCCGGGTACGGCGCTGGGCGGACCTACCGGGGCAGCCAACGGACCAGAGATCGACACGTTCCTGCCCGGCTTGTTGCAGTTCATAATTCCCGGTTCAAGTCCGATCGCCAATGTGCCGGCCCGGACCAACCTGGCTCTACCCAATTCGATCACTGATAATTTCCCGGCCCCAGGCGATGTCCAGACCTGGGCTTACACCTTGCACATGGACTATACGCTCAGCCCAAACATCAAGCTCGTCTCGGTGACCGGCTATCGTAAGCAGCGCGAACTGGCGTCCGAGGATTTCGACGGAACGAGCGCTAACTTTATCAATATCTCTACTGAGGCGCACTATCATCAGTTCAGTCAGGAACTGCGCGTTGAGACCAACTGGGACACTGGCCACGGCAAGGTGAACCTTTTGCTGGGCGGCTATTATTTCAATAGCGCCTTTACCCGCAAATGGATTACCGGTGGTGATTTTTGGAATTTTGTCAGCGATATCAGTGGTTATGACCTGCGCGATAACATCTGGGCCCCAGGTTTCAACCCCCTGGCAAATCCCGCCTCCACGGGCTTTGCCGATCCGATTTCGGGCTGTCTCGCCTCGCGCGATACCACACCGGTGGCCGCTGGGGCGACGCCTACTCAAGCCCAGGCGCGTTCAGCCGTGTTCGGCCGCGTGCAATGTGATCCGGGCGTACCCGGCGGCGGCGCGGGCTATGGTGCCGGCTTGCTGAACAAACTCTACGAGTCGCAACAGACTGACTCTGCAGCCTTTTTCGCCCACGGTGACTGGGAGTTTTATCCAAGCCTGACGCTGACTGCCGGGGTACGCTATACCTGGGAGAAGAAGCACTTCATCGGCTATCAGTCCTATATCCTACCATTGTCGCGCGTTGCGGTGGATGCTTTCCCAGGCAGTGCCAACCTTTCCAGAAGCTGGCAGCAGATAACCCCCGTCGCGTCCCTGTCATGGCAGGCTACACACGATATCTTGTTCTATGGCTCGTTCTCTGAGGGCTGGCATTCCGGCGGTTTCTTTGGCGTCAACCAGAATTCCGCCGACTTTGTCTCCAACCAGTATGATCCGGAAACCACCAAATCCTACGAGGCCGGCATGAAGGGTCAGTTCTTCGACCACCGCGTTCAGTTCAACTTCGCGGCTTTCATCAATGACTTCCACAACAAGCAGGAATCGGCGATCGCTTTCGACAAGACTACCAATACGGTGGTGACCTTGTTCACCAATGTCGGCGGCCTGCGCTACAAGGGGATTGAGGGCGAACTGCAATGGCAGGTGACGCGCCAGTTGAACCTGCAGGGCTCGTTCGGGTTCCTGGACGCCCACTTCACCGATTTGCATATCGGCTACCCGGGCAACCAGACCGGCGCGGTGCCGATCGTCAATGCGACGTTCCTGACGCCGCGGGGAGCACCGAAATGGACCCTCGGCGGGGTCGCCAACTACACGATGCCGGTTGGCCCTGGGGACCTCACTCTCAGCAGCAAAGTCACCTGGGTAGATGTACAGCAAGGCGATCTTTACAACGCCTCGCAGTACGTAGTTCCGGCCCACACAGATCTGTCTGCGGCCGCCAGCTATAGTTTCAAAGACTATAAAATCACGTTTTTCGGTCGCAACTTGACGAACTACCAGCATGAATTCCCAACTTTTATCGCCCCGCTGTTCGCCCCCGGCACTGTCGGTCCTGGCAGGAGTTGGGGACTGGAATTGCAAGCCAAGTTCTAGACTGTCGGGAGCGCGGTTGTTGGCCCTGGTCATTGGCCGCGCCTCTTATTGCTATGATCACGCCGCCTGTAACGCGCAAATAAGGGTTATGATGAGCACTGAAAAAACCTCAATTCCCTCCGAGGCCGAGATCGCCAGCATCGTCGGTCATCAGTTTCCAGGTGGGGTCTATACGGTTCAACATTGGGAAAATTTTCTGCTGACCGAATGTACCGGCGCGGAACTCTTGCCAGAGGGCATGGTGCATCCGGTCGTGCTCTTCCACATGCCCATTCTGGGCAGCCGGACGACGATCGGCGAGATGTTTGCCCTTGGACGGGCCGAGTCAGATTTCTCCATTGGCATCGAGAGCTATGACTGGGAAATGTTCAAGCCGCTGCGCGAGGACCAACCCTATGCGATCAACGGCAAGGTGGTTTCGGCGGAGCGCCGGCTGACCGGTGGGCGCCGCGGGGCCCATGACCGCATTCAATTCCAGTTCGAGGTCGCAGAGGCCGACGGCGCGTTGGCCGCGCGCACCACGATCACGTGGCACTATGGTCGGAGCGGTCTGTCATGAAGGTGGCAGTCGGCGACAAGGTTCCGGATTGGGTGATGCCAAGCGTGCTGCCCGAGCGCATGCGCACTATGGCGGCGATCCTGCGCGATCCCAATCCCGTACACTGGGACCGCAACGCGACAGAAGCTCTGGGATTTGGCCACCACACCATCAATCAGGGACCTTTGGGCCTCAGCTATATGGTCAATATGCTGCATGCCTGGGCCGGTCCCGGATGTATCACGCGTCTGTTCATGACCTTTCCTCTCGTCGTGCTCGATGGCGATCACATCATAGCCCAGGGCCTAGTGACAGCTGTGCACGAAGACGGCGGCCAGCGATTCGCCGAGTGTGACGTGTGGCTGAAACGCGACGGATCGGACCATCCGCTCCAGGGTAGGGCCACCGTGCGGCTACCCGATTGATCCAAGTGGCCGCGAGGCCGAGGTTTTCCCAAGTAACGCCGATGAGGCCCGACAATGAACGCGATCAATCGTCAGATGACCATCCGGCGATATCCCGATGGCATGCCGCAAGACGACGATTTCGAGGTTATCTCCGCAGCCATCCCTGATATCGGCGAGGGTCAGGTGCTTTGCCGGGCAATCTATCTCACGGTAGACCCCTATATTCGCGCTAGGCTCAGCGAGCGGTTCGCCACGGGCTATTCTGACCGCACACAACTGGGCGCCGTGATCGGCGGCGAAGCCGTGTTGCAGGTCGTCGCCTCGCACTATCCGGCCGTCAAGGAAGGCGATTTCGTCGCCGGCTTTGGCGGCTGGCAGGACTATTGTGCATTGCCTGGAGAGACTCTACGCCGGGTGGACCCGAAACTTGGGCCCCTGTCAGCCCACCTGGGCAGCCTGGGCATGCCCGGCCTGACAGCCTATGCTGGCATGACGCGGCTGGCGGAGGCGAAAGCTGGACAGACAGTGTTTGTGTCTGCGGCTTTGGGCGGTGTTGGCGCTGTTGCGGGCCAGCTCGCTCGGGACATGGGCTGCCGGGTAGTGGGGGTCAGCAGTTCTGCGGAAAAATGTCGCTATGCCATAGATGTCCTGGGGTATGACGCCTGTCTGGACCGGACAAAATCTGATTTCATCGACCAGGTGACGGCTGCCTGTCCGGACAAAATTGACGTCGATTTCGAAAATGCCGGCGGTGATATATTCTGGGCTGCCGTCGGTGCGATGAGGGACTATGGCCGCATGATCATCTGCGGCATGGTCTCAACCTATAATGACGAGGCGGCCCCCGCCGGGCCCGATCTCACAGGGGCCTTGTTGCGTCAGATCGCCCTCAAACGCTTGGTCCTTAAGGGCCTGATGGTTGCCGATTTCTGGCATCTATACCCAGAGTTTCAGGCCCACGTTGGCGCGATGATTAAAGATGGTCGGTTTATCCTCAAGGACTATATCGTTGAGGGTCTCGAAAACGCTGGCGGGGCCATGATCGATATGATGCAAGGACGCAATTTCGGAAAAACTGTCGTTCGAATTGCCGATGACCCTACGCTATGATGAACAGCAAAAACGCGGAAGCGATCATATCAACCGCCTCCCAAGGCAAAGGTGAGAGAAAACGTCATGGCCGATGACCGTTTCGAGCCAGCACAACCTCAGGCTCCCGGCGAAGCACGCTGCCCTGGTCCGTCGACGCGCGACCTGATCTTTCAAGACGATGGTCCATCCCCACCGATGGCCCTGACTGAAGCGAGCTACGTTTTTCTGGGCGACGCCGATATTTCATTTGACCGGTATGTTTCCCAGGATGTCTTTAATCTGGAAATGAAAAAGTTGTGGCCACGGGTGTGGCAATGGGCCTGTCGCGAAGAAAACCTTCTGCACGTGGGCGATTTCATCACTTATGATGTAGGTCCTCATTCAGTGATCCTAGTGCGTAGCGCGCCGGGTCAGATCAAAGGTTATGTTAACGCCTGCCTGCATCGAGGCACCCAATTTCGCCCCGCTGACAGTTATGGGGTGGCCCCGGTTCTGCGATGCCCGTTCCATGGCTGGACCTGGAACCTGGACGGCACACTTAAAGAGGTTCCCTGCCGTTGGGACTTCCCCCATGTCCGGGACGAGGACTTCAGATTGCCCGAGGTGAAAGTCGAAACCTGGGGCGGGTTTGTCTTCGTCAACATGGATCCGGATGCCGGCCCCTTAGCCGACCACCTGGGTGTACTACCCGACCACTTCAAGGATGGCTGGGACCTG
>JAYTXQ010000202.1:0-5313 GCA_043742825.1 Caulobacteraceae bacterium | reverse complement strand
TTGAAGTTTAAGGATGCGGTCGTGCAGATCAAGGGCGTCAGCGTCTTCTACCTCCCGATACTCGCCGCCGCTGATCCCAGTGCACCGCGCAAATCGGGGTTTTTGCTGCCCTATGTCACGGTGACCGGAAAACGCGGCTTTACCTATGACCAGCCCTATTATCAGGTCATCTCTCCATCCCAGGATCTGACCCTGACGCCGCAGATCAATACAAAGGTGAACCCGTTCCTGAATGTCGAATGGCGCAAAAGATTTTATTCCGGCCAGGTTGATATCCGCGGGGGCTATACCTTTGACCAGGACTTCACTTCTGGCGGGGCAAAATTCGGCCAGAACACCTCGCGCAGCTACATCCTTGGCCGTGGGCTGTTTAAGCTGTCGCCCCAGTGGCAATGGGGGTTTACCGCCGAACGGGCGTCCGACAAGCTGATTTTCGACAAGTATTCGGTCAATGACGTTTTCGTCGACCGGGGCCTCTATGCCTCGGATGATCGGCGGCTGATCTCGCAGATCTATGCTCTTCGCCAAGACAGTCGATCCTTTTTTTCCATCGCAGCGATCAGCGTCCAGGGCTTGCGATCCGGTGACCTGCAAAACACCTTTCCGATCATCGCGCCCCTGATCGAGGCTCATTACGAGCCCGATGCGCCGGTGTTCGGCGGGCGTCTGAGACTGGGGGCCAGCGGCGTAGTCCTGACGCGGGATCAGTCCGCGACCGTCACAAATCAACCGGGTGTCGATAGTCGCCGGGCAACGGCGCAACTCGACTGGCGCCGGACGCTAACATTCGCGTCAGGAGTGCGCGTCGCACCATTTTTGCAGGGGCGTCTCGACCTATATAATGTCGGCGTCCCTAATCTAGCTGGTAAGCGGATCGCCACGATATCCCGACAATTTGGGACTGCGGGATTTGAAGTCAGCTACCCGCTGATCAAGTCATCTGGCGCGATCACCTATGTGTTGGAGCCCATAGCGCTGGCCTCGGTGTCACCTCGCAGTGAAGCGGATCCCCGCATCCCCAATGAAGACAGTCATGTTTTTGAGTTCGACGAAACCAACCTGTTTTCCACTAATCGCTCACCGGGCTATGATATTTACGAAGGCGGTGAGAGCCTGACCTTGGGTGGGCGGGCAACGGCAATACTTGCTGATGGACGCAGTGCAAGCGTGCTGTTTGGCCGTCGACTGGCAGTCCAGAGCGATCCGATAATCGCGCCACGAACCGGGCTGTCAACCGCGCTTTCCGACTATATTTTCGCCGCTGACGCCAAGCCATTGGCGGGGATTCGCCTCTTCACCCGGTTGCGATTTGACGCCGATAACTTTGCGGTCAGACGCTTTGAGGCCGGCGCTGAATTTTCCACGCAGCGCGCCAGCGGATATCTTAGCTACCTGCGCGAGAGCCTTTCACCCACCGGGGTTAAGGTAAGCAGTCTGGACGTCCACGCCGAAGCCTTTCCCCTGAAACACTGGGGCGTCAGTGCCTATGGAATTATCGACAGCGGGGTATTCAGGCGCAAGGATATCGGTTTGATTTATCGAGATAACTGTGTGCGGCTCGAGCTATTGTATCGACATGACGAGACGTTCAACAGCACATTAGGGCCCTCGACCTCGGTAATCCTTCGCCTGTCGCTCGCCACTTTCGGCAATTAAGAGTAAACTCTGTATAATCCGGGGGTCTAGCTTCCTGCCCCCCAATAGCGCGTCCGAGTGGCGTGACAACTTGAGGATCATCGCACTCCATGTTCTGGGTTTGTAAATCTGTTGGTTCGGGGCGTGTGGCGATCAGTGCGCTTTGCTCCGTGGGCCTTTTGCTTGCAGGAGGAGTCTCCGCCCAAACCCCGCCAGCTGCCCCGACCGCTGCGGTGCCTGTCGCACCCGCCGGCGAAACGGCGGCCCCTGCCCCGGCACCAGCCTCCCCGGCACCCAATCTTTCGGAATCGGTTGTGGTGACGGTTAATGACGAAATGATCTCATCCTATGATGTCGTGCAGCGCATGCGGCTGCTGATTGTCACCTCGGGCATCCAACCCAATGACCAGAACCTGCCAGAAATTCAGCAACAGGCGACCCGCTCTCTGGTGGACGAACACCTGGAAATGCAGACTCTGAGAGCCGAAGAGAAGACTCAGAAATTCGACCTCGTCGCTTCAGAAGCCGAGATAGATGACGAGCTGGCCGATATTGCCCGCTCGAACAACAGCAGCGCCAGCCAGCTGGTCAACCAACTGGTGGCCCAAGGCGTAAGCCCACAAACGCTTCGCGATCAGCTAAGGGCCGAGATAAGCTGGCGCGGATGGATCCGCGGCCGCTACGGCCAAAGGTTGGTGGTCGGTGAAGACCAGATCAAAGCCTATCAAAAACGCATTGAAGCCGAATCCGGCAAGCCCCGGTATCAGATTGCCGAGATATTTCTCGACGCGACCCGCGCTGGCGGCATGGCCCAGGCCCAGCAGGGGGCCGAACAGCTGGCCGGACAGCTGCAAAAGGGGGCGCCTTTCCCCGCCGTCGCACGGCAATTTTCCAACTCGCCCTCCGCCGCCGCTGATGGGGATGTGGGCTGGATTTCGACCGGTGAAATGCCGCCGGAAGTCGACGCGGCCTTGGCGAACATGCGACCCAGCCAGCTTTCAGCACCCATCGTCGTCAAGGATGGGGTTTATATCATCTATCTGCGTGACAAGCGCGCGGGCGGCTCTGCCAGCATCGTCAACCTGAAACAGATCGCCATTGCCCTGCCCAAGGATGCGACTGCGGATAAGGTTAACGCTGCGACAGCCAAACTGGTCGATTTGCGCGCCAAGCTTAAGGGCTGTGACACCCTGGGCGATCAAGCCGCAAAGGTTGAAGGCGTCGTCTACGGCGACCTGGGCGAAGCCGATACCAAAGACCTTGCACCCGCGTTCAAAATCCCGGCTGAAACCTTGGCGGTAGGAGAGATTTCGCAACCTCTGCGCACCGACGCCGGTCTGCACCTTGTGGCCGTTTGTCGCCGCCGGGCTGGCGGTGGCGAAGACCTTAGTCGCGAGCAGATCGAGTCACGCCTCTTTGGTCAGGAATTGGCAATGATCGCTAAGCGATCATTGCGTGACCTGAGGAATACGGCGACCATCGAAACCCGGTGACGACCCGCCGACCCCTCCTGCTCAGCCTGGGCGATCCGGCAGGCATTGGCCCGGAGATCGCGGTTAAGGCCTGGAGGGCCTTGCGTCACACTGGCCCGGTGTTCGCCGTGGTCGGGGACAGTGATTGTCTGAGCTGTGAAGATGCGACCGTAGGCGTCGCGGCCCTCAGCGCCCTGTCACAGGCGGACAGACTGTTTTGCAACCAGTTGCCGGTTCTGCACCGCCCGCTCGCCGTAATCCCACGGCACGGTCACCCTGATTGCGCCAATGCCGCTAGCGTAATCGACTGGATCGAGACCGCCGCGCGGCTGACCCTGGCGGGTGAAGCGTGCGCCATGGTGACCAACCCGATTGCGAAGGCGTCGTTATATGAGGCCGGTTTCAAGTTCGCTGGCCATACCGAATTCCTCGGCGAACTGGCCCCCGCCCCTGGCGATGCGACAGCCAAAGGGCCGGTGATGATGCTGGCCGCTGGAAATCTGCGTGTGGCTCTCGTTACCATCCACGAGCCCCTGGCCAAGGTGGCGGCGCTGGTGACCTTGGATCGGATTGTGAGCGTCGGGCGCGTGACCACTGAGGCCCTGGTGCGAGATTTTGGCATCACGGCCCCTCGCATCGCCGTGACCGGGCTCAATCCCCATGCTGGTGAATCAGGGGCTCTGGGCCGCGAAGAGATCGAGATCATCGCCCCGGCTGTCGCTGCGTTACGCGCCCTGGGGATTGATGCAAGTGGCCCCCACCCTTCCGACAGCCTATTCCACGAAGAGGCGCGCCGCCGTTTCGATGCCGTCGTCTGCATGTATCATGACCAGGCCCTGATTCCGTTGAAGATGCTCGACTTTTGGGGCGGCGTGAACATCACCCTTGGCCTGCCGATTGTGCGCACCTCGCCAGATCACGGTGTTGGGTTTGACATAGCCGGCAAGGGCATTGCCAGGGCCGACAGTCTGATCGCCGCCATCAAACTGGCAGCCGAGATCGCAGCTCACCGCGCTATGACATGAGCCAGGCATGAGCCTCGCCGATCTGCCACCCCTACGCGAAAGTCTAGCCGCCGCCGGCCTTCTGGCCGACAAACGTCTGGGTCAGCATTTCTTGCTCGATCTGAATATCTGCCGCAAGATCGCCCGCTTGGCCGACCCAGAACCTGGGCAAACGGTGCTGGAAATCGGTCCAGGGCCAGGAGGCCTGACCCGCGCCTTACTGGAAAACGGTGCCCGGGTCGTTGCCGTGGAGCGTGATGAGAGGTTCTTACCGCTGCTCGCTGACATCGGTGCGCAAGTCCCAGGGCAACTCACCATTGTCCACGCGGACGCTCTGCGTATCGACGAGATCGCTCTTGCCGGCAAAGGGGCGATGGTGGTCGCCAACCTGCCGTATAATATCGGCACACCCCTGCTGATCCGCTGGCTCACCGGGACCTTCAAGCCCAGTCGCATGACCCTGATGTTCCAAAAGGAAGTCGCCGCACGCATCGTTGCGCCGCCCGGCAGCGATGATTATGGCCGCCTGGCGGTGATCGCCCAGTTTCTGGCCCAGGTGCAAACCGTGATGGATCTGCCGGCCCGCGCCTTCACGCCGCCGCCCAAGGTCGCCTCAGCCGTCGTGCGCCTGATCCCGCATCCGGAGCGCCCACCCCAGGCCCTGATCGATGCGGTCCAGACCGTCACCGCCGCCGCGTTCGGTCAACGCCGAAAAATGCTCCGTTCGGCTCTGCGCGGTATCGGCGGCGAGGCCCTCTGCGCCCGCGCCGAGATCGATCCAAACCTGCGCGCCGAAACCATCCCCATCGCCGGGTTCCTGGCCCTGGCTCATGCCTGGCTGTCGATGCGCGCTTAGGTGTACGGCCCAACCAGATTGGCACAATGAGGGCGACGACGCAGATAAACCTTGGAGCGCGGTCGCGTCCTTGGCGGCATTGCACGCCGTCAATCGCGACGGATAAAAAAGTCCTATTTTGCTCGATATCCCGCGCCTACAACACCAACTGCGCGGCTACTGGGGAGGCAATAGAAAACGGGCCGCCCCTTCA
This sequence comes from Caulobacteraceae bacterium, assembly GCA_043742825.1. Lineage (GTDB taxonomy): Bacteria > Pseudomonadota > Alphaproteobacteria > Caulobacterales > Caulobacteraceae > Acaudatibacter. Next base: position 153 of record JAYTXQ010000202.1, on the reverse strand, counting down.
GGACGGCCCGCATAGTCTCTAGTCCTCAATTGGGTCAGGCTTGGATGACCGCTCGGCGGCGCAGGCCATAGCCGGCCATGCCGAAGCCCACGAGCATCAGAGCCCAGGTTGCCGGCTCCGGCGCACCACCACCGACGGTGACGTCGTTGATAC
>JAYTXQ010000201.1:0-5298 GCA_043742825.1 Caulobacteraceae bacterium | reverse complement strand
TGGTGACCACTCCAGCGCTGGGCAGAGGGAATTTTGGCCGAGCGGAAAACGTCCTTCAGCTCTTGTCGGCGGAACAGGCCGCGCTGATTGACCCACGCGCCGAGGTTCGTCGAGACCGTCACATCCGGCGAGGTGGTGACAATATGATCAGCCAGCGGTTCGCCTGACTTGGCCAGATCGAGCAGGATGCGGCCGAAAGCTGTCTGCGTCGCCAGCTCGTCTCCATCCGGTGTGGGCAGGTGTGATGGGATCGGAACCAACGCCGCGGGCGACTTCGCCAGCCTTTCGCGACGACCGCTAACCCAGGGCGATGCTTCCACAAAGGCGCGAAGGTCGGCCTGCGCATTATCTCCCAGACCGCCGTAAGGGGCCCACTCATCCCCGGGCGCGATCCCCAGAGACGCGCGCAGGGCATCAATCTGGCCAGGGTTCATCAGCCCGGCGTGGTTATCCTTATGTCCGGCCAGCGGCAGCCCATAGCCTTTCACCGTATAGGCGATGAACAGGGTCGGCGTTTCGTCGTCAGCTTCGTCAAAGGCTTCAACCAGGGTCTCCAGGCAGTGGCCGCCGAGGTTCGTCATCAGCGCCGCCAGCTCAGCGTCGTCATATCCAGCCAGCAGCTTGGCCACCTTGGCCGACTGGCCGATGTCTGCGGTCAACCGGGCGCGCCAGGCCGACCCGCCCTGGTAGGTTAGTGCCGCGAATTCAGCATTTGGGCAACGGTCGATCCAGTCGGCGATCGCCTGGCCGCCGGGCCTGGCGAAAGCGGCCATTTGTAGCTTGCCGTGTTTCAGAGTGCGCACCCGCCAACCACAGGTAGCAAAGATATCATCGAAACGGTTGAACATGCGGTCAGCCGTGGTGGCGTCCAGCGATTGCCGATTATAATCAACGATCCACCAGCAGTTGCGGATATCGTGCTTATAACCCTCGATCAGGGCCTCATATATATTGCCTTCATCCAGTTCGGCGTCGCCCATCAGCGCGATCATTCGCCCGGCATCAGCGGGATCCATTTGGCCATGGGCGATCAGATAGTCCTGCACCAGGCTGGCAAAGCCGGTAATTGCCACGCCCAGGCCCACCGACCCCGTCGAGAAATCGACTGGAATTCTGTCCTTGGTGCGCGACGGATAGCTTTGAGCGCCGCCGAAACTGCGGAAAGCGCGCAATTGCTCAAGGCTCTGTTCGCCCAGCAGGTAATGGATCGCATGCAACACCGGTGCAGCGTGGGGCTTGACGGCAACCTTGTCCTGCGGCCGGAGGGCATGAAAATACAAGGCCGCCATAATGGCGGTCATCGAGGCGCAGGAGGCTTGGTGACCCCCGACTTTGAGCCCGTCGCGGCTTTCGCGCAGGTGGTTGGCGCTATGAATTATCCACGAAGACAGCCAGCGCAACCGCATCTCGAGCACTTCGAGCGATAGGGTGGCGGCCGGCGAGTTTTGCCTGGAAAGAGTGTGCTGACAGTGCATTTTATTCCACCGCCGATCCCATTACTCGCCGACGATATAGCAAGATCAACGCTTAACGAATAGAGCGCAGTCCGGTCGATGGGCCAAAACTTATTGTGCTCAAGCCTATCCGAAGACGACGGCAATGGGCTCGCGCTCGCATGCGCCTGTCCAGCGCAACATTCGCGGCTCTGGACTGCTGTAAGGCGTCCCACGATGCATCACCGAGCTGTTGTCCCAAATAATGAAGTCGTTCGGTCGCCACTTGTGGGCATAAACGAACTGCGGCTGTGTCACGAACGCCATCAGGTCTTCGATGAATTCTAGCGCTTCCTGCGTGTCCCAGCCGACAATCGCGCCGACGTGCGAAGCGAGATAAAGTGATTTCCGACCGGAGATTGGATTTGTGCGAACAAGGTGGTGGTAGGACGAGCCAAAATTGGCGCGAAACTCAGGCGTGAACTCCTCCTCCGTCATACCCGTCTTACGGCGAGAGTGGAAAATGCTGTGCTCAACAATCATTCCCTCGCATTTGCGCTGCATGGCGTCTGGCAGGGCGTCCCACGCGGCGCGCATGTCGGCAAACTGGGTGTCTGGAGGATCGCTTGGCAGAATGCGTGCACTCAGCCCCGAGTAATGCACCGGACATGCGGCATAGCTCGCATCTGCGTGCCACAATAAATTGGCATCATAAAATTTGGCGCGCGCAGAACCTGCCGCGATTGGCGAACCGTCAGCCTCCACGTTAGCCACATCGATGGCATTTGGATTGTGACCCTCCCGACGGGATACCTCACTGTAAGTAACTTCGAATGGGGCCCCCATTTGATGAACAAAAGCCGTTTGTTGATCGTCAGTGAGTGGCTGATCCGCAAAGCACAACACCGGGTGTTGTGCCAGCGCCAGCACCACATCGCGCGCCAGCTGCACGGCGAATTCACCTGAAATATCGGCCCCCGTGACCTGCGCGGCAAACCTGTCGGCAACCTGGTCTATATTCAACACCAATCTCCCACGGTTACTTATAGCGCAAGAGGACCGTACTAATATTACCTCTCGCTCGGATTAGGGTCTGACAACGGTATCAAAGCCCTCTGAATGCTGTCAATCTAAGCCCTACATGTACGGGAACACCATGCACATTTCTCGATGTGAACAAATGCCGTCAGCGGCATTGGCGGGGCTGGCGATGAACAGTGCGGCGGCCAGCGGGCTGCGGCGGTCAATGCGAATTTCACTCATAATGGGCTCTGTGCCGCTCGAACGGCCATAGCGGCTCGTGTGCGGGCCGCCGCTGCATGGGCGATCTTGCCTGCCGCCGCCTCTGGGAAGGGGGCGACGCAGCTGACATTGATCTCGCAGAGCACAAATGTGTTCTCGCCTGTGGCCGTCTTCGGTCCATAGAGGAAATCGGCGTCCCAAAGCACCGGCAGGGATAGGCTGTCGATGCCGAGAAGACGCTGCAGGCCGGGAACCCAATTGGTCTGCATCGACTGCCTCAGCCCTTGGAACCGTGACGCGCGTTCGTCATGCATGATCTTCCCAGAAGCCATGCCAAAGGTCGCGACTGTCGGGTCGTCACCTCCGAGAGCCAAACTCCGCGGGAACTGCTCCGAGAAGCCGACGACCTCGCTCTGGGACATGTAGCAGCGGACCATGCCGTCACCTACGCGGGCCTGGAATGCCTGGTCGATCACCCGCCCGCCGCCCAAGAAATACGCCTCGCACCTGTCCATGAATGCGGTAAGCGGGATAGCCTTCTCGGCGTGGTCGCTGCGCGCGCTCAGCACGTTCACACGCGTCTCACCCGGCGCGCCGACGGGTCCAGCTATCTCGACCTTCCAGACGCCAATTCCGCCGTTGCCGCGATTCTGTTTCAAGACCCGAATTCCGGTGCCAGCCAGGCGACCAGGGAACTGGCCTCTCAGCGCCTCGACGGTCTCGTAGAGATGGGTATCGGCACCCCAGCCCAGTTTGCGCGTCCGGTAAAGTACTTCCTTGACACCCATCTTCCGGATGACGTCAGGATGGGCGCTGACCCATAGGCCGGTAGCGGCGAGGTCACGCAGCATGGGATCGAGACGCGAGCGATCCTGGCCGTCGCTGATTGGGTCGACCCAGACCAGGACACCATCGAAACGAAGCAGTCTGTCGCGCACGGTATCGACGCGGTCGTCGGCGTAGAGCACGGGCTCGGCTAAGACGCCAAGTTCGTCGAGCGAGGTGAAGATCGAACGCATTCGCGTAGCTTGTGGATCAGGTGCCGACGCGGCAGGGTCTCCACGCCAGAGCAGGGCGACGCGACCGTAAAACCCTCGCACGCCCCCTGGACCTGTCTTGATGGTCTCGGGTCTCTTGCCTATACCGCACGCTCCCCTGCCGCTGCAAGGCAGCGATGAAGAGCGGGTCTTGGACAGTGAACCGCCTAAGTTCGGGTGCCCGCATCGACCCGGTGCGGAGAAAATAGCCCGCCGGTCGGCGGTTGAAAAGCCCCCGCCGCCGCCGCCATAACCGCCGGGCGTCACCCAGGCCCAGGCGGCGTCACCCTGATCCGAACAAAAAAGGCCGCCCCTACGGACGGCCCTTCGAGATGGATCCGCGTTTGGAGCTGGATCAGGCGGTGACGGTCGCCCTCGACCGACGGCGAATGGCAGCGCCGACGCTGCCGAAACCCAACAACATGATCGTCCAGGTGGCGGGCTCAGGGACGGACGTAAAGGTGAGGCCAAGCCCAGTCGAATCGTTGAAGAAGTTTCCGGCATTGTTGACGCCGTAGTCGATGACGTCACCGGCATGCAGCAGAAAGTTGTAGCCGCCGAAAGGGATCGAACCCCCTGGTGTGCCAGGATGCATGGCCGCGGGCCCCGTCAACGGCATATCGAACAACACAGAGTTGTTGAACGCGATGATGACGTTGACGCCGGTTGGGCTCGTGTCGAGCAGTTCGTAAAAGCCACTAATGTTGTAGTGGCCCGTGGTTGGAACGGTAAATCGCACGATCGAATCGGTGCTCCGCCCGGGATGCACGATCAGCACGTTGGTCGGCAGAACCACGGTCCCAAAGTTGAGCGTCGCGCCGGTCAAATTCTTCCCGACCAAAGGCACCAACGATTCAGGCGTCGTCGTTTGCCAGCAGCCGAGACCGGTAACTGAGGCTTGACACGGTGAACTATAGTTCGTGTACGCAACAAACGTCGATCCAGTCACACCCGTCCCATAACTGAACACACCCGTGGAACTCGACGTCGAAAAGTCATTTACGGCATCATAGGTCGTCGCATTCGCAGGCACCGACAGAGCTGTTGCACCGACGCTTGCGACAGCGGCAAACAGCAGATTTCTAACAAACACTTTGCTCTCCTCTATTTTAATTTTGAGCCAAAAAACCGCGAAAAATCGCGGAGCAAAACAGTAAACACTCATCTGGTCAATAAGTTCAAATTTACGAAAGCGGTCGGAGCCATTATTAGCCAAACCTAAGGAAACGGCCTCGCTGCGCATGTCAGCTAGCCAAAAAGACACCATGACTCGCTTCGCTCCGACCGGCACCGACGCAGTGACGGCAGGCAATTACGGTCTGGGGTGAACGGCGTCACCTATGATGACCTGGGTCGCCGCGTCTCGACATTGCGGGGTTCAAGCCAGACCAACTACACGCCCCACGCCCTCGGCCGCTTAAGTGTGATCGGCCAACAGTTCGAGGGCGGTGCGGGCAATGTGAACAAGGGGTCCAGCTATAACGCCGCTAGTCAGATCACCAACCAGACGCGAGACAACGACGACTATCGCTTTGGCGGCTTCGCCACCATCGACCGCAGCTCTACGGCCAATGCGCTCAATCAGG
>JAYTXQ010000200.1:0-7387 GCA_043742825.1 Caulobacteraceae bacterium | reverse complement strand
AGTGGGCGGATCAGCAGGCTGTCGATGATATGATTGACCGCGTATCCCTTGCGATTAAATCGTTCCCACGGATCCCCTGGCGTCGCCGCTTGAGTGGCGAAACTGGAAAAAACCGTTAGGACGAAAACAACTGTAATGACCGACCGGCGCACGAAAGGCTCCCCGCTACGAGCCCCAAATAAGCCGGGCATGGCAAGAGGTTCAACGAAAAGCTTGCAGATCACCGACAAAACCGAAACACCAGCGCGATCATCGGGCCTCCGCAAGCTGGGGCCAACCGCTCTGGTCACCCTTTGCACACACTGGCCCGGTGCGATTATTGCTGCCTGTCTGGCCCTCGTCGTCGCCGCGACAATGTTCGTGGCAACCCATTTCTCTTTGAGCAGCGATACCGACAGCCTGATTGCGAAAAGCCTGCCCTGGCGGCAAAGGGAAACAGCATTTAACCGCATGTTCCAGCCTCAGGGCGATCAGATCGTCGCGGTCATCGACGGGCGGACGCCAGAGCTGACTGAGGCAGCGGCCCAGAGCCTCGCCGACAAACTGCAGGGTCGACCGGATTTATTCAAATTCGTTTCAAGGCCCGACAGTTCGGCATTCTTTCAACAGAATGGCCTGCTCTTTCAAACCCAAGGCGAGGTTCGCAAGCAACTGGCACAATTGATACAGGCTCAACCCTTTCTGGGGCCTCTGGCGGCTGATCCCAGCTTGCGGGGACTTAGCGAGTCCTTATCTACTGCAACCCTGGGCGTGAGCAGCCAACAGGCGAAGCTGGCAGATTTGAACCGTCCGATCACCGCTTTGGCTGATACTATCGATAGCCTTCGCGCTGGTCGAAAAGCATATTTTTCCTGGCGTAACTTGATTTCGGGCAAGCCCGCACCGGCCCGCGAGCTACGGCACATTGTGCTCGCCAGCCCGATACAGGACTTCACCTCGCTGCAATCAGGCGCGGCCCCGAGTGCCTTCATCCGCGACGCGGCGACCAAAGCCGGATTCGATGCCGACCATGGCGTCCGCATGCGTCTGACTGGCGCAATCCCTCTCCAGGACGAGGAGTTTGCGACGCTCGGGGAACGCGCCGGCCTGATCGCGACGCTCGCGCTGGCGGCCATCATCGCCATGTTGTGGTTTGCCGTACGATCAGTCCGGCTGATTTTGGCCATCCTGGTCACGACCCTTGTCGGTCTGGTCTGCGCCACGGCATGCGGGCTACTGATTTTTCATCGTTTCAACGTTATTTCAGTCGCCTTCATTCCCCTCTTTGTTGGCCTCGGCATCGATTTTGGCATTCAGTTTAGCGTCCGCTTCCGCGCCGAACAGAGCGGGGACCTCGACATAAGCCAGGCCCTAGTAGCCGCAGGTCGCGGTATGGGCCGATCTCTGGGTCTGGCTGCAACCGCAATCGCTTTGGGGTTCCTCGCCTTTGGGCCAACCGCCTATGTCGGGGTTTCACAGCTGGGCGTCATTGCCGGACTGGGGATGTTCCTGGCCCTGGGCCTCAACCTCACGCTTTTGCCGGCGATGATTGTGCTTCTGAAGCCGCGCCCAGCACTGAGTGTGGAGAAACAGTTATCCTTAGAACGTCTGGACCGTGTAGTTCTGGGGCACCGACGAGCGGTCATTGGCACCGCCTTGGTCGCCGCAGCGATCTGCACCGCCCTGCTGCCCTGGCTGCGATTTGACTTTAACCCGTTGCATCTAAAGAGCGCAAAAGTCGAGTCTGTCGCCACCTTACGTGACTTGATGCGCGACCCGGACGCATCGCCGGACACCCTGGAAGTAGTAGCGCCGAACTTATCGCAGGCCCGAGCCGTGGCCCAACGGCTCGCCCGCTTGCCTCAGGTGAACGAAGTCCGCACGCTCGCAAGCTTTATTCCTGATGACCAAACGCCGAAGCTCTCGGCGATTAGCGACGCGGCCCTGTTGCTGGACCTGACGCTCAACCCGATCGGTTTGGCCCCGCCCCCGACCGATGCGCAGACCGTGGCCAGTTTGCGACATACCGCAATTGACCTGCGAGGCGCGGCGACAGTCTCCGCCCCGGGCACCGCAGCCCAAGCGCTCAGACTGGCCGACGATCTGGAATGGCTTGCTGGCACCTCAGCGAATACCAGATCCCAGGTCGCCAATGTGATTATGCCTGGCCTGGAAACGGTTCTTGAGCAGACGCGCAAGGCCCTGAACGCTGCGCCCGTCACCTTGGAAAGTCTGCCGCAGGAATTGAAACAGAACTGGCTGAGCGCCGACGGCAAGGCCCGCGTTTCTATCGTTCCGCGGGGCAATTCCGACGACAATCAGGTGATGGACGCGTTCATCAAAGCCGTCGTCAGCATCTCTCCTCAAGTGACGGGAGGTCCCTTTGATACCCAGGCGGGTGGCAAGGCAGTTGCCGACGCCTTTCTCCAGGCCGGCGTTCTTTCCTTTGTCGCCATCACCCTGTTGCTCCTGGCCTTCCTGCGTCGGACACGCGATGTGGCGATCACCATGGCCCCGATTGTCCTGACCGGCCTGTTGACCCTCGGTAGCTGCGTGGCTCTCGGGATGTCGTTGAATTTCGCTAATATCATCGCTCTGCCCCTGTTGTTCGGTATCGGCGTGGCCTTTCACATCTATTTCGTCATGGCCTGGCGGGCGGGGGGATCGCACCTTCTGCAATCAAGCCTGACCAAGGCGATCTTTTTCAGCGCTTTGGCCACAGCGACGGGCTTTGGCAGCTTGTGGGCTTCAAGCCACCCAGGCACCGCCAGCATGGGCAAACTTCTGATGATCTCGCTGCTGTGGACCCTGGTTTCAGCCCTGCTGTTCCAGCCAGCCCTGATGGGCCCGCCACCACTGGATCGCGGCAAACCGTGATCGTGCCTCAGCGCATCAACTTGTCAGACAATGCGTCAAGGTGCGTCTTTAAACCCTTGGCGCCACCACTCGCCAGGGATTGGGTGAAATCCGAACGCTGGGTCGTCAGTTGGCTGATGCGGTCATAATAGATGTCAATGATCTTCCACGTGCCGCCCGACTGGCGCAGGCGATAGATCAGATCGACCGGAACACCGTGACCCGGAATCAGGCGCGACTGCACGATCTTATCGACACCGCCGCGGGTCTGCACATTGCCATCGATGGTAAAACGTTCGCCGTCAAAACGATCAAAGTTATGCGCATATTTGGCGATCGACAGACGGGTGAACGACACCAGCAAAGCTTCGTGGTCCGGCTCGGACATCGTCGCCCAGGCTGGGCCAACGGCAAAGCGGGTCATGGCTGGTAGATCGAACATCTGCTCGATGACCGGGGCCAGCTTGTGATAGCGCCCCTTAACCCCCAAAGTTGGCCCGGACTTCAGTGTGTCGATCAAAGCGGCGTCAAAAGTTTCGATACGCGCGGCCGCCGGGTCGTTTTGAGCGGCCGAGACGGGGCCGGCGATGAGGCACGAAAGTACCAATGCGGCACCTAGTGCACTGACCACCGCCGCGACGGAGAATTTCATTTTGCCGATCCTTGTTGACATAATATGGAGGGGGCTAAGTGATTAGCCGAGGACGTGGGTTTCGCACGCGGGGCGTGAACCGAAACTGAATGGCCCAAGAAGTGCCGTCTGACGACATGGCTCGCAAGAGAGTAACATGGCGCCAGTTTAACGACCGTAGGAATTAAAAATGGATCAGGGTGTAAACAGTGATCAGGTTGCCTACTGGAATGCCCGAGCGGGAGAGACCTGGGTTGCGAAAAATGCCCAGCTTGACCGCCAACTCCTGCCTCTGGGCCGTGAGGTCATGCGCGCCTTGGCGATCATGCCGGGCGAACAGGTACTAGACGTTGGCTGTGGGTGTGGTCAGACCAGCCTGGGCATCGCCGATCAGGTTGGCGACGACGGCATCGTCTTGGGCGCCGACATCTCCGCGCCCATGCTGGCCCTGGCGCGGTCACGTGCGCAGGCAGCCGCCGTTAATCAGGTTCAGTTCGTTGAGGCCGACGCTCAGGTGTACGAATTTGGTGCGGGCCGGTTCGACGTGATTTTTTCCCGTTTTGGCGTCATGTTCTTTGCCGATCCGGCGGCTGCGTTCGCAAATCTGCGCCGCGCGCTTAGGCCCGGCGGGCGTTTGGGTTTTGTCTGCTGGCGAGACGTATCGTTGAATCTGTTTATGACCCTGCCGATGGCGGCGGCAGCACCGCTTTTGCCCGCGACGGCACCACCGGCAGATCCTCACGCCCCCGGCCCGTTCGCCTTCGCCGATCCCGACCGCCTGCGACAGCTACTGAACAGCGCAGGGTTTGATGCGATCACCCTGACGCCACACGATCAAGCCATCGGCGGCGGTGACCTGGATGAAACCGCAAGCCTGGCCCTGACTATCGGTCCTCTTGGCGTGGCCATGCGGGAAAACCCGCACCTGGCTCCCAAAATCCGCGAGCGCGTCCGCGAGGCCGTCGCACCACATCTGACAGCCGATGGTGTTCTGCTGGCTTCTGCCAGTTGGATTGTCACAGCCCAAAATCCACACTGAAGCGGCCCCCCATTCCCAGGAGACTCAAATATGTTTGAACGCCAGATCGACATCGAAACACGCGCCGGACAGATGACCACGTTTATCTGCCATCCTGAACGCGGTGGGCCGCATCCGACCATCATATTTTATATGGATGCGCCCGGTATCCGAGAGGAATTACGCGATATGGCAAGGCGTCTGGGAACGGCGGGTTACTACGTCATGTTGCCCAATCTCTATTATCGCTCGGGGGCCATGGAGTTAGGCCCGCTCAGCTCTGATCCGGCCGATCCATCACGCAAGCGGATGTTTGATCTGATGGAGTCGCTGTCGATCTCGATGATCATGCAGGACACCCAGGCCTTGATCGACCTTATGGCCACCGATCCGGCTGCCAGTACGGGACACATGGGCGCTGTGGGTTATTGCATGAGCGGCCAATATGCGATCAGCGCTGCTGCCCATTTTCCGGAGCGCTTTGCTGCTGCCGCCTCAGTCTACGGCGTGCGCCTGGTGACAGACAATGCCGACAGCCCCCATCTGGTCAGCGCCAAGGCAAAGGCAGAACTCTATTTCGCCTGTGCGGAGACTGACAGCTGGGCTCCACCGGAAACGATCACGGCCCTGACCGAGCATCTGGCCGGCAATGGTGCCAATGCCGAGGTAGAGGTCTATGCCAACACGCACCACGGTTTCGCCTTCCCGCAGCGCCCCGTCTATGACAAGCCAGCGGCAGAAAGACACTGGGAACGCCTGTTGGCTCTGTTTGACAGGCAATTGCGCTGATGCGGCGGGGGTAATGAGAATGAACCAGCTTGTGAGCACGTTTCAAGCCGATGGCCTGACCGTAACCCCCTTGACCCCGACAATGGGCGCGGAGGTAGGCGGCATCGATCTTAACGATCCCATCAGCCCGACTAGCCTTAGCAGCCTGCGCCAGGCATTGCTGGCGTGGAAAGTGCTCTTCTTCCGCGACCAGGACATTACTACCGAGCAGCATCTGGCTTTTGCCCGCCAATTCGGCGAGCTGGAAGTTCACCCCTTTGCACCGGCCAAACCGGGTTACCCCGAAGTGCTGGCGATCACTCATAACCGCGAGAGCCGCGGCCGGGAAAACACCTGGCACAGTGATGTGACATGGCGACAGATTCCCTCACTTGGGTCGATCCTACGCGCCATTGAGGTGCCGCAGGTTGGCGGCGATACCTTGTTTGCGGATATGGGGGCTGCCTATGATGGCCTCACTGACGCGGTGAAGGCACAGATCGACGGCGCAATGGCCGTGCACGATTTCGCCCACTTTCGCCAGGGAATGGCCAAGGCGGGCAAAAGCGCGGCCGAAATCGAGGTCTTCAACATAGCCTATCCTATGGCTGAGCACCCGGTGGTCCGCACCCACCCGGAGACTGGCCGCAGATCACTCTATGTCAATGCCGCTTTTACCAAACATATTATCGGCATGGAGCCAGAGGCTCCCGCAACGCTGCTTAGGTATCTCTATGCTCAAGCCTCGATCCCTGAATACCAATGCCGTTTCCGCTGGGCGAAGGGATCCATTGCCTTTTGGGACAACCGCGCCAGTCAACACTATGCCGTCTCCGATTATTGGCCGGCGGTGCGGCGGATGGAGCGTGTGACCATCGTTGGCGACCGACCCTATTAAGCCGCGACAAGACATGACCAGGCAAGGATCGGCAATGACTCTGAAGATTTGGCCAAATCGTAGCCTAGCCCTGGGCCTTTTAACAGTCGGTCTGTTGATCGCAGGGGCTGCCTCAGCCGGTCGGCCGATACTTGGGTTCTCGGCCGCCAACGCGGACGCAGAACGGGCGCTAGAAGCCAAGTTCGATGCGCAACTCTCGCCCACCGCCATCGGTGAACGCCTTAAACGCATGGCCTCGCAGCCAAATCAGGTCGGATCGCCCCACAACAAAGACAATGCCGAGTTTACCTTGGCGCAATTCAAGGCCTGGGGGTGGGACGCTCACATCGAGACCTTCGACGTGCTTTATCCGACACCGCTGACCCAGTCTTTGCAATTGCTGGGCATATCGCCCTACAGCGCCGACCTGAGTGAGCCGCCGGTGCCTGGTGACGAGACAAGCCACCATACCCAAGGCGCGTTGCCCGGCTATCTCGTCTATGGCGCGGATGGCGATGTCACGGCATCCCTGGTCTATGTAAACTACGGGACGGCGGCGGACTATCAGGCCCTGCAACTGCTGGGTATCGACGTCAGGGGCAAGATTGTCATCACCCGCTATGGTCAGATCTGGCGCGGCCTGAAGGTCAAGTTTGCTGCTGAGCACGGGGCTGTCGGGTGCATCATCTATTCCGACCCCGCCGATGATGGTTTCGTGCAAGCTGATGCCTATACCAATGGCGGGGCGCGGTCGGAGCGCAGTCTACAGCGCGGCTCGGTCATGGATGAGCCTGTTGCCCCTGGCGACCCCTTGACCCCTGGCATCGGGTCGGTCGCTGGCGCGCCGCGCATTTCTCTGGCCGCTGCGACGACAATCGCCCGTATTCCTGCCGTGCCGATCTCCTGGGGTGATGCGCAACACTTTCTCGCAGCTTTGGGTGGACCGGTGGCACCGCGCCGTTGGCGCGGCGGCTTGCCGTTGACCTATCATGTCGGCGGCGCAGGTGCTCAGGTTCACCTGATGGTCAAATCTGACTGGACTCAAAAGCCGATCTACGACGTGATCGGCATGATCAAAGGCAAAAGCCAGCCCGACCAATGGATCATCCGTGGCAATCATCGTGACGGTTGGGTTTATGGCGCTCAGGATCCGCTCTCTGGTCAGACGGCTCTGATGGAGGAAGCCAAGTCCATCGGGGCATTGGTCAAGGCTGGCTGGCGACCGGAACGCACCTTGGTCTATGCCAGTTGGGACGGC
>JAYTXQ010000199.1:0-23502 GCA_043742825.1 Caulobacteraceae bacterium | reverse complement strand
GGGCTCATCAGATGGGTGCGGCCGCCGCGACCCTGGCGGCCTTCAAAATTGCGGTTGGAGGTAGCGGCGCAGCGCTCGCCTGGGGCCAGGCGGTCAGGGTTCATGGCCAGGCACATCGAACAGCCAGGTTCGCGCCAGTCAAAGCCGGCGGCGCGGAACACTTCGTCCAGGCCCTCGGACTCGGCCTGATCGCGGACCAGGCCGGAGCCTGGCACCACCATGGCGCGGACGTGGTCGGCCACGTGGCGACCGTCCAGGATCGCGGCGGCGGCGCGCAGGTCCTCGATGCGGCTATTGGTACATGAGCCAATGAACACCCGGTCAATCCTGGCTTCGGCAATCGCCTGGCCGGCGGTCAGGCCCATATAGTCCAGGGCCCGCTGGATCTGTGCTCCGCGAATATCGTCAAAGTCGGCAGGATCGGGGACGTGCCCACTGATCGCCACCACATCTTCCGGGCTGGTGCCCCAGGTGAGAGTGGGTGCCAGACAGGCGACATCAATCTCAATCTCAGCGTCAAAATGGGCATCGGCATCGGAAAACTGAGTGCTCCAGTGCGCCAGCGCGATTTCCCATCCTCCAGCCTTAGGCGTTGCCGGCCGGCCGCGCAGATAGTCAAAGGTCGCCTCGTCTGCGGCCACCAGACCGGCACGCGCACCCGCTTCTATCGTCATGTTGCAAAGGGTCATTCGCGCTTCCATGGAAAGCGCCCTGATCGCCTCGCCGGCATATTCGATCACGTGGCCGGTGCCCCCGCTGGTGCCGAACTTCCCGATCATGGCCAGGGCATAGTCCTTGGCTCCGACGCCAGGCGCGGGCGAGCCGGTGAAGGTGACGCGCATGTTTTTCGACTTCATCTGGCGCAGGGTCTGGGTCGCCAGAACGTGCTCGACCTCCGATGTCCCGATCCCCTGGGCCAATGCACCGAATGCGCCGTGAGTGGAGGTATGGGAATCGCCGCAGACAATGATCATCCCCGGCTGAGTGCGCCCCTGTTCAGGGCCGACCACATGCACGATGCCGTTGCGTACATCGCCCATGGGGAAGAACTCGATCCCGTGCTCATTGACGTTGCGCTCCAGGGTCTGCAGTTGCAGTCGCGCTTCCAGATCAGCCACCGCCCCGACACCCAAAGCCTGACCTTCGGTTGGCACATTATGATCTGCCACCGCCAGGGTGCGGTCCGGTCGCCGAACGCTCCGGTTTGCTGCGCGCAACCCAGCGAAGGCCTGAGGCGTCGTCACCTCATGGATCAGGTGCAGATCAACATAGAGGATCGCCTCGCCATTAGCGTCGGTGGAGACCACGTGGGCATCCCAGATCTTGTCGTAAAGTGTCTTGCCGGTCATGGGCGGCATGTAAGGGGCGGGGAGGGGGTGCGTCTAGTTTATTGAGTGCGGGTGTGGACCCCCTCGCCCAAGGTCAAGCGAAGGCGGGCACGGCCTCGGCCTTGCCTTGAGCCACATCCCCTCGCTCCAAACATCCCATGTCGGCTAGGGTGGCGCGGACAGCCGTGTCCAGGGGCGTATGCGGTTCGCTGCCGAGGAAGGCGATGAGCTTGGTATTGTCCAGGCCGATGGGGCGACGCCACAGGTAGCGCATTTCCAAGAGTTCGCGGAACAATTCGACCACCGGGCTCAGCGCCCAGACCATGGCCCACGGAAAGGATCTGATGGGCAGGTCAGACCGTCCGGTCACACGCCTGACAGCGTGAGCCAGTTGATCGCTGGGTGCCAGCCAATGGCCGGCAAAGTGGAACACCTCAAAGTCTGCGAGGTCGGCCTCCCGGTCCAGCAGGCAGCCGAGGGTCTCGCCAAGGTCGGGCATATAGGCATAGGCGTGGCCGACGCTGGCAGGGCCCGGGGTGTAGACGCTGCGGACCCGTCCGGCCCGCCGCGTTGTCAGCCAGCCGAAGGCACTGTTGGGGGCCGCAGGCCCAAAGAAATCGCCGGCCCGCAGAATCAGGACCTTGGCACCGTGGCGGGTTGCCTCGCGCAGGCACTCTTCCATTTCAACCCGGATTTTACCCTTGCTAGTGACAGGCGATTGCGGCGCATTTTCGCCGATCAAGGGTCCGGCGTCTGGCCCGTAGTTATAGACATTGCCGGGCAGAACCAGGCGAGCGCCAATGGTCTTGGCCGCGGCAATACTGGCGTTCAGCATCGGCACGGCCAAACCGCGCCAGTTTTTGTAGCCAGGTGGGTTGGCCGCATGTACGATCATCTCTACCCCTTTCGCTGCAGCCAGGACGTCTGCGGCGTTCATGGCGTCGCCCTTGATCCAGTCGATGGGCATGCGCTTGCCGGCCTTACGGCGGGCGACGACCGGGTCACGGGCCAGGGCGCGGATGCGCCAGCCGCGTTTGATCAGGGCAATGGTGGCATGGGCTCCAAAGGAGCCGGCGGCACCGATGATCAGGGCTGTGCGGGGTTGGGTCATGAGGTCTCTCCGTTTGCGATGAGCGGAAGATGACCCGATATGGGATATTCGACAATTGACCATCATTGTGCAGTTGATATACATTTTCGCATGGCAAATGCAGCGCCCGACTGGGACCTTTATCGATCATTCCTGGCTGTGCTCGAGGCGGGCAGTCTATCGGGCGCGGCACGCAAACTGGGCGTGGCCCAGCCGACGATCGGGAGACACATTGAGGCCCTGGAGCAGGCCTTGGGTGGCGCGGCGCTGTTCACCCGCTCGCCGGGGGGCCTGCGCCCGACGGAAACCGCTCTGGCGCTGCGGGAGCACGCTCAGGCTATGGCGGTGGCAGCGCAGGCCCTTCTACGCACGGCGTCGGGTGAAGCTGAGGCAGTGCGCGGGGCGATTCGCCTCACTGCCAGTGATGTGGTTGGCGCGGAGGTTCTGCCACCGATCCTGCGTGACTTTCGCGAGGCCTACCCAGAGGTTTCACTCGAGCTGGTGCTCTCCAATCAGCACGAAGACTTGCTGCATCGGGGCGTCGATATCGCCGTACGCATGGCCCAGCCAACGCAAGGGGCCCTGTTCGCCCGCCGGGTCGGTTCGATCAGCCTGGGATTTTATGCGCACAGAAACTATCTACGAGCGCATGGAGAGCCTCAGACCCTGGCAGATCTGCGGCATCATAGCTTGATCGGCTATGATCAGGTGCCTGTCCCCGCGCGGTTTACTCAAGAATTTGGTATCCCGATTACCCGCGATCTTTTCGCCCTGCGCAGCGACAGTGAACTGGCCCAACTGGCCGCCTTGCGCGCCGGTTTTGGCATCTGCCCCTGTCAGAGCGGCATCGCCGCCCGCGACACCGGCCTCGTGCCCATCTTGCGCGATCAGTTCTCCTGGGAGCTTGAGACCTGGATCGTCATGCACGAGGATCTGAAAGCTAATCGCCGCATGCGACTGCTGTTCGATCACCTGGTCGTGGGGATGAGCGCCTATGTTGGCGAGGGAGTTGGTTCAGTTTCCCAAGCTGCAGCCTGTTAGGTGCACTGGCAGGTTATTTTCGAATTCGCTAGGCGTGAAAATGGCAACTGATCAAGTTTGGCGAACCTGCGGTGTCATGCGCATGCGCTTACCCGGCGTCGATCTTTAGCTTAAGTCTGATTGCAACGCTCACTGGATTGCGGACGGCTGATGGACGCGAAATCTTCTCCAAGCTGGTACGATCTGAACCAGGCTGCGCTGGTTGCCGAAGTCAGCCGGGTGAAGTCGCGCCTTCTCACCCATCTTGGACGGCCAGCTGCATCAGGCCCTGCTGCCGAAGTGGCGTCGCCGTCGGAGGGCCTTTCGGCCCTGGATATCCTTTGCGGCGCGTTCGGTCTTTCACACTTCGAGCACGATATTCTGCTGTTGAGCGCGGCGATGGAGTTGGACAGTCAGGTCGCTGGGCTGTGCGCCGAGGCGAGCGCCGACCTGAACCGCCCCTGGCCCAGTTTCGGCCTTGCTCTGGCGGCACTGCAGGGCGGTCACTGGAGCGCCCTTTCGCCGGGCGCACCGTTGCGATCCTGGCGTCTGGTGGAGGTGAACGCCGAAGCGAGCCTGACCCAGAGCCAATTGCGAATTGATGAACGCATTTTGCACTATCTCACCGGCGTAGAGTGCCCGGATGCGCGGCTACGGGGCCTAATTGAGCCGGTTTCAGCTTCCGAATCCCAACTGGCGGCAAGCGCTCAAGACATCGTGTCCCTGGCGGTGGGTATTTGGCGTCAGGCCAAGGCGGGGGGCAACCTACCCGCGATCCAGCTCTGTGGCAGTGACGTGGTCGGCCAGCGTGCCATCGCCGCCGCCGCCTGCGGGGCGTTCGGGATGGACCTGAATGTCGCTTACGCCCGTAGCCTGCCGCACCACCCCGCCGACCTGGAGGCGGTCATACGCCTGTGGTGTCGAGAGGCCAAACTAGGAACCGGAGGGCTGTTCCTTGATTGTCATGATGACGACGGGCCGGACGCGGCAGCCATCGAACAAGCGGTATGCCGGTGGGTGGAAGACGTCCAGGGGCTCCTGATCATTGGCGCTCCGCGACGCCGCCGCGCGACCCGTCGGTCGGTGGCGACCTTCGATGTGCCTGCAGCTTCCCGCAGCGAACAAAGGGCGGCGTGGGCTCTCGCACTGGGCGAGGCACCAGATGATTTTATCAACAGTCTGGCCCAGCAATTTCGCCTGACGCCAACAGCAATTGAGGAGACGGCGACCCTGTGGCAGGCGGCGCGGCACGCGAAGAGCTCGCCGGTCGAGGTACAGCGCGATTTGTGGCGAGCCTGCCGAGTGCGCGCCAGGCCTGGTCTGGACAGCCTAGCGGATCGGGTGGAGTCCGCCATCGCCTGGGGGGACCTGGTGCTACCGGAGCGCGAAACACAGACCCTCACGCAGATGGCTGCGCATCTGCGCCATCGAGGTAGAGTCTATGATGAGTGGGGATTCGCCGCCAAAGGCTCCAGAGGGCTGGGCCTCAGCGCCCTGTTCGCGGGACCCAGCGGGGTGGGCAAGACCATGGCGGCCGAGGTTTTGGCCAATGCCCTGGACCTGGACCTTTACCGGATCGACCTCAGTCAGGTGGTCAATAAATTCATTGGTGAGACGGAAAAAAATCTGGGCCGTCTGTTTGACGCCGCCGAAGATGGCGGATCGATCCTGTTGTTTGACGAAGCCGACGCGCTGTTTGGCCGTCGCAGCGAGGTCAAGGACAGCCATGACCGCTACGCCAACCTGGAGGTCAGCTATCTGTTGCAGAGAATGGAGGCCTATCACGGCTTGGCCATACTGACGACCAATATGAAGGGGGCCTTGGATACGGCCTTCCTGCGGCGGCTCCGGTTTGTCGTCCAGTTTCCTTTCCCTGACGCTGACCAGAGGGCGGAGATCTGGCGGCGGGTGTTCCCGTCGGCCGCGCCGACTGAGGGACTCGATCTGCACAAGCTCAGCCGCCTCAGCGTCACAGGGGGAAACATCCGCAATATCGCCCTGAATGCTGCGTTCCTGGCAGCGGGGGAGGGCGCGCCTGTCCGCATGGTCCACATATTGGACGCGGCGCGGGGAGAATGCGCCAAGATCGAGAAACCCATCTCCGAAGCCGAAGTCATGGGTTGGAGTGACTAAATATGTCATAAAAAATGACTTAGCTGATCACGAACATTTTACTTGACCCCCTTGGCTGATTGGGCGCCCGGTAACTTCCATAAACATTGGAACTTTCGCGGTAACCGCCTGAGTATTCATGCGCCGCGACGCCTTGCAGTGTGTGTTAACGGAGTGCGCTGATGCCCGTTGCTGTTTCCTATCCCGGTGTTTACCTCGAAGAGATCGCCAGCGGCGTGCACACCATTGTTGGTGTCAGTACCTCGGTAGGTGCCTTCGTCGGTGCGGCCAAGCGCGGACCCATCGGCAACGCGGAACACATTTTTTCGTTTTCGGATTATGAGAGGCAGTTCGGCGGCCTCGATCAGGCGTCTGAGCTTTCCTACGCCGTGCGGCAGTTCTTTCTAAATGGCGGCAATGAGGCATGGGTGGTGCGCGTCGGTGCCAATGCCACCCGGGCGGGCAAGGCTCTGGCCAATACCACCCCTGTGAACGTCCTGGACCTGACTGCCGCGCTCGACGGCGTGGCCGGAAATGCCATCCAGGTCGCGGTGGACTATAATACCAGCGTGCCGGCTAGCACCTTCAACCTGACCCTGACCTATCCCTCGCTGGATGATCCGCAAAACGCGATCTTGGAAAGGTTTGCCAATCTGTCGATGAGCCCCAACGACGGGGGCTATGCCCTAACCGTGGTCAATACGCAGTCGAACCTGATCACCCTGGCCATTGATGTCGCCGCGCCCATAGCTCAGCCGGCAACCTCCAACAGCGGCCGTCTGGCCGACGCCGACATTCTTGCCAGTGTGCCCGCCGATCCGGCCGCCCTGCCGCGCAGTATCGGCATCAGCCTCAATGGGGACCCACTGGTCATCGTAAACTTCGACAAGACCGTAAAGGCCCTCACGGACGTGTCGAATGCGATTACAGCAGCCATGGTCGCGAAGGTCGGACTGGGGTCAGCCTACGCCAATTTCAAATGTGCAGCGGTCAGTGGCGTTCAATGTCAGATCACCCCGGTGGTGAATGTGACCAATGGCGATTCTATTCGCATCGTCGCCGGCCCGACCAATGATGTTTCCGGGACCTTCAAACTGGGCTCCATCAATGGCGGCAGCGAAGCGGATTCGTTTTCGGTGCGCAGACCGGCGCAGATTCCGGTGTCCGGCTTTGTCGCCGGCGGCGAACTTGTCTCCGACGATATCAGCGCCGCCAAGGGCGGAAAGGCGGGCGGGACCTTTACCCTGCAACTCGACGCAGATCCGACAGCCCACACCATCACCTTGACCGATCACACGGGCCTGAACAATTTCCGGGGCCAACTGAACGCCATAGCTCAGGAGATCCAAAAGGCCGTCCGCCAGTTGCCGCAAGACCCGGTGGCCGCCATCCCGGTCGCTGTGGCCGCAGCCTATACCCAGTTCACGGTCACGGTCTCGCGCGCCAATCAGCTGATAATGACCTCCGGTTCCCTCGGCGCGGCGTCAGCGGTAAAGGTGGGGGTGGGCGCGGTAAAGGATGTCAGCGTCTTCCTGAAAATCGATACCACGCCATTGGCGGGTGCCCTGGTCACTCTCGCCGGCGGGGCGGAGACACCGCCGCCCTGGACCGACACCGAATTGGTCAATGCCTATCTGGGGTCCACCCGGGCCGATGGCCTGGGTATCTATGCCTTCGAAGCGGCCACGCGTGAGGTTGTTGATTTTAACCTCCTGTGCCTGCCGGGCGTCGTCAACGCCGCCGTTACCGCTGCCGCCGCGGCCCTGTGCCAGGAACGGCGCGCCTTCTATATTGCCGATCCGCCGCAGGGTGTCAGTTCCGACACCATGGTCAGCTATATGACCGGGACGGCTGTGCCGAAGAGCGAATATGGTGCCATCTATTACCCCTATGTGCGCATTGCCGATCCTCTGGCCGGCGGAGCCCCGCGCTCCTGCCCGCCCAGCGGCACTCTGGCCGGCGTC
Source organism: Caulobacteraceae bacterium (assembly GCA_043742825.1). GTDB lineage: Bacteria > Pseudomonadota > Alphaproteobacteria > Caulobacterales > Caulobacteraceae > Acaudatibacter. The sequence continues at coordinate 15,988 of JAYTXQ010000199.1, read as the reverse complement.
TATGCGCGGACCGATGGTTCGCGCGGCGTCTGGAAAGCCCCGGCGGGGATCACCGACGGCATCCTGACCGGGGTCATTGGCCTCGATACGGTGCTCAGCGATCCGCAGAACGGTAACCTCAACCCTGTGGGCGTTAATGCCCTGCGCCTTTTCCCGGTGTTTGGTGCCGTCGCTTGGGGCGCGCGAACCTTCTTGGGTGCTGACGCAGCAACGTCAGACTACAAATATACGCCGGTAAGACGCCTTGCGCTGTTCATCGAGTCCAGCCTATACCGGGGTACCCAATGGGTGGTGTTTGAGCCAAATGACGAGCCGCTTTGGTCGCAGATTCGGCTGAACGTCGGGGCCTTCATGCAGGATCTGTTTCGCAAGGGCGCGTTCCAGGGTCAGACCCCGCGGCAAGCCTATTTTGTCAAATGCGACAGCGAGACCACGACCCAGAACGACATCAATTCCGGCGTGGTCAATATCGTCATCGGTTTCGCCCCGCTGAAGCCAGCTGAGTTTGTCGTCATTCAACTGCAGCAGATCGCCGGCCAGCTCGGCGCCTAGGACCTACAGACCGTCGCCGATGGCGACGCCTTTTCTGACCGTCGCCCGTGGCGACACCTTTTCTGACCGTCGCCCGTGGCGACACCGGAGTTAAGTGACCATGGCCCAGTTTACGGTGAACGCCCACCGCTTTGATCCCTATAAGAACTTCAAGTTCCGCCTGAAATGGGACGGGCAGTATGTGGCGGGCCTGAGCAAACTCACCGGCGGGCTGAAGCGCACCACCGAAGTGGTCAAACATCGCGAGGGCGGCGACCCCAGCACCACGCGCAAATCTCCCGGCCGCAGCGAATTTGAGGCCATCACTCTGGAACGCGGGGTGACCCACGACACCAGCTTCGAATCCTGGGCCAATAAGGTGTGGAATTTGGGAGCGGGCTTGGGGTCGGAAGTCTCGCTGGCCGATTTCCGTAAGGACATCATTCTGGATCTCATGAACGAAGCCGGGCAGAAAGTGCTCTCCTATAAGATCTATCGTTGCTGGGTCTCCGAGTACCAGGCGCTGCCAGACTTGGATGCTAACGCCAATGCTATCGCCATCCAGCACATCAAGCTGGAAAACGAGGGCTGGGAACGCGATCTGTCGGTGACCGAACCTACCGAACCGACCCTCGCCGCAGTCGGCTAGAGGGGACTTGTCGATGCCGGTGGTGCCAACCGCTGAGGATCTGCTGCGGGTTTGGGAATGCGCCGAAGGTGAGCATCCGGTGGACCGCGCGCTGACCCTGCTGGCACTGACGAGCGACCTTTCGCACGGCGACCTGGCGGCGATGGATATCGGCCGGCGTGACGCGCTGTTATTTGAGGCCCGGGCCTCAATGTTCGGTGAAACGCTTCAGGGCTTCGCCCGCTGCAACCAATGCGCGGCACCGGTGGAGGTCGCCTTGGCACCGCCGCCGTTTGAAGCTTTGCCGGACGAGGATGCCGATCCGGCAGGCTGGCGCCCCCTGGCAAGGAACGGCCCCGGCGCGCAATACCGATTGCCCACCAGTTATGATCTGGCGGCCATCGCCGGCTGCGAAAGCGTCGAGGCGGCGCGCCAGGGTCTGGCTGAGCGCTGCATCCGAGACGCCGACGCCGATGGCGTTGCTCAGGCGCAGCTTAAAATTTCTGAACACCTGGCACCCGCTGCCCTGGACCTTGACCTGACCTGTCCCGAGTGTGGCCATGTGTGGACGTTGGATTTCGATATAGGGGCCTATTATTGGCAAGAGATCCGCGCCCGGGCGCTGCGTTTGCTGCGAGAGGTCGAGGCGCTGGCGAGCCGATTTGGCTGGCATGAGCGCGATATCCTGGCGATGAGCGATCGGCGTCGCAGCCTCTATCTCGAGCTCAGCCCGTGACTGCCGATATTTTTGGCCGCCTGGCGGCGCGCACCCTGGGCCGATCAGACTTACTGGTTCCGCTGGCACCGTCTCGGTTCGAGCCCTCAGGGGAGCCTGCCGTGCGCGGGCCCGATCTGGAGATAGAACCGGATCGTTCGCGACGCCAGTTCGACCCCGCGCTTCGACTGCCCGACGCGGAACGATCAGCCACAGATCCCCGCGAGGACCCGGCCAGCGAGGCCGCGTCGCCCGGGCGGATCGTGATTGAAAGCCTTGTCATCACGACGAATCTGGCGCGGGCCGCCGCGCCCGACGCTCTGGCGAACCCCCCAGACCCGGCGACCGGGAAAGCGAGCGTTGGCGAGAGACTGCGGTCGCCCGGCAGCCAGGCTGATGTTTCGCCGCCGGCCCTGTCGCCGCGCCAGGGCCGGGCCGTATTCGAGCGCAAACCCATGGTCAGTGCCGTGGCGGATACAGAGCCTTTCGCTTCCGGGGCCCGGGCTCCTTCGCTCAGCGGATCCCTCGTCCGAACTGCGGCTGAACGCCGTGCCGCTGGTCTGCATGAGGCGAGGGCAGAGCCGCCGACGATCGTGGTGCGCATCGGGCGGGTTGATATCCACGCAGTCTCGCCGACGAAGCCGGCGGTCACCGCTGCGGCAACACCGACGCGTCCCTCGACCCGGCCCAGCCTGGCCGATCATCTGCGGGCCAGAGCGGAGGGGCGGCGATGAGCACCGCCCTGGCCATCGCGGCGACCACCAAGGTGCTGACCTCGCTGATCGACGACAATATTCAGACGACCATCACCAATACGCCGGGTCTGACCGCTTTTCTCGGCGGCACGCCGGTCACTACAGCCTCACCACCCGATCACGTGCTGGCGGCGGCGGTGGAGGTGACGCAACTGAACCTGTTTCTCTATCAGGTGTCGCTAAACCCCGGTTGGCGGGATAACCGGCAACCCTCGCGCAATGCAGCGAGCGATGCGGTTGATCGGCCGATCCTGGCCGTCGATCTGCATTATATGCTCACTGCCTACAGTCCCGATGACTATCAGCTGGAGATGGTCCTGGGCATCGGAATGCAGGCCCTGCACGAGACGCCGTTCCTCTATCGCGAGAAGATCCGCAGCCTGTTTTCCAATCCGCCACCGCCGGCGGGATCGCTCAACCAGGTGCTGGCGACAGCGGGGCTGGCCGACCAGCTGGAAATGATCAAGATCACGCCGACGATCATGAATACCGAGGAGCTGTCGAAGATCTGGACAGCGCTGCAGGGCAAATACCGCCCCTCGGCGGCCTACCTGGTGTCGGTGGTGCTGATCGAAAGCCAAGCTCCGATTCAGGCTGCCTTGCCGGTGATCTCCAGAAACCTGGCCGTTTTGCCCTATCGCCCACCGTTCATCAGCGGCATCGCCCCGCAAATCCTACCCTCTGCTCCAGCGGCGACAATCACGATCACCGGCGAAAACCTGTCGGGTCAAGGCCTGGCGATCCTGTTCGACGGTGTCCCCTCAGCGCCGCAAACGACCTTGCAATTCAATCCCGGTGGATCGAGCATAACCGTGGCTCTGCCGGCCTTGCCGGCCGGGATCAATACGCTGCGCGTTGTGCGCCAACTGGCCCTGGGCGCGCCGCCGATCCGCAGTGTCGCGCAGTCCAATCTTGGCGTATTCATCCTGCAACCAGTGATCCGCCCGGCCGCCAATGCGATCACCGTCGGCGCGCCGTTCGGCACCAATCCTGCCTTTACGCCGGTGACCGTGCTGGCCGATCCGGTCCTGGGCGCAACGCAAAAGGTATCGCTTCTATTGAACCAGACCAACCTTGCACCCGGAGCGGCGGCGGCCGCCTTCGTGTTTGACGCCGATCCGGCCGATATCGCCGCCAATTCGGCAACCTTCAACACCACGGCGGTGACCCCAGGCGACTATCTGGTGCGTATCCGCGTAGACGGCGGCGAGAGTCCCCTGACCTCGGACCCAGCCACAGGAGCGTTTACCGGTCCGATGGTGACCTTATGAGCGGGCCTGCAAAAATCCGTGTCGAGATCGACGAAGTTGTCTTGCACGGCTTTGATCCGCGCGATCGCCACAGCATCGGCGATGCGGTGCAGAGCGAGCTTGCGCGTCTGCTGACGGCTGCGGCTCCCGACCTCGCCGCCGCCGGTGACCGCCAGCGGATTGACGCAGGCCGTTTTGACGCTGCCGGCGCGGGCCCCGCCGCCATCGGTCGCGGTGCCGCCGGCGCGCTGTATCGGAGTCTTGGCTGATGCCCCTGCTCAAAGGCGGTCTGGTGCTGGTCGATTTCGATACCGCTGCGGTGAAGCAGATCATTCCGCTGCAATATAATCCTGAGTCTCTCACCCGCAGCCTGCAGGTGCAGGGTGTAGGTTCTGAGTCCGGTCCACATGTGGATCAGATGCGCCTCAAAGGGCCGCCTATCGAGACGATCAAACTGGAGATCGTCATCGACGCCACCGACCGGATGGAACATCCTGACCAGGACCCGACGGTCGGCACCAGCGGCATTCAGCCTCAGCTCTCGGCCCTGGAGATGATCATCTATCCGACGAGCGGACAGCTCCTGGCAGCGGATGCCAATACCCGCAATGGCACACTTGAGATCGTACCGATGGATGCGCCGCTGCTGCTGTTTGTCTGGAGCAAGGACCGAGTGGTGCCGGTGCGCATCACCGAATTCAGCATCACCGAAGAGGCGTTTGATTCCGCGCTCAATCCGATCCGGGCCAAGGTCAGCCTGGGCATGCGGGTGATGAGCACCGATGACCTGGGCTTCTCCACCAAGGGCGGCGGTCTTTACCTGAGCTATCAGCAACGCAAGGAAAGTCTGGCGGCATCAGCGGTTGGTGGGGCCCTGTCGGCCCTGGGAATTGCGAGCCTGTCATGAACAGTCCCAGTGATCTGCTCCAGCAATTGTTACAGAGCGGCGCTCTGCAACAATCGGCGTTCACCCCGCAGAGCCGGTATTATGGATTGCCAGTGATTGGCGCGACAGGGGCAGGCGGCGAGGTGGTCAACTATGTCTCTCGCCGGTTTATCCCACCGACCTCGGCCTACGCCACCTTGCAACGTCACCGGGTGGTTCAAGGCGAGAGGGTCGATGTCGTTGCCAGCCAGACCCTAGGCGATCCTCTGTATTACTGGCGGCTGTGCGATGCCAATCAGGCCCTGACGGCTGAAGACCTGACCGCCTCTCCGGGGACCTATATCAACGTCACCCTTCCCGCCGGCCTGCCCGGAGGCTGAGGGACATGTTCAAGGGCGTCCATCTCAGTTTGCTGATCGGCCCGGCGGTTCCCATCGCCGTGTCCAAGGACGTGATCGACGCGGTCGAATCGGTGAAGGTGACCAGCAGTGCGTCCGGCGTCAGCGGGTTTGAGCTGACCTTCCGGATCGACGTCCATTCGGCGTTGCAGACCCTGTTTCTGATCGGCGGCGGGATTTCTATTCCCCTAATTCGCGTCGTCATTGTCGTGACGGTCAAAGGTCAGACCAGTGTCCTGATCGACGGGGTGATGACCGACCATCATGCCGGTGTGGATGAGAAGAACGGCTACACCACCTTGACCATCATCGGCGAAGACCTGACTCGGGTGATGGACTGGGTCAATCTGAGTGGCCTGCCCATGCCGGCCATGCCTGCCGAAGCCCAGGTGCTGCTGGCCCTGGCCAAATACGCCGTGTTCGGCGTGGTGCCGATGGTGATTCCCAGTGTGTTTATCGACATTCCTCTGCCCACAGATCGTCTGCCTCGCCAGCAGGGCACTGACCTGAAACATATCCGCCGCCTAGCCAGTCAGGTCGGCTATGTTTTCTATCTGGATCCGGGCCCTGTACCCGGCGTCAGCGTCGCCTATTGGGGCCCGCAGATCAAACTGGGCACGCCGCAGCCGGCGCTCAGCGTCGATGCCGACGGTGCCACCAACGTCAAAACCCTGACCATGTCGTTCGACAACGAACGCAAGGTGATGCCGATTATATGGATTCAGGCCCCAATCATCAATGTTCCCCTGCCGATCCCGGTTCCAGACATCACGCCCTTCGACCCACCGCTGGGTCTGATCCCGCCAATACCCAAACACATCCGGTCGATTGAGGGCGTGGCCAAGTTTTCGGCCTTGCGGGCGCTGATGGTCGCCTTCGCCAAGCTGGCCCAGACCGCTGACGTGGTAGCGGCCAGCGGCACCCTGGATGTCATTCGCTATGGCCAGGTGCTGAAACCTCGCAGTCTGGTGGGATTACGCGGCGTCGGGACCGCCTTTGACGGTCTGTATTACGTGGAATCTGTCACCCACGACATCAAACGCGGCCAGTACGATCAGCAGTTCAAGCTAACCCGCAACGGTTTGGTGTCGACATTATCCTCGGTGGCGGCATGAGCGACGCGATGTCTTCCACTGCTACCGACAGCGCCGACGCCGTGGGCGAAAAATTCTACGGCAAGTTCCGTGGCACGGTGATCAATAATATCGATCCGATGCAGATCGGGCGAATTCAGGTTCTGGTGCCGGACGTTTCGGCGGCCCTGCCCACCAGTTGGGCCCTGCCCTGTGCGCCGATGGCAGGTACACAGACCGGATTTTTTACCGTTCCGCCACCGGGGGCTGCGGTCTGGATCGAGTTCGAGCAGGGCGATCCGGACTATCCCATCTGGAGCGGGTGCTTTTGGCCGTCAGCCGCCGCGACCCCGGCGTTGTCGCATTTGGCCCCGCCAGGAACCACGGCCTTCACCATGCAGACCATGTTGCAAAACGGCATGATTATCAGCGATCTGCCCGGACCGACGGGCGGCATCATGCTCAAAAGCGCCACCGGCGCGTCGCTGATCGTCAACGACACCGGGATTTATATCCAGAACGGCAAGGGCGCTTCGATCACGCTGGTGGGGCCGACCGTGACCGTCAATACCGGTGCCCTGGTGGTGACCTGAGGGAGTGTGGCATGCCAGGACCCTGTTTCCATGTCGGTGCCGTTGCCATGTGCCCCCACGGGGGTCAGATGACGACAATCAGCAGCAACGCCAGGGTGATGGTCAGCGGCATGCCGGTGGCGACAATGGCAGATCAATTCATGATCGCCGGCTGCGCCTTCACCGTTCCGCCCGGCAAGCCGCAGCCCTGTGTCCTGGCCCATTGGCTGACCCCCGCCACCCGGTGCCTGGTGAACGGTCAACCGCCGATTCTGCAAACCAGCACCGGGCTGTGCGTCAGCGCCGAGCAGATTCCCGGCGGGCCGCCGATTGTCGCCTCAACCCAGCCGCGGGTGATCGCGACATGACTGGACCCCTGGCCCCAATCCAGTCTCCCTACGCCATCGACGGGCGCGGTCGCACAGCGCAGTCGGACGCCGCGACCCATCTGAATGCCCTGATTCAGGCGGTTCTCTTCACCTCGCCTGGCGAGCGGGTCATGCGCCCCACCTATGGCAGTGGCGTGCTGCGGCTGGTCTTTGCCCCCAACAGTGATCAGCTCGCAGCGACCCTGAACATGATGATCACCAGCGCTCTGACCCAGGAACTTGGAGATCTGATCAAGGTGGCCGAGGTCAAGATCAGCGCGGTGGACTCCACGCTGACGATCTTTGTCGGATACATCGTCCGCAGCACCAATGAGACGGCGGATACAACCTTCGAGAGCCTGATATGAACGACAGGCTAAACGACGACCGGCGCGAAGTGGTCCGCAATGCCCGGGACGGCGGTGGCCTGCCGTTCATCAATGGCCTGGATTTTCTCGAGGTGGATCCGGCCGACGAAACCCGGCTGGTGTTGAATTTCATCTTCAACCTGCCCGACGCGCCCAATAAGCCGGTCCCGCCGGGCGAGCCGGGCGCGGCTCTGACTGCGGCCGATGTGGTGATCGAGGGCGGTGAGCGGATCACGGGGATCAACGTTCTGGGCGTGCTGCGCATCGCCGATGACCAGTTACAGGTGACCGTCGATCAGGTCGGCGATTTTTCGGTCTACCGGCTAAGGCTTAACCCCAGCGTACCCGGGGCCTTTGACCCGCAGCTTTGCGCCGTCAGCTTCGTCTTCCATGTGGAGTGCGCCAAACGGTTCGACTGTAAACCGCTGGATAATTGTCCGCAGTCATTCGTCGATGCTCCCGCAATCGATTATCTGGTCAAGGACTATCCTGGATTTCTCCGCACCATGCTGGATCGGATGAGCCTGCTCGCGCCGGACTGGCGTGAACGCAATGCCGCTGACCTGGGTGTGACCCTGGTGGAAACCCTGGCCTATGTGGCCGATCACCTGAGCTATCGCCAGGACGTCGTCGCCACCGAAGCCTATCTTGCCACAGCAAGGCTGCGAACCTCGGTTCGCCGGCACGCCCGACTGGTGGATTATCACCTGGATGAAGGCAAGACCGCCAGGGCCTGGATGCGGATTCTGATACAGGCCGATATCCCGGCGGGTATTCCGAGAACGGTAATTGACCTGTCGGGCAGGCTTGTGCGTTGGCGGTTCGCCACCAGCTATCTGGGTGCTGCCCCGCCGGTCCTACCGCGGAACACTCGGGCCTATCAGATCGCTCTGGGTCAGGGCGCGACAATGTTTGAGCCCATGGCCGATACGGTGCCTCTGCTGGTCGCCCACAATCAGATGACGCTGTACAATTGGAGCGCCAGAACCGACTGCCTGGATGTGGGTGCGACGGTCGCCACGCTGGAAGGCAGTTTCCCGGGCCTTGCGCCGGGCATGGTGCTGATTCTGGCTGAAATCCTGGGGCCTCTGACCGGTTCGGCCGATGACGCGGACCCGGCCAAACGCTGGCCGGTGCGCCTGATGTCGGTGGATGCCACGGGCACTGATCCGGTGACCGCCACGGCGGTAACGCAGATCACCTGGCACCCAGCTGATGCGCTGCCGTTCCCGATCTGCATTTCGGCCGTGACCGACCTCACCCATGGCCAGACACCGATCAATCGGGTCAGCGCCGCCTGGGGCAATATCGTTCTGGCCGACCATGGCCGCAGTCTGGGCGACCCTGTGGAATCCATGCCTGAGGTGCTGGAGGCCGTGTCCCCGCGACCCCGGCAGAGATACCGGCCGAGCCTCAGCGCCAAGGCGCTGACTTTTGCCGCGCCCTATCCTTATCTGAACGACCCTCCAGTCGGCGGGGCGCCGGTGCGTGCGGCGGCAACGGCGGCGCTGCCTGACACCGGGACGCCGGCACCGCAGATATCCGTCACCAGCACCGACCTGGACGGTACCGTGCGGGACTGGCGGGCGGCGGCGGACCTGCTGGCCATCGACGTCTTGCCGTCGACCGCCGATTTCGTTGTCGAGGTGGAAAGCGACGGGACCGCGTCTTTGCGGTTTGGCGATGACGTCAATGGCGAGCGGCCAAAGCCGGGCGCGGTCTTTCACGCCGATTACCGGGTGGGCCTTGGCGCAGCCGGCAATGTCGGTCGCGACACGATCATTTTGGTTGACACCACTGGCCTGACCCCAGCGGCATCGGCGGCAATCGTTGCTGTGACCAACCCCATAGCGGCCTTCGGCGGCGTCGACCCCGAGAGCCTGGGTCACGCCAGACTGAGCGCCCCCTATGCGTTTCGCACCCAGAAGCGGGCGGTGACAGCGCAGGATTATCACGATGTCGCGCTGCGCTTTCCGGGGGTTCGCCAGGCGGCGGCGACCCTGCGCTGGACCGGCAGTTGGCGCACGGTATTCCTGACCATCGAGCGTGAAGCGGGCGCTTTGGTCGATCCAGGTTTTGCCGCCAAGCTGGAAGCCTTTGTCGACGGCTATCGCATGGCCGGCTACGATCTGGAGGTGGAGGACGCCCTGGCCGTCCCGCTGTTCGTGGCCATGCATGTCTGCGTCAAGGACGGCTATGTGGCTGTGGAAGTGCAACGCGTCCTGGAGACGGTATTCAGCGACCAGGTCCTGGCTGACGGCACCCTGGGTGTCTTCCACCCGGACAATCTGAATCTCGGTCAGCCCTTCTACCTCAGCCCTCTCTATAGCTGCGCTCAGACCATAGATGGCGTCGCCTCGGTCACCATCCTGCGCTTCGAGCGCGAGAGCCGGCCGGGCGACACAAGCGGGATCACCAGCGGGGTTCTGATCCCTGATCGGCTTGAGCGGTTCGAGCTGGCCAATAACGCCAATTATCCCGAACGCGGATGGTTCGAACTGACCGTGGATGGCGGGCTATGAGCACTCCCGTGATCTGTCACTGCTGCGAGGGTGTCAGCGGGCAGACCCCGGTGGTCTTGAAAAACCGACCGGGTCTGGCGGCGATCACCTACCGCGTCGGCGGCTGGGCGCAGTTCAAAGCCGGTATGCTGGACGCCCTGTCCACGGACCCGGCTTTGACGGCCCTGCACACTCGCAGTGACGATGATTTCACGATTGCCCTGATCGACGCTTGGGCTGTGGCCTGTGATATCCTGACCTTTTACCAGGAGCGTATCGCCAACGAGAGCTACTTGCGCACGGCGACCGAGCGCCTGTCTATCGGCGAAATGGCCAGGCTGGTGGGCTACCAGCTCAGTCCGGGCGTCGCCGCCAGCGCTGCCCTGGCCTTCATCATGGATCAGCCGGCCCCGACACCGAAACTCCCGCCCGGCATGACCGTGCCGGCCATGTTGACGGGTGCGGCACCGACCACCATCGGTCTGCCTGCGGGAACAAAGGTGCAGAGTGTGCCCGCACCTGGCCAACAGCCGGCCATGTTCGAGACAATCGGTGCCATTGAGGCTCGGGCGGCGTGGAATTCCATCCAACCACGGATGACCATGCCGGTAGGGCCGGGCAAAGCGAACGCGAGCGCCAATGTGCGCCTTGTCGGTCTGTCGGGAGATCTCCAGGTGGGGGACTATTTGCTTCTGATCGCCGGCGATGGAACCCAGGGGCTGCAGCGAATCGCCGCCCTCATGCCGGACACCGACAGTCAAACCACCTTGGTCAGATTCGAAGCAGACGTCGCCCAGGTGCCCGCCGCGCCGCCGACGGCCGCAGGTGTGGTCCCGACGGGATCGACCCTGATGAACGACGATTTCCTCTGGGGTGCGATCAAGGGGCATCAGTGGTCGGATCAAGCGGATCTGGTCGCGGCGGCGACCCGTCAGTCCTGGTCTCTCGACACGCTTGGAGACCAGATCAATACTCTGCGCGGTCAGATGATGCCCGGTGCGGCCGCTGCGCTGCAGGTCTATATCATGAAGCTTCGCGCTGGCTTCTTTGGGTCTAATGCGCCGGCCTATGCTAGTCTATCAGCGAGCCTGAAGCACGCCAGTGCGCTGCAAACCGATGCGACGACCTTCATCTCCGTGCCCGCACCATATCCCAACAGTTGGGAGGGTTATCGACTGTTCAACGACTCGATCTCCGCCACACTTCCGGGTGCCATTTTCGACCTCGACAACAGCTATCTTGGCCTAGTGGTCGGATCCTATGTGACGCTCAAGGCGACGGATGGCTCCGTCCCGATGGTGTCGGCCAAGGTTTCGATTGCCGAGCAGGCATCGCGGGCGGACTATCTACTGTCGGGCAAGGTCTCGCGCATAACTCTAGCGGCCAAGTGGACAGATATCCGATCGTTCGTCATTCGCACGACGCAGGTTTTCGGCCAGACCGGAACGGCGACCGTGGCCGATGTGGCCATTGGCGATGTAGTCGACAACAGCAAACCCCTGGTCCTGGATGGAGCTTACCTCTCGCTCAAGGTGGGCCAGTGGGTCAGTTTGACCGGGGAGCGGGCCGACAAGGCCGGTCAGGTCATGAGTGAAGTGACGGTGATCGCGTCTGTGGCTCTGGTAGATGGCTACACCCAGCTGACCTTCAGCCCTGAGCTGGCCGGAAGCTATCTACGCACCTCGGTTACGCTGAACGCCAATGTGGCACCGGCGACCCATGGCGAAACCCGGTCGGAAATTCTCGGTAGCGGCGATGCGACCCTGGCCTTTCAGCGTTTCGCCCTCAAGCAGCCGCCTCTGACCTTTACCAGCGCCGCCACGCCCAGCGGGTCTCAGTCGACCCTGCTGGTCAGGGTGAACGGCATGCAGTGGACTCACGTGCCCCGGCTGTACGGTCACGGCCCGAGGGAGCGCGTTTTTAGCCTGGTGACGGACGCGGCGGGGGTTTTGTGGGTGCAGTTCGGCGATGGCCTGACCACCGGTGCCCGCCTGCCGTCAGGGGTCAATAATGTCATTGCCGTCTATCGTCAGGGCCTGGGACAGGCCGGGATGGTGGAAGCCGGCAAGCTCGGCCTGTTGATGAGCCGGCCGCTGGGCCTGAAGGATGTCAGCAACCCCTTGGCGGCCACCGGCGGTGCCGATCCCGAGACTGGCGATTCCGCACGGGCCAACGCGCCGGTTAGTGTGCGGACTTTGGAACGTATTGTTTCGCTTGAGGATTTTGAGGATTTCGCCCGGGCCACCGGCGGCATTGCCAAGGCGCGGGTGAACTGGACCAACGATGGCACGCGCGATGTGGCCTGCGTCACCGTCGCCGGTCAAAACGGGGCCCAGGTCATCCCCGGCTCACCACAATTCAGCAATCTGTTGCTGGCGATGCAGGAAGCCGGTGACGGGACTGTGCCGGTCACACTTTGTGATTACAGCCCGGTGACATTCAACCTTGCAGCGAGCGTGATTGTCGATCCCTTGCGCGACCGCCAGGCTGTGGTGAATGCGGTGCGTGCGGCGCTGCGAACCGCTTTCGCCTTCGCCGCGCGCGATTTTATGCAACCGGTTTACCGCAGCGAAGTGATCGCGGTGATACAGGCGGTTCCGGGCGTGGTCGCTGTAACCTTGAGCGGCTTGGCCTACAGTGACGCGCCTCTGCTTGGGGCCGTGCCGGAGGCCCTTGTCGCCTTGCAGGCTCAGCTTGAATCTCAGGGCCTGATCGGCGCGCAATTGCTCACTCTGCAACCCGGACCCCTGATATTTGTGGTGGCGGCTCCATGAACAGCTTTGACACCGACGGCCTGTATGACCTCCTGCCGGCCTGGATCCGGGTGCGGGACCAGGCGGGAAACGGAGCCTTACGCGCCTTGATGGGCGTGATCGCCTCGCAGGCGCAGATCATCGAAGATAATCTCGACCAACTCTATGACGACCTGTTCATAGAAACCTGCGAGCCGTGGGTTATCCCCTATATCGGCGACCTGATCGGCTTTCGGCCCCTGCGCCCCCTGGGACCGGGTCAAAGCGGTGGAACTCGGGCCGAGGTCGCCAACACCATCGGCTATAGGCGGCGCAAAGGGACCCTGGCTGTTATTGAACAACTGGGCTTCGACGTCACGGGTTGGCCGACAATCGCGGTGGAATATTTCACCCGCCTGGCCACGACCCAGTATGTGCGCAACCATGTTCGCCTGGGCAACACGATCGTCGATGTGCGCAGCCCGATGACGGCGATTGATATCAACGGCGCGTTTGATCTGCCACCGCGCACTCTGGATGTCCGCCGGATCAGCAGCGGGCGAGGCCGGTACAATATCCCCAATATCGGCGTCTTTGTCTGGCGTCTGGCCATCTATGGCGGCGGTGCGACGGCCCAGAGCACACCGAGTCAGCTGAGCCGGACTGCGGCCAGGGTCAAATTGGCCGGCCAATACAGCCTTGACCCGTTTGGCGACGACGTTCCTCTGGTCAATCCGCCGGCGTCCACAGATCTGTTCGCTCTGGCCCAAAGACGAAATGCGCCGTTTCCCCTGGCCCGTTACCCGCTCTATGCCGAGCTTGAGGCAGCGCGAACGGCGATAGCCGCCGGGACGCCTGCGGCCTTTGATTTTTTCAAGGACCCGGCGGTTTTCACGGTCTATGACGCGAACGGTGCCGCGATCCCGGCATCCAATCTGGCGGTCTGCGATCTGAGCAACTGGACGGTGCCGACAGAGGTGGGTATCCGCGCAAGTGTCGATCCCGTCCTGGGGCGGCTGGTGTTCGCCGAGCCGGCCCCCGCTTTGACCGACGACATCCGGGTCACCTGCGCCTATGGTTTCAGCGGCCCTTATGGCGGCGGAGCCTATGCCAGGGCGCTTGACGACGGCGAGCCGTTGAAAGCCGATGTCGTGATCGGCGATTTCGCGGCGGCGGATCTGTCGATGGCGAAAAACCAGATCGCCGAGATCGCCGACAGCGGCCTGCATGCCGGCAATGTCACCCTGTCGCCGGACGCCAATCGACTGATCATCCGCGCTGCGGATTTTGCCAGACCGGTGATCGTCGGTGATCTGGCCATCGTCGCTGTGCCACAGGCCAAGATCGTTCTGCGGGGCCTGGGGATAAGCGGCGGGATTACTCTCAGCGGGGCCGGACCCATAACCCTGGTGCTCGAACACTGTACCGTGCGCGGACCGATCTCCTGGCCCATCGCCGGTGGGGGAATCCTGACCGTCGATCACAGCCTGTGCGCGGCGTTGCAAATCAACGAAGCGGTGGATGTGGTGGTCATGGACAGTGCTGTGGATGCCGGCACCGAGTCGGTGTCGGCGATTTCAGCCGGCGGCGGTGCAGAATGCGGCGTTCTGACGATCGCGCGCAGCACCGTCATCGGAACCGTCTTTGCGCGCGAGGTTCCCTTGTTGGAGAACAGTATATGCGATGGCGTCGTCACCGTGATGCGTCGCCAGAATGGCTGCGTTCGCTACAGCTATGTTGCGCCAGGCTCGCTGACACCACAGCGGTTCGCCTGCCAGCCCGACACAGCAGTCGATGCCGCCATAGCCAAGGCGCTGATCGCCGACCCTGGGCTTAGCCTGGCTCAGCGCAACGCCCTGACGGCAGACATGCAGACGCGCACTGTGCCGCAATTTACCAGCCGGGCAAAAGGCGCGCCAGGCTATCTGCAGCTGGCCGATGGAACTGTGGACGCCATTAGTTTTGGGGCCGAGGACGGCGACGAGATGGGGATTTTCTTCGCTTTGTATGGCCCCAGGCGCGAGGAAAACCTGAAATTCCGCATCGATGAGTACATTCGGATCGGCCTCGAATTCGGCGTCATCCATTCGACCTGAGCGTAAAGGATTAGAACCATGAAGGGCGATTTCAGCCGCGACACGTTCAATCGCAAAAACCACTATCGGCGGGTCCTGATGCAGCAGGGACGAGTCGAGGTCGACGCCGATGTTAATGAACAGGTCGCCATCGAGGCCTATGTCGATCAGACCACGACCCTGGATGTGATCGGCCCCAGCGGCGTTCCGGCCCTGGCTGATGGCACGCCCTCCGATGCGTTCAAGATCACTCTGGACGCCCAGGCCAATGTCGGCATCGGCATGGGCCACATGTATGTGGACGGCCTGCTGGTCGAAAATGACGACGCCGCGATTACCTATCTGAGCCAGCCGGATCGCCCCGGCCTGACGCTGGCCACCGATCCAGGTCTGGCCGGCGACGGGGTCTATGTCGCTTATCTGGATGTGTGGGAGCGCCTGATCACGGCGCTGGACAATCCCTTGATACGGGAGACTGCGCTGGGCGGCCCCGATCACGGAGTGCGGGCGCGCACGGTGTGGCAGGTCAAGCTAGCCAAGGTGGGGGATCTGAATGGCTCACTCACCTGCGCCACGACGGGAGGCGGATGGATCCCGCAGCCGGGAACGGGTACGCTGGCCGCAGGCACCGGCGCGCCGGTGGTGGATCAGATCCCCTGTATCCTTCCGCCGGAAACCGGCTATCGACGGCTGGAAAATCAGCACTATCGGGTAGAGATCCACCAGGGCGGCCCCGTGGGGACGGCAACGTTCAAGTGGTCGCGGGAAAACGGTTCGGTGGTCGCCGGCGTGGTGGGCGATAAGACTGGCGGCGCGCTCGTGGTCGGCCCGGCCTTCCTGACCACCAGCACCGGACGCGACGAGTCTTTAGGGTATGCGCCGGATGATTGGGTGGAGCTGATCGATGATTCCGCCGAGCTGCTGGGCGGTGTCGGCCAGCTGTTGCGGGTCAAGACGGTAGATACAGCGGCCCTGTTGATCACCACCACTGCGGGGGCAACGGTGGGCGTCGACCCCAAGCGACATGCCAAGCTGCGGCGATGGGATCAGGCAGGCGCGGGCCTCGAGAGCGGTGTAGCGATCCCCGACAGCCTGCCGATAGACCTGGAGGAGGGGGTACAGGTCAGTTTCACTGC
>JAYTXQ010000198.1:0-5553 GCA_043742825.1 Caulobacteraceae bacterium | reverse complement strand
GAGCCCCGCTTCAATCGACGTTTCCGGCCCAATGACCACGAGGTCGGCTTGGATTTCCCGTGCCAGGGCGAGTTGTCCCTCGACATCTGTCGCTGAAACGGCGCGCGTTTCGCCGAGCCGCGCCATGCCGGTATTGCCAGGGGCGCAGACCAACCTTTTAACAAGCGGTGATTGAGCGATCTTCCATGCTAAGCTGTGCTCTCGCCCACCTGATCCCACAATAAGTATGTTCATAGCTCGCGCTTTGAACCCGACGGCTACAAAGGGTCAAGTGTGGGCGATCGGCAGATAAACAGTGAAGATCGTCCCGACGCCCTCCGCGCTCTCGACCGCTAGTCCACCACGGTGTCGATTGACAATATGCTTGACGATCGCCAGTCCTAAGCCCGTGCCCGAATGGTCGCCACTTTTTTGGCCCTCCACACGATAGAAGCGCTCGGTCAATCGCTGCAAATTCGCACGGGCAATACCGCGACCCGCATCGTGCACCTGCAAGACGATATACTGTGTCCCATCAGCGCGATCTGGAAACAGCAGATCAAGGTGGATCAGGTCTGTTGATGCATTTTTCCGCGTCTCGATGGCCCTTGCAGCCTGTACGCCGATGCCAACAACACCGCCGTCCGGGGCGTATTTCAAAGCATTTTCGACTAAGTTCTGAATGACTTGGACGATCTGATCTCTATCCCCCAGAGCGATCGCTGAGCCGTTGGGGGGCAACTCCAGTTTGAACTGGACACTGCGATCCCCGGCCATGGGGGTCAGAGCATCCACGACGTCAATAACAGCGACGGAAATATCGACCTCCCCCGATGGCGCAACATGTTCGGCCAACTCGATCCTGGAGAGGCTCATCAGATCATTGATCAACCGTCGCATCCTCTCGGCTTGCCCATGCATGATCGCCAGGAATCGGTCGGTCGCTTCGCGATCATCACGGGCATGGCCACGAAGGGTCTCGATGAACCCGGCCAGAGATGCCAGTGGCGTCCTTAACTCATGGCTGGCGTTGGCCAGAAAGTCGGCGCGGGTACGCTCATTGCGTTTGGATTCGGTTTCGTCGCGCAGGGTTACCAGAACCAGCGTTGATTCCCCGATACCGCGCGGCGGTACTGACGGCGGAATTGGGGTTACCCGGACACGCCACGTGCGGACCTGAACACCGCCAGACTCATACCATGCCGTTCCGGGGTCGCCACCGTTCAAAACCCTCTCGACGGAGGCAAGAACATCGGGCGCACGAATCGCGGTTGTAAGCGGGCCCTGGTCTCTTTGAATGTGAAAAAGACTTCGTGCGGCTGCGTTTGCAAACAGGAAGCGTTGGTGCCCGGGCTCCGAAGGCGTGCCGCCGGCTACGATCAGCATCGGGTCTTCGAACCCATCAATCAGGGATGCAAAATTCGTCGCAGGAACGGGGCTGGCGGCAGAAATCACCACAACAGGTTCAATTGGCGAGGCGAAACCTCTCAATCGGCGCGCCACCGCGACGGCGCAGGCGGCTATCACTGCAACGCCAGCCGCTGTGAGTGACGGGACCGGCGCGGCGGCCCCTGACACCAACAGCGTAACGGGCACGCCAATTGCAATGGCGCCGAGAAGAGTGATCGATGCCGAATCGCTCCAGATGGATCGACGCGGCACCAAACGACCGGGTTCGGAACTGGACGCAAACTCAGGATTTGGCATTACTTCACCTCAATCTGACGGTAACGCTCTGAGATGACAATCACGCGAATCGCCCGCTTCGCCTTGAAAGACCCCCAATTTCCGATCTAATATGCGGCTCGATCCTGATCGCCAAAAGTGCGTCGCCGTTGAAAGTGTGTTTATGAATCGAAAGCACGTCCTGGCGAGTATTGCCCTGGCTCCGATCTTAGCGGTAGTCGCCCACTCCGCCCAGGGACAAACCAAGATCACCACATCGACCACCGCACCGGTAGCCACTGCGACGGTGAACAACGGCGCACCCGGTGATCTGGACATCACGTCCACCGGCTCGGTTAACCCGACAGCGCCCGGAACGGCAGTGACGGTTAACAGTAGCAATGTCCTGACCAGTGAAGGCCAGATCACTTTCTCTGGCGTCAGCAATTCGACAGCCATCCTCGTCCAGGGGGGCAACACTGGCTCAGTCAAGGTCACCGGGGCGATCACCAACTCCGAGACCTACACGCCGACCACCGACACCAATACCGGCATTGCCTTTGGAGCGTTCGCCCAAGGAACAGCCCGTGCTGGCATCCTGGTGCAAGGCGCTGCGCCTTTCTCGGGCTCCATAACGTCGACAGGCACAATCACGGTTCGAGGCACCAATTCTCTCGGACTTTCCGTCCAGGCACCGGTGACGGGTGATGTGTCGATGATATCGGTGACACCGGCGGCGACGGCCGGCGGTACCCCGACGGTCGCACGCGGATCTATCTCGGTTCTAGGTGATCATTCCGTCGGGCTACAGGTGACGCCGACCGGGGGAGTCGGAGGCAATGTTAACATTGCCGCTGTCAGCGCCACAGGCGTGGGGGCAACCGCAGTTGCCATCAATGGTGCAGTTGGGGGAACTGTCGATTTTTCTGGTGCCCTGACCTCAACGGCCTACCGCAGCACTAGTCGCCCGACCAATCCCGCGATTGCCGCGTTTTTTCGGGCTGACCAACTCCAACAGGGTGGCTCAGCGGCGATTATTGGTGCCAATGTCGGTGGTGGCGTGATCATCAGCGCGCCGCCCTCACCTCTGTCGACGACGAATTTGGATCTGGACGCCAATGGGATCCCTGATCTCGTCCAAGGGACGGGCTCCTTGACGACTTATGGGTCGGCACCCACGTTGGTGATTGGATCGGCGACGACGGGCATAACCCTAGGGTCAGTGCCAAATTCGACGATCAACCCATCCGGTGCCGGACTTGTCATTCAGGGATCTGTGGCGTCCAACGGACTCTACGATCAGGTTACGACGACGAATCTGGCCGCACCCGCAAGCGCGACAGCGATCCAGGTTGGCATCGCCGGCAGCGGCCAGACAACGACCATAGCCGGGGGCATTCACAACCTCGGTACCGTCATTGCCCAGAGCTATCAGGCGGACGCCACCAGCCTGCATCTGGCTTCAGGAGCTGTGACCCCGCTTATCGCCAATGATGGCATTCTAGTTGCAACCAGCACTCAGGAAAGCACCTCGACGACCGGCACCCCTCTCAACGTCACCGCCTTGTTGATTGAGCCCGGAGCGTCGGTCAGTTCGATCACCAATAGAAATTCGATTACAGCCAATATCACGGGCACCGGCGGAGTTGGCGGAGCGGCCGGGGCGATCATTGATAAATCCGGGTCTGTCACCAGTGTGACCAATACCGGGACGATTAACGCGATACTGACCCAGACGCTGGACACCGCGCCCATGCCGGGCTCGGCAACGGCGATCAATCTGGCGGCAGGAACCTCGGCTCAAACCGTGACCCAATCACCGTCAACCGCTTTCACCGGCGTTGCCGCTTACAGTGCAACAACTGCCTATACAGTTGGCACGGAGGTGACCCTTAACGGCATCGTCTACAAGACCGTCGCGGCAACGCGTGCCGGTCTAGATCCGGTAAACTCTCCAGGCCTCTGGCGTCAGGTCGGGGCCACAACTCCGTCGATCAATGGTTCGATCTATTTTGGCAGTGGCGGCAGCACATTCAACGTGCTCGGTGGCACCGTTACTGGCGCAGTGATTGACCTGGGTTCAGGCACCAATAGTCTGACGGTCAATGGTGACGTAAATACCGTCGTAACTGGCGCGATCAGGGATGCAGGCGGTCAGCTCACCCTGAATGTCCAGAACGGCACGCTGAAAGACTTCAATCCTAACCCGATCTCGGTAAACAGCGTGACGGTCGGCGCAAACGGTACTCTGTTGGTGGCAGCCGACCCACTCAACGGGACCAACACCGACTTCATCGCCCACGGTGCCTCCAGTTTCGCTCAGGGCGCTCAACTTGGGCTCACGCTCAGGAGCGTGCAGATTGCAACGACGCAAACCTATGTCGTCCTCCAGACCGTTCCGGGCTCCGGCACTCTGACGTCCGGGACATTCCCAGGCGCAGCCCTGACCGACGCTCCGTATCTTTATTCCGCGACAGCATCCTATGTGCCCAGCGCCAGCCCAGCCACAAGTCCAAGCGAAATATTGCTTACAGTGCAGAGGAAAAGTGCGGCACAATTGGGCTTGAACCGGGAAGAAAACTCCGCCTTGACGGCGGTACTGACCGCTTTGCCAAATGACGCGAATATCCAGGCCTCGGTCTTGTCTCAAACGACCCTGCCAGGTTTTCGCGCCGTCTATAATCAATTGCTTCCCAACCAGGGACAGGGGCTATTTGAGGCGCTCGCAGGCGCGGCACAGTCAGTGTCAAGCCTTACCAGCCTGTCGCCTTCTCAAGGCAGTCGCGTGACCGGAACCAATCTCTGGCTGCAGGAAGTCAACCAACGCGTCAACCGGTCCGGCATTACCTCTCAGGGTTCCGCCGCAAAGGCGCTGGGGCTGATCGCTGGCGTGGAACGCACGGGCCGCGGCGGCGGAGCTGCCGGAATCACATTTGCCTATTTTAACGACCAGGAACAGAATTTTTACGCTCCCGTTGGCGGCCACGTTGCCGCATCGATGGTTGAGCTTGGGACCTATTATAGACGCGCGATTGGAGGCCTGCAGCTGTCAGCACGCGCCGCCGGTGGCTACAGCTGGTTTTCCGGTGAGCGGCGGTTCGTAACCAGCACCATCGCTGAGACGGCGTTTTCTCGTTGGAATGGGTATTTTGTCGATGCACACCTCGGCGCTGCCCACGAGACAAGGCTTGGACGCTACTTTGTTCGCCCGGAGCTGTCCGTCGACTATCTTGGACTCCACGAGGGCTCCAGCCAGGAATCCGGAGCCACCAGCGGTTTCAATCTGGCTATCGCGTCGCGATCGAGTAGCCGCCTGAGCGGCCAGGCGATCGTATCGTTAGGACAACAATGGGGGGGACCGGCAAACTGGTTCCGCGCCGAAATTCGTGGCGGTTATCGTGACGTCTTCGCCGGTCAGATTGGCGACACGGTGGCGAACTTCACTTCCGGATCGCCCTTCGTCCTCACCCCGGACAATTCAAAAGGCGGTTGGGCCACTTTTGGTCTTTCGCTCAAGGGAGGGTCCCCTTTTTCCTACATCGCGCTTGAGGGCGATGCCGATATGCGCGTGGGTGAATACGGTTACAACATTCGCGTTGCCGGACGCTCATTGTTCTAAGGCTCACGCTGCATCCGCGTGCAGTTGCGCGACATCCGCATCGGTTTTGGCATCCAGTCGGGCGATGATGGCGTCAATCGTCGCCTGATCCTTGGCCCCGAACGCGGGTTTGATTGCCGCCCATAATATCGTCAGTTGTTGGGCTTCCAGGGGCAGACCGGCAAGCAATTGCAGGATGATGGTAAGTGGCATGTTATACTAGCCCACTTAAAGACTGACCGTTGCCCAGCTTCGGGTTCCGATTGATCGGATACGATCTGGGTCGGTGACGAAGAAGCGCCAAGCGGCTT
>JAYTXQ010000197.1:0-14365 GCA_043742825.1 Caulobacteraceae bacterium | reverse complement strand
ACACCCGTTACGACCGCTGCGCTCACACCTTCATGTCCGCCATCGCCATCGCCGCAACCGTCATCTTCTGGCTCTGATTAATGAGTCCTGAGCCTAGATCATTGGGATCCATTTGTATGAACAAGCGCAGAGACTTGTGCCAGAAGACTACCAAGAGGTAGTTTCCTGAGACCAACGTGCGGGTTCACGTGCGGAAGTGGGACAACAGCGCATCCATTCGACTTCCTGCGTCGGTAATGGCGGCGGCAGACGTCCGCCTGGATCCGGACACCTTTCCTGACGAAATCGAATTCGGGGCGGCGCCCGGCTCTCGTGCTGTCGGGCGAGCGGTATAATCGGTTGCGCGGCATGATGGTCTGTTGTCCGATGACATCACGCATTAAAGGCTACAGTTTCGAAGTCGTAGTTTCCCAAAATCCACCTAGCGCAGTGCTCGCCGATCAGATTAAGAACCTCGATTGGCGCGCCCGCCTTGCCCAGCAGAGGGGTAGAGTGGCACCCGATGTGCAGGCACAGGTGCAGGCCAAAATCCGAGCATTGCTGAATTTGTAACGCAAGAGCCTGAAAAGAAGTGGAACGCTACGTCTCTTTTTTTGAAGGCCATGCGGCATCACGGTCGACCAAACACTCCGTCAACTTTACTTGCGAAACGGCGCGCCTAAGCCCGCTCTATTCGCGCTGCATAGCAGCCTTGTTTGGCAAAGTGGGCGTGCACATAGGCGGTGTCCGGGTTGGCGAGTAAGCGTCGGATCGGTGCCTCCAGTTCATTGCCGGCCGCCAGGTCTGCGTCTACCAACATGTGATCCTCACCAAAGCCGCGTAGGGAGATCACACGGGATAAGAGCATCGGGGGGATCTGATTGACGGCGTCGAACGGTTCCTGATCATCTTCGCGGACGAAGATTGCGTGGCTGGCGCGGTAAGGTGTGTCAGCCGGCTGGTGGACGTAGTTGACCAAAAGAACGCTCTGGCCGACAGGAGCATCGCTTAAGGAGATGCGGTCGGGGTATCCTTCTGCGGCGAGTGGCATATAGCGCTTGACGCTCTGTGCGGCCAAGGCTTCGTCCGTGAGGCCGAAGAGACGGCGGAACGGGTCCTGTGACAGCCTGGCGATGCGATAGTTCATGGCGATGGCTCCATTGCGAGACCCACACTCGCTTGGTTGCTCGACGCTGTCTGGCGATTTTCGGACGTCAAAGCAGGCCGACAACGTAGAAAGGCCGCCCGAGTGATCGGACGGCCCTTCCATCGTCGTGACCGCGGCGGTCTGGGGCTTAAAGCCCGTTCGACCGCGACCTAATTCCTTCGAGCGTCAAGACGCCGTCAGGAGAGAACCTCTTTCGTCAGGCTCCAGGTCGTTTGCGACCGCGGCGAGAGACAATGAGACACTGGATCACCTCCTTTCAGTTGTTGAAGCAGAACGCCTAATATGAGCCGATTTTGCCTGAGTCGCAAATGCTTCGTCTCGGGGTTGACTTGAGGGGCGATCAAGACCATTCGACCCACGCGGTCCGGATGCCTTGCGGTGTCGGCGGATCGTTTTTTCGGAACCCAAACCCCAATGCCAAGCGACAGTCCTGGTCCATCAACCAGGCCGCCAAAGTTGTCTCGCGCCACCTAGGCTACTAGGCAGCCCGTGACCGCTGACGCGGCCCTCACGAGGCGAGCCCATGGTCTTCCTCTCATCTGATCGGATGAATGCGGGTCTGTTGACCCGCTTCGCGCGGCGACGCTTCGCGCCCAATCGCTATGACCTGATCGCCCTGGCGGTAATCGGAGCGATCGCTGTCGTGCTGGTGCATGGCGCGCAGCAGATGGGCCTGCCCCTGGCCAAACTGAACACCGAGCCGGTGGTCCTGGATCCGGCCCGCCTGCCCGAATATGCCTTACGTACCACGCTGCGGATGTTTGCCGGCATCATCGCCTCGCTGCTTTTCACCTTTGTCGTGGCCACTGCCGCTGCCAAAAGCCGTAAGGCTGAGCTGGTGATCGTACCGGCGCTGGATATTCTTCAGTCGGTGCCCGTGTTCGCCTTCCTGACCTTTACCTTGACCTTCTTTATGGGACTGTTTCCGACCAGCGAGTTGGGCGTTGAGCTGGCGTCGATCTTCACCGTCTTCACCGCCCAGGCCTGGAATATGGCCTTCAGTTTTTACCAGTCTCTGCGTACCCTGCCGGGGGATCTGGACGAAGTGAGCCGGCAGTTCAAACTCTCGCCCTGGCAGAGGTTTATCAAGCTGGAGCTACCGTTCGCGACTCCAGCTCTGGTGTGGAACACGATGATGAGCATGTCTGGGGGTTGGTTTTTCGTCGTCGCCTCAGAAGCCATAACCGTAGGCAAAACCACGGTCACCTTGCCCGGAATCGGGGCCTGGCTTGCCCTGGCGATCGAACGCAAGGATTTCACCGCTGTCGCCTGGGCCGTTGGGGCCATGGCGGTTGTGATTCTGCTCTACGACCAGTTCTTGTTCCGCCCAATCGTTGCCTGGGCGGACAAGTTTCGCTTTGAGCAGACGGCATCGGCTGAAGAGCCGGAGTCATGGTTCTACGACCTTCTGCGCCGAACCCGCATCTTTCGCCGCGTCAGCCGGCCGATGATGCGATTGTTAGAGCGCTTGCCTCGGCCACGCCTGCCGCAAGTGAATTTGCCAAGCCTCGGGGGTGAGATCACCAGCCGTTGGGTTGATCGCCTGTGGCTGGCCTTGGTGGCTATCGCCGGGATTTGGGCCGTGTGGATGATTGTTCATTATGTCAGCGTCACCCTGAGCCTGCATGACGTGTTGGAAGCCATCGGACTTGGGCTACTAACCTTGACGCGGGTCCTGGTTTTGATCGTTGTCGCCAGCGTGATCTGGGTGCCGATCGGAGTGTGGATCGGGTTGCGGCCGGCATGGTCGCAGCGCATTCAACCCGTCGCGCAGTTTCTCGCCGCCTTTCCCGCCAACGTGCTATTCCCGTTCGCCGTCATCGGCATCGTAACTTTTCATGCCAATCCGACGATCTGGCTGTCGCCCCTGATCATCCTGGGCACTCAGTGGTACATCCTGTTCAATGTTGTCGCTGGCGCGAGCGCCTTGCCAAATGATCTGAAGGAAGTAGCGGGAATCTTCGGGCTGAAGTCCTGGCAAAGGTGGCGCGATTTCATTTTGCCGGGGATTTTCCCCTATTATGTCACCGGGGCCCTGACGGCCTCCGGGGGCTCGTGGAATGCCAGCGTGGTCGCTGAGGTCGTGAGCTGGGGCCAGACTCACCTGGAGGCCAAGGGACTGGGGGCAATGATTCATAACGCCACCGATGCCGGCGATTTTCCCCGTGTCGCGCTGGGCGTTACGGTGATGTCGATCTTTGTCATCGCCTTGAACCGGACCGTGTGGCGACCGCTCTACGGTTACGCTGAAAAGAACCTTCGCCTGGATTAGAGGAAACATCCCATGACCCTGACTCTCGAGCATCCTTTGCAGGCTGAAGCCCCCCTGGTAGAGGTCAAAGGCCTTAAGCACAGTTATGGCAAGAACAGCGCCGGCGGATTGGTGCTCGACGATGTCAATCTGACCATGCGGGCTAATGAGATCGTTGGCTTGCTGGGCCGGTCGGGCTCGGGCAAATCGACGTTGCTCCGCTCCATCGCCGGCCTGATCAAACCCACCGGCGGCAGTGTCCGGGTGCGCGATCTGCCGGGAGATGGTGCCGCCAGCGGCGTTTCAATGGTGTTCCAGAGTTTTGCCCTTTTTCCCTGGCTGACGGTGGAAAAGAATGTGGAGTTGGGTCTGGAGGCCCAGGGCGTGCCTGCCGATGAGCGCCGCCGTCGCACCCTGGCGGCAATCGACCTAATCGGCCTGGACGGCTTTGAAAACGCCTATCCCAAAGAGCTTTCGGGCGGTATGCGCCAGCGTGTCGGCCTCGCGCGCGCCTTAGTGGTGCAACCCTCGGTGCTGTTGATGGATGAGCCTTTCAGCGCTCTGGACGTCCTGACCGCTGAAACGTTGCGGACCGACCTTTTGGATCTGTGGTCGGAGGGGCGGATGCCGATCCGGTCGATCCTGCTCGTCACCCATAATATTGAAGAAGCGGTGCTGATGTGTGATCGCATTCTGGTCTTTTCCTCCAATCCGGGGCGGGTGATTGCCGAAATCAAGGTCGATCTTCCCCAGCCGCGCAAGCGTCTGGATCCTGCGTTCCGCGCCCTCGTGGATGAAATCTATGCGCGGATGACGGCCAGATCGACAGGGCCGGCCAAAGGTGAGGGCCATTTTCCAGGAACGGGCCTGGGTATGGCTCTGCCGCACGTTTCGACCAACACATTGTCCGGGATGATTGAGACGCTGGCAGCCTCTCCCAACAATGGTGTCAGCGATCTGGCCACCCTGGGACGCGAACTTCAGATGGAAGCCAACGAACTGCTACCCATCACCGAAACTCTACAATTGATGCGCCTTGTCGAGGTTGAGGGCCGCACAATCCGCCTCACCCCGCCGGCGCGCCGTTATGATGCGGCCGATATCGATGAGCGCAAACAGATATTTGCCAGGCACCTGCTGGCCTATGTTCCATTGGCCGCGCACATCCGCCGGGTGCTCGATGATCGGGCCACCCACCAGGCCCCGGCGACGCGCTTCCGTGACGAGCTTGAAGACTTCATGAGCGAGGAATATGCCGAGGAAACCATGGATGCCGTAGTGTCCTGGGGACGTTTTGCCGAGATATTCGCTTTCGATGAAGACGATGACCGCTTCAGCCTTGACGACCCGGCTTAAGCGGAACTGGCGTTTGTCTTTTCTTATCCACTTGAGGGCTATGCAAACCATCGCCTTACGATTCACCTGACCGACGAAGGATTGGATATGCCACCAGGGCACAGAACTGCAACATCGCTGACAGGACGGATGTTGAGCCTTGTTGTCGTTGTCGCCAGCGCAGCGGCGGCCGGCTCGTCCATTGCAGATGACGCCCCCCCGGCAGGGCCTCCTGCTCAGGCCTATACAGTGTTTGATCCCAGGCCCTCGGTACAACTTCGTCCTCTGTGTACGGATCGACCAACAAAATCTACATCTCCGTGTACGGTAGATGCTGGGCATTTTCAGCTTGAATCGGACCTGTTCAATTTCACGGTTGACCGATCAGGCGGCGCAACGACAAAAACCTATCTTGCCACTAATCCCACGCTCAAGCTTGGCCTGCTCAACAGTGTGGATTTCGAAGTTAATCTGTCCCCCTATGAAGTCGTCACGATACGAGATCACACGACTGGGGTCAGCACGCGTCAGAGCGGGATTGGCGATCTCAATCTGCGGCTGAAATGGAATCTTTTGGGCGACGATGGCGGCAACCTCGCCATCGCTATCAGCCCCTTCGTCAAGGTGCCGACGGCCAAGCTGGGGATAGGCAATGGGGCCACTGAAATGGGCGTCATCGTGCCAGTGAACATCAACCTGCCGGCGAAATTCTCGCTGGTCATCGACCCAGAAATTGACCTCCTGGAAAACAATGCCGCAGATGGACGCCATGCCAACGCGTCGGGGCTGCTGAGCCTGAGCCGGACGGTCAGTGCCACCGTGACCCTTTCGGCCGAGCTGTGGGCCGATGTGAACTTTGAGCCTAGCGGGCGGCGTACTCAATATTCGGCCGATCTGGGAGCAGCTTGGATTCCAGCGAAGCAGCCAAATCTGCAATTCGACGGCGGGGTGAATTTCGGCTTGAACCGGGTTACTCCGTCGGCGCAGCTGTATGTTGGCGTTTCTCGGCGATTCTGACCCAAACAGTTCTGGCCCGAGCAGTTTTAAATTTTATGAAGGCGTGACGATGCAGTGGTGGCAGGTTCCGATACTTTCGGTGGTCCAGGGGGCGGCAGAATTGCTCCCAGTTTCAAGCTCGGCGCACGTGATTGTGGCCGAAAAGCTGATGGGGCTGGATCCTACCGCGCCGGAAATGACGTTGCTGCTGGTGATACTGCATACTGGGACCATGTTTGCGGTGATCGCCTATTTCTGGTCGTCGTGGCGGACGGCATACTTTTCTTCCCTGCCGATGTTTCTGACCACAGTGTTGAATGTCGGGGTCGCCACTGCGCTGACCGGGGTCATAGGCTTAGCTCTGCAATGGCTGATCAAACACTTTTTTGCAGCAAATGCAGCCACCTTTGAGATCGAACAACTATTTGGCAATGCTAAATTGATGGCGGGGGCCCTGGCGGCGGCGGGCGTGCTGATCATCGTCTCGGCCCGGATGCCACAGGGCAAGATGACCGACGTGTCATTGCCGGTTGCGGCGACGATGGGCGCGGTCCAGGGGCTATGCCTTCCGTTTCGCGGTTTTTCGCGCTCAGGTGCGACGATTTCCACGGGTCTGGGTCTGGGTATGGCGCGCCGTCAGGCAGAAGAATTCAGCTTCGCCCTCGCTGTGGCCCTGACCCCAGTTGTCGTGTTGATGGAAGGTTATCGCCTCTACAAGGCCCAAGGCGCGGTCTGGACGGCCCATCCAAAGGTGCTGATCCAGATGGCTGCACCGGATCTCTTGGGCATGGCGCTCAGTTTCGCCGCCGGACTTCTGGCGTTGCGTTGGCTGTCAAGCTGGCTGGAAAAGGGGCGGTGGCAGTATTTTGGCGTCTATTGCCTGGTCGCCGCTGCGGTCGTTCTTATGGTGGGGTAAGGTTTGTCTGTTGCACAGCCCTAGCCCGAACACCGGCTGCACCCTGGGACATATTCGCCAAGTTTAAAATGCGCCTCTCGTACCGCTGGTGTCCCGCCGGCATTTTTACCCGAGCTCAGTCACTCGCGCGTCGTCAGAAAGGTCCGGCGAGACGCCGGCGCTACGAGTAAACGTCTCTCCTGATCCCTAAAAATAGCGCCAACGGGCGGGACGTCGGCGCTCCGATTAACGTAATTTTCCAGCTTGGCATCTCAGCTAAAGCGCCAGTCTAAAACTGGGCGTGCAGTCGCGCGGCGAAGATGTTGACCGGGCCGCGATCACGGTTGTAGGCGGGGTTGACGATCAACTGATAATCGACCGCGAGATGCAAATACTTGTTCAGGCCGATGTCATAATAGGTTTCGAGTATACGTTCATTGCCGGGATGAGGCAGCTGGCCGTCACCGACAAGAATCCCCAGACCGCCCGCCTGTAGGTACTGAACGTGAGTGGCTGAAATGCCATTGATAAGCCCGGCAAGGCCGACGGTGTCGCCGGTTCGCCCCCAGCGCTTGCCGTTAAGTGATGCGCCAACGGCAAGGGTGCGATCAATATCACTGAACTCGTAAGGTTCGGTGGCACCGCCGGCGACACCCGCACGCAGAAAGATGCCCAAATCTGCGGAAACTTGCTGTTGCAGGCTGATGCCGATCCCGGTCCGACTCCGATATCGCCGAACGCCGGCAACATCGGCGGTCTGGCCTGTGAGGCGGGCCAATGCCACGGCGTCGTCAAACCGGCCCATGCGGCCGCGCGTGAGAAATCCGGTGACCAAGAGCGTGCCAGCGTGACCCTGAACACTATAGCGGCGTTCAACCTCGCCGATCAGTTGAAACTGACCAAAGTGCCGGTCCAGTTTTACACTGTTTGGTACCTCCGACAGATCGAAGATGCCGCCACGCAGGGTCCATTTCCCCTGATACCACTCTACTGCGCCGCCAACAGTATAGCCCCAGGCGTCCGCAGCGTAGTCGAAGCTGCCGGTATCGATCAGAGCCCAGTTGAGGAAATCGTGGCGTGGGTCATGCGAATTGGCGTTGGCGTCGAAAATATCAGGCACCGAAATCTTGCCCAGGGTAATAACCACACGGTTGGCTTGGCGTGTTCCGCCCAGTTGCAGCAGGTCTGCAGAGACCGCCTGGGTTTCGCCAGACAGGTTGAGGGTCTGGCGAAGAAACAGTCTGTGCAGTTGGAAATAGGGGCTGGCTGACCCGACCTTGTAGGCTTCGCCGCTGGGGTAGCCGGCGGCACCTAATGTGTTTTGCAGGCCAAAACCCTGATCGATTTCCGGGTTGATCCAGACTTCCGCCCCCTGCCACAGACGCCCACCTGCATAGAGGCTCGCATCAAAGGTTTCTCTCCCCTTTGCTTTCGCCGACAGAGAGTTTCTACCGCTGTAAGGTGAGGTGAACGCAGCATTCGCCTGGTCAACAAGAGTGGCCTGCGCGTGGATGGCGTAGGTTTCAGGGGTTACTGTGACCGGCTGATCATCTGCATAGGCCAGCCCGGGCAGACCAAGGCTCACAAGGAGGCCACAGGCTGAGATGCATGCGAACCGGAATTTATGCCGCCGCAGAAATCTTACATAGGGAGAAATCGTAGATCTCATTCGGCGGTGCAATGCCCCAAGTCTGTGACGATTAGAAGACGCCAGCTGACCGTGGGCATTTCGACACCCTTCGTGCTGGATGACGGCTATTGGTCGCAGGCAGATCATTGAGCTAGTATGGATAGATGACATTGCGCGAACCCGTCCTCAAACCAACGCCCATTGCGTCGTTGCGCCCAACGCAGATCACAGTCGGCATGCGAGAGGTGACGCAAAAGCGTTCGGCGCTTAGCCGGCAAAGCGCGGACGACGTGGGAGAGTTCCTGGGTCGGCACATGATTCCTACGGTGCTTGGTCAAAAAGGCCGACATTACATGGTTGACCATCACCATCTAGCTTTGGCGCTTCACTGTGAAGGCGTGACTGACGTTTTGGTCTCCGTCATCGCGGATCTGCAGTCATTGTCGAAAACCTCGTTCTGGACCTACATGGACAATCGCTCCTGGTGCCATCCTTATGACGCCGATGGTCGGCGCGTGGATTTCGATGCGATCCCCAGCTCTGTGGCAAAATTGCAGGACGATCCTTATCGCAGCCTGGCAGGAGAGTTGCGTCAGAGCGGCGGTTTTGCCAAGGACGTGACGCCGTTCTCCGAATTTCTCTGGGCTGACTTTCTGCGCGGGCAGATAAAACGGTCGAAACTTGACGATGACTTCGAAAAGGCACTGGCAAAAGCTCTGATTTTGGCCAAATCGAAGGCTGCGGACTACCTGCCCGGATGGTGCGGACCCAAGCTCGCCGGATGAAAAGTCTGTGGCGGGATGAGGCTGCGGCTGCCGCAGTTGCTGGGTACGCTGCGGACGGCATCGGCGAAGATCTGGCTCTTCGTACCTACAGTGCGCGCCTGCTAGGTGCCGATACATCCCTGGTTCTGCATGGCGGCGGCAACACCTCAGTGAAGACCCTGGCAACGGACGTTTTCGGTGCGTCAGTCCCTGTACTTTGCGTCAAGGGCAGCGGTTGGGATCTGGCAACGATCGAGCCAGAGGGTCATCCGGCGGTGCGCCTGGAACCCCTGTTGCAGCTTCGGCAGTTGCCGCGCCTGTCGGACGAGGCGATGGTTAATGCGCAACGACAGAACCTGATGGACACCTCTGCGCCCAATCCATCGGTTGAGACGCTGCTGCACGCCTTCATCGGCGCTAAATTTATCGATCACACGCACGCCCTTTCGGTTCTGGCATTGGCCAATCAACCCGACGCGAGCGAAGTGCTGATGCGGGTCTATGGTGCCCGAGTGGCCCTGGTCCCCTATGTCATGCCCGGTTTCGACCTAGCCAAGAGCGCCGCTGAGATTTGGCAGGCACGTCCTGGGATCGAGGGCCTGGTCCTGCTCAATCACGGAATCTTTTCGTTCGGTGCGACGGCCAAGCAAAGCTATGAGCGAATGATCGATTTGGTGACCGTGGCGGAGCTATATATCGCCAGGCAATCCCGTGCCGAGCCGTCAGTGGCGCGCCTGCGAGGCACAAGCCTCGATGTTACGCTTCCGATCTTACGCGGCCTCCTGCACGAAGCCGCAGGCGATCTCTGGCCCGGGCGCTGGGTCATGGATATGCGCAACCACGGGCCCGCAGCGCAAATCGCCGGCGAGGCGCAACTTTCGGATCTGGCGCGACTTGGTGTTGCAACGCCAGACCATGTCATTCGCACCAAGCGCCAGCCACTGGTTCTGCCACTGGCCGACGGAGACCTGGGCATTTGGCGCACCACGGTGAAGGTCTGCCTGGCCGACTTTATCTCTGAGTATGACGCCTATTTTCGTACGAATGCTGCGCGGGCCGGAGGTGGAAAGACCCAGCTTGATCCCCTGCCACGCGTCCTGGCACTACGAGGCCACGGTCTGGTGGGCCTGGGCAGGTCTGCGGGTGATGCGGCGATCGCCGCCGATATCGCGGAGTCCTGGGCCGCAACGCTGCTCCAGGCCCAGGCGGTAGGTCGGTTCGCACCCCTGGGAGAAGCCGACACCTTTGATATGGAGTACTGGTCCCTTGAGCAGGCCAAGCTTAGCAAGGCAGCTGAGCCACGCTTGGCGCGGCACGTTGTTGTGGTGACCGGCGGGGCAGGGACCATCGGCCTGGCCACGGCCAAGGCCTTTGCCGCCGAAGGGGCTGAAGTTGCCCTGCTGGATCTTGATGCCGACATTACGGCTGCCGCAGCTCGCGCTATTGGCCGCCATGCGCTTGGTCTGGCGTGCGATGTCACGGACCGGCATAGCGTCGAAGCGGCCTTCGCCAGGGTATGCAGCCGGTTTGGGGGCGTCGATATCGTTGTCTCCAATGCCGGGGCGGCAACGCGCGGGATGATGGAAAAGATCGATGACGCAAGGCTGAAGTCCAGCTTCGACCTGAACTTTTTTGCCCATCAAACAGTAGCGCAGGCCGCCGTGAGGGTGATGCAGGCCCAGGGCTTTGGCGGGGCGTTGTTATTCAATGTCTCTAAACAGGCATTGAACCCCGGTCCCGATTTCGGAGCCTATGGCACCGCGAAGGCAGCGTTACTGGCCCTCGTACGGCAATACGCCATTGAACACGGTGCAGATGGCATTCGTGCCAATGCCATAAATGCTGATCGAATCCGCTCAGGCCTGCTGACCGATGAGATGGTGGCCAGCCGTGCTGCGGCCCGCGGTACTGACGAGGCTGCCTATCTGGCGGGCAATTTGCTGAAGCGGGAGGTGCGCGCAGAGGACGTGGCGCAGGCGTTTGTCTTTGCCGCGATGATGCAGGCCACAACAGGCGCCGTAATCACTGTCGACGGCGGCAACGTCGCCGCCATGGTGCGTTAGGCCGAGGGGCAGCCGCTGAAGTTGCCCATCTTGGCGACGGTCAGAGTACTCAGGTTCAGATGCATCAGGGCGGCCATTGAGGCAGCACCGTTCCCGGTAAACAAGTCAATACGTCCCTTGCGGATGCCACCGCCGACATCGGAGGCGAACCAATAGCCGTCGTGGTGGCCACCATTTGGCATCGGCAGCCCAACAGTTTCCTTGATAAACAAAATGGTCCGCCGGGGAACCGAGATGCCATCCACCGCAGCGGTGCGCATCGGCACGACTTTGCAGCCCAACGAATCATGGGTTCGAATGCCGCGCCCGCCGCCGTGGTAAAGGGTCGCTTTGAGCCCAAAGGTTTCCAGAATCGGTTGTACGCTCTGGGCCATCCGGCCCAGAAGGTCACCGATCACATCGCCAGACTCGCCTGCCAGCGAGGCGCTGGGCAAGCAAAACGCGAGCGTCGCCGCGAGGACGAGCGCGCGTTTGGCGAGTGTAACCTTGGGGTTTCCATTCGTCATTGCAGCTCTGCTCCTACAGATGCTAGGCCGGCCCGGCAAGCTTTGAAGGCGAATGACGTGACCCTGACCATCTATGGTGATCAAAAATCAGGCAACTGCCTGAAGGTGAAATGGACATGTGAGCGCCTAGGTCTGACGTTCCAGTGGGTAGATGTGGATGTCACGCGCCGCGAAACTCGCACGCCAGAGTTTCTGCTTCTGAACCCCGCCGGCCAGGTCCCTTTGGTGATTTTAGCTGATGGGCGCCCCCTGGCGCAGTCGAACGCGATCATGTTGGTTCTGGCCGAGGGCTCAACCTTGATCCCCAGTGATCCCTACGACCGCGCCCGCATGCTCGAGTGGCTGTTTTGGGAGCAATACAGCCATGAGCCCTATATCGGCGTGGCGCGTTTCTTGATGCTTTATCTGGGCAAGCGGCGTGACGAACTCGATCCGCAGCTGATCGAACGTGGAATGCGGGCTCTGAATCGGTTAGAGCTAGCTCTTTCCACGTCGCCATATCTCGTGGGCGGGTCAGTCAGTCTGGCTGATATAGCCTTGGTTGCTTACACACGGATGGCGAGTGACGGGGGATTTGATCTGACGGCCTATCCTGGGGTGCTGGGGTGGGTCGAGCGGGTAGAAGCGGTGTTGCCGATCACAGATCCACGATGAGGTATCCTTTTTCTGCATTGGTGATTGGCGGGCTGATTGTATCGGCGTCGGCCAATCAGGCGATGGCCTGGGGCGCGACAGGGCACCGCATTATCGGTCAGCTGGCAATCTTGACCCTGCCAAAAGACGTCCCCGAATTTCTACGCCGGCCGGCAACGGTGGAAGCTGTTGGCGAACTGGCCCGCGAGCCGGACCGCTGGCGCGGGGCAGGGCGGGTGCATGACGGCGAGCGTGATCCGGCCCATTTTGTCGATCTGGATGATGAAGGTAAGGTCTTGGGCGGGCCTAGCTTTGAGCAATTGCCACCAACCCGACAAGCCTATGAGACCGCCTTGCGCGCGGTCGGTTCGGATAGTTGGAAGGCGGGGTATCTACCCTATGCCATCATCGACGGCTGGCAGCAGCTGTCGAAAGACCTTGGCTATTGGCGGGCAGATGCCGCTGCGGCGACTTCAGTTGCGGACATCGGCCACCGGCGGTGGTTTGTCGCCGATCAGGCGCAGCGTGAAGCCCTGATCATTCGCGACATCGGCACCCTGGCTCACTATGTCGGCGACGCCAGCCAACCGATGCATGTGTCCATTCACTATAATGGTTGGGGCGACCTGCCCAATCCCGCCGGATTTACCCAGGAACGGGTGCATGTATCGTTCGAAGGGATCTACCTTAAGGGTGCGACGACACTCGCGGCGGTTCAGTCGGCGATGCCGGAGCCGGCAGACTGCCACTGTCCGATTGAACGGCGCACAGCTGACTATCTGATCGTCACCAACAGCCAAATCATACCCTATTTCAAAATGCAAAAGTCCGGCGGGTTTGCACCCAACGATCCGCGGGGCCGGACTTTCGTCACCGCGCGCGTTGCGGCGGGTGCAGCAGAGTTGCGCGATCTGATCGCCCTGGCCTGGCGCGACAGCCATGACGCCAAGGTCGGCTGGCCGGCCATCAGCGTGACGGATGTGGAAACCGGCAAGATCGATCCGTTTGACTCACTCTACGGCGAAGACTGACCGGCTACCGCGCCTCAGACGGAAGGTTTCGCCGCATAGCGATCAGGGTCGAGTTTGAACAGTCGGGCCGCGTTGCCGCCGAGGATCTTGGAGCGGGCCGTTTCCGAGAGGCCGCCCATAGTCCGCTCGATGGTCTCCGCCGAATGCGGCCAGGAACCCTCATGGTGCGGATAATCGTTGGCCCACAGGAAGTTATCGGCGAGATCATAGGCTTCGGCGGCGCGCAGCCCAGCCGGATCATCCTGGAAAGTGGCGAAGCAGTTGTTGCGGAAATAAACCGACGGTGCCTCCTTCAACTTTGGCTGAACCCAGAAGTGATGGGCCCGGTAAGAGTGGTCCAGCGTCTCGATCAACCAGGGCACAAAGCCTATGCCGCTTTCAATCAGGCCGGCACGCAGGCGCGGGTGACGCTCGAAAACCCCGGAGGCGATCATCTGCACCAGGGGCTCGATGGTGGTCTCCATGGAATGGCAGGTATAGTTGATAATCGCACCGCCGTGACCACCGACAGCGCGCGGATCGCGGCCGGTTGAGACGTGAAAGGTGACAACCAGACCCGTCTCCGCCAACAGGCTCCACATGGGCTCGAAACTGGGGTTGTTGTATTCGAGCTCGCCGAAGTGTTTGGGTCCATAAATAACCGAATTGCTGAGACACACCGCTCGAAAACCGTTCTTCGCGGCCCAGGCGATTTCCGCCATGGCGCCTGCCTGATCCCCCGCCGCGATCAGGGCGGCGGGCAGGATGCGGGGGGTATCGCCCTGCATGTGTTCGCCACAAAACCCCAGGGCCCAGCGGTTCCACTGCCGGCACATGGCCATGGCCAGCTTCGGGTCCGGCGTCGCCCAGCACAGGAGGCCGCGATTGGGAAAAACCAACTCCACATCCACGCCGTCGGCGCGATTATCAGCCAGGCGCTCGGTCACGGTCCGGCCGCTCGAATTGCGCAGCACATCCTCGGCGTCGAGCGGCGAATTGGCCGCTATGGCCGGCGTGATCCCCGAAGGACCATTGGCGTCGCCCACCATCGTCGCCTTGCGCACCCGTTGGGGCCGGTTGCCCTCGGTGATCAGCCATTGCGAGCCGTCGTCTCGGGTCTCCATATGCGGCGTGC
>JAYTXQ010000196.1:0-6742 GCA_043742825.1 Caulobacteraceae bacterium | reverse complement strand
ACACCCGTTACGACCGCTGCGCTCACACCTTCATGTCCGCCATCGCCATCGCCGCAACCGTCATCTTCTGGCTCTGATTAATGAGTCCTGAGCCTAGTTGTCGACAGCATGCTCTGCCGAGTCAATCCATTCTAGGTGTCATCAGTCGTCGGAGATTTATCGGTCAATCTGTCCTTTAACATCGTTCCAAGCAGAGCGTCGATAATGCCAACGTCTCCCAAGTTCCGCCGCTGACCAGGATTTCGAGAACCCGGTGGACGTCGTGTTCGGCCAGGAAGGCGGCGATCTGGATCCGTCACCCCTGGGCGGATTTCAGGTTACGTCCGTAGCGATTTCGAAG
Source organism: Caulobacteraceae bacterium (assembly GCA_043742825.1). Taxonomy (GTDB): domain Bacteria; phylum Pseudomonadota; class Alphaproteobacteria; order Caulobacterales; family Caulobacteraceae; genus Acaudatibacter. The sequence continues at coordinate 6,402 of JAYTXQ010000196.1, read as the reverse complement.
TCCACTATCAGGGGGAGATGATCGGAGGCGACGCGAGAAAGTCGGTCCGACGGCGTTGCCACAGCGGTAATCGTCAGACCGGAGCCGGCAAAGACATGGTCTATAGCGAGAACCGGAAAAATGGAGGGAAACGTTGCTGTGGACTGAGCCCTAGGGGCCATGCGCCGTGCATCCGCCAGGTGGGCCGTCAGAGTGCGATAGACCAGCGTCCTGCGCCCGGCGTTGAAATCACCGACCAGCATCAAGGGGTCGGCCCCTTCCGCGGCACCCAACCATGCATCGCCAGCCAGAGCACGGGCCTGAATCTGTTGTTCCCTTGGAACCAGCCCTAGGTGGGTATTGATGACCTGTAGTCGGCCCTCGCCGATCCGCATCGACACCCAAAGCGCGCCGCGGGGCTCAAGTCGCGGGATGCGGGAGTAGCCGGGCAAGGGGCCAGCCTTGATCAGATTGTGCGGATAAGTGGTGAGAATGGCGTCGCCGTAAAGCTCCTCCTCGACGCAAAGCGCGGCGTTGAATTGCGATGTCATGGCCAGTCGGCCCGCCAGGGCGTGGGCCTGATCGACGCCGCCCGTGCGGGCGCGGCCGACGTCCACTTCCTGCAAAGCCACGATGTCCGGCGACAGGGCCGCGATCACTGCGGCCACTCTGCCGACGTCCAACACGCCGTCGGTGCCAACGCAGCGATGAACATTGTAGGTCAAGAGGCGCGGCATCAGGATTTCCTTTGAACGGGAACACGCGATATGATCAGGCATTCCCCAGATTCAGATTGCACCGCAAGAACGAGTTCAAAAGGGCGTGAAATTGCTGCTGAACCCAGGGACCACCTGCTGGAGAGTTGAGAAGGCGTCCCGTGTCGCGGTTCTGATAGATGCGGCGGAGTACTACGCTGCAGCCAAAGCGGCGATGTCAAAGGCCCAGCGGTCGGTGCATCTGTTAAACTGGGCTTTTGAACCTGAAACCTCGCTGATCCCTGGGTCAGACGGTGGCTCGGTTGCAGCGGACAAAGCGGGTCAGTTCCTCAAAGACCTGGCCGACGCGCGACCGGAACTTGATGTCAGGCTTCTTTGCTGGCGATCCACTTTGCCTGTTGCGGTGACGCAACGGTTTTTTCCTATCAAGGCGCGGCTGTGTTTCGCCGGATCGCGGGTAAAGTTTCGCCTCGACGACGTCGCGCCGTGGGGGGGCTGTCACCATCAGAAGATGATAATTATCGATGACGCGGTGGCCTTCTGCGGCGGGGCCGACATAGGCCCTGATCGCTGGGATACGCCGGCGCACCCGGACGATGATCCCCGGCGAAAAAAGACGCCGAAGAGCAAAAAAACGTTCGATTCCCGGCACGAGGTCATGGCCGTGATGGACGGTGATGCTGCGGCGGCTCTGGGGCAATTGTTCCGAGACCGTTGGCAGCGCTGCACTAAGGTCCTGCTGGGCACCGGCGAGCCTTTGCCACCCATCGCCTGGCCCGCGAGTGTCACACCAGATTTTCAGGATGTGCGCGTCGGGATATCGCGGACCACGGCGAAGTGGCGCAGGCAAGCAGAAATCAGGGAAAACGAGGCCCTTTATCTGGCCTCCATCGCTGCTGCCAGACACACCATCTATCTCGAAAATCAGTATTTGACTTCGCCGGTGATCGCCGAGGCCCTGGCCGAGCGTCTGGAGGTACCCAAGGGGCCTGAAGTAATCCTGGTTTCCACGGGTCAGTCAGCCAGCTATTTTGACGAAGTGACCATGGATCGGACGCGCACTCTGTTCTTGAAGCGCTTGCAGGGAGCCGATCATCATGGCCGCCTGCGAGCCTATAGTCCGGTTACGAGCCTGGGCCGTTTGATCATCGTTCACGCCAAGCTGGCCATTATCGACGATGGTCTGTTGCGCGTGGGTTCGACCAACCTAAACAATCGCTCTGCCGGTTTCGACACAGAGTGCGACATTACTGTGGAAGCCTCCGGGAAGAACGCCGCAGCCGCCCGTACGCGCATTGCCGAGATCCGGACCCGCCTGCTGGCGCATTGGCTGGGGTGTGACTCGCAGGTGATCCTGGATGCGGTTGCGGTGGCTGGGAGCATCGGTAAGGGCCTTGAGGCCTTGCGCGGCCAAGGCCTCTGCCGCCTGCGTCCTATTGAGACCAAGCCCCTGGGCCCCCTGGCCCTCTTCATCGCCGCATTCCATATCGGCGATCCCGCCTCTACCAGAGATTCCTGGAGGCCCTGGATACGGCGAAACATATTGCGCGCCGATTTGAAACGATTCAAGGCGATGGCGGTTGAGAAAGCGTCTTGACTGCGGCAGCCTTGACGAGCGCCAGCCCGTGCCGTTGCACCGCCTGCCAAAAAGTATCCAGAGGGACGCGAAGTCATCCACTACATGTTCGACTTACACTGACCCGCCAAAGCAAAAGACCTTGGCGGGCCACTCTGTAGGGACAGGTTAGTCGGGGTTGCGACCCTCGGCTTTATTTTCGAGAACAGCACCGTTGGCAGCATCGACGCCGACCTCAAAGGTCTTGCCGCCGCTAACGATGTCGAACGAATAGCGCAGACCGCTGCCCCCGGCCTCCTTCTCCAGCTCCTGATCGGTCACCCGCCCCGGATGGGCTTTCAACGCGATCACACGTGCCTGTTGGATCGACACTTTCGCTTTGCTGGCTAGGTCTTGGCCAACATAGGTTTGTGTCTTGGTGGGCGCCGCTAGAGCAGCACTGCTGGTCATGCTGGCCAGCGAAATCGCCAGCGCTAGTTTCAGGTTGGTCCTCATAATGGGTCTCCTTGAGGTGAAATACCTCGACACCAATCATGGTGCGTCATTATCGGTCGCAGGGTGAACCTAGAGTGAACGGCGCACAGACACTATCTTTTGCACCTAATCTTGGTCTGGGGCTGTGCCCTCCTCTGTCGCCGCTGTCTCCAGGGCCGGAGGTCAGATCACCCAGGTTTCCGGCCGCGGAATTGCCTCGCCCTGGAACAGTCGCATCAAGCCTACAGCGCACCTGACTACAAACCAAAGGAACACAAATGGCAGAAGCGCGAAGCCGATCAGAAGGACGCAAAGAATACCGGCAATGATGAAATACAAAAGCCCCATCCAGAAGGTGCGGATCAGGTAGACATAGTGCGTCCTCAACCATTCCGGCGCGCTGTCTCGCGCGACATAGGCCATGATCAAACCAATGATGTGCGTTAGTCCGCCAAGCGGTGCCAGGAACAGGATATAAATGATCAGCGCCAACTGGCGTTCGTCCACCCAGGGCGGGGGCCGTGGCACGGGTTCCATTGATTGGGTGATCTCTTTGGCCTCCGAATGAAACTTAAGTCTACGACCTGTTTGGCACGAACTCCAAGCAGTGTTTCTGAATCCTTGCCGTCCCCATTTTATGCGCTACCGCTCTGTGTCGATCAGCTAGCTCTGCCGCGTCGCGGATCAGCCCCGCGACCTGAACATGCAACCAAGCCAACGCAGGCGCGTTTCATTACTGTCTTGGAGCGGAGCGCGACGCGCAGCCTCAGGGGCGCGGGAGGCGGTGTTGAGCGACGACCCATATACCATCCTCGGCGTTAGCAAGGGGGCTAAACAGGCGGAGATTCAAAAAGCCTATCGCCGCCTGGCCAAGACACACCACCCCGATATCAACCCTGGTGATAAAGGTGCCGAGGCGCGTTTCAAAACCATCGCCGGTGCCTATGATATCGTCGGCGATGCGGCTAAGCGCAAACGTTTTGACAGCGGCGAGATCGATGCTCAGGGCGGCGAGCGGCCCCGGCAGCGCGCCTATCGCGACTTTGCCGAGAGCGACGATAATCCCTATACCAACAGTGCCGGATTTTCCGATTTCGAAGGGTCGGAGGATATCCTGGCCGAGCTGTTCGCCAGACACGCAGGTGGACGTGCCGGGAGTCGCGGGGGCAATTTCCAGATGCGCGGTGCGGACATGTCCTACAATTTCGCCGTCGATTTTCTCGACGCCGTTAATGGGGCGAAACGACAGGTCTCTCTGCCGGACGGTGCTACATTAGACGTGACCCTTCCACCCGGTATTGAGGATGGCCAGACCTTGCGTCTGCGTGGCAAGGGTGCGCCCGGCTTCGGCGGCGGACCTCCAGGCGACGCGCTAATCATCGTCAGTGTACGTCCGCACCACCTCTTCACCCGCAGGGGCGATGATATATTGGTAGAGGCCCCTCTCAGCCTGGCCGAGGCAGTGCTGGGCGGCAAGGTCACCATTCCAACGCCGACAGGGTCGGTCCAGATGACTGTGCCAAAATGGACCAATTCCGGCGCCGTGTTGCGCCTGAAAGGAAAAGGCGCGCCCGGGCGCGGCGGCATACGTGGCGATGAATACGTCACCCTGCGCGTCACCCTACCGGAAAAGCCCGATGCGGACGTGGAAGCCTTCGTTTCGCGTTGGGCCAGTCAGCGGCCTGGCGGCGACACGTCAAAAATGGAAACCCTACCATGAAGGTTCGCGCCTATCTGATGAACACGCGATTCGAAGTGGAAGCGATCGAAGGGTGGATTGCTGCGGGGTGGCTGTCGCCGCGCGAAGGGGCGACAGGTCTATCGGAGATTGACTTGGCCAGGGCTCAACTGATCCACGATCTGACCATCAGCCTTGGTGTTAATGATGAAGGCGTCCCGGTGATCCTAGATCTGATCGATCAGCTGCACGGCGTGCGACGGGCGATGCGCGAGATGATAAAGCGGCGGTCGCCAGATTAGCGATGCGACCCTCATTCCAGCGTTATATCGAGAGGGCACTATGCTAACACTAAAACTTCGCGGTGCCGTTAGGACGTTCGACTACGGCAGAGGTGTCACCCGCTCGGCGTCCCGAGGCTTTTTCGTCTCAGCATCTGTTTGAGCTTTCAACTTTGCCGCCTTCTGGCGTGCGAGGGCTTCGCGGGCCCGCTCCTGGGCAGTAGCCTGCTCGGAAATCCGCGCCTGATCGGCCTGACGTTGCGCCGCCATTTGGGCGGCTTCGGCCTGGCGTGACTGCGCCTGTAAGCGAGCTTGTTGGGCAGCCTGTTGCGCCGCGCGGACCTCACTGACTAGGCGAGCTTGGGCTTGGGCTTGGGCTTGGGCTTGGGCTTGGGCTTGGGCTTGGGCTTGGGCTTGGGCTTGGGAGGCTCGCAACTGCTGAATCTGCCGCGCGTGCTGGGCTTCGAACACGGCCCGGGCAGAGTCGGCCTGAGCCGCACGAAATTGATCGCTTGCGGCCTGGGGATTTAGAAGCGGGCGGGAGGCTGCTTGGTCGGGCATGAAGCGCAGCGCCGCGACTGGCTGGCGTCCCTGAAGCGTCGGTGCGCGAACCTGGGCGGGAGCGATCAGAGCAGGCACCGAACTCCCCGCCTCCGGAACTTGGCGGGGCGCAGAGATGTGAGCCCCTGCGATGACCGGCGGCGCGGACATCCCTCTGACTTGAGCCACAACAGCGGCGCGGGCCGCGGTCAAACCCGCTGGCGGAGCGGCGGCTTGTGGCATTCGCCCTGCGCGCTCCTGACCGTTAGCGGACCGTCCGGTCAGTGGTGGCGGCGGCAAGCTTCTGCCGCTGGGCAGGGAGTTGGCTCTCGCCAGGATCTCCGGGGTGACCGTCACAGCGGCGCGCTGCACGGGCGCACCTCTGTCAAAGCTATCGGCGCGCACCACTGTGGCCGCCGCCGCATTGCGATAGCGGTTCACCGCAGGCTGGTTCGGGGTGCCGACATTGACCGTGGTTTCGTTGATCACCTGGTTTAAAGTGATATTGGTGACGTGCGAGATATTGACGTTACGAACATAGGTCTGGCTGACTTGGTAGGGGGGGCGGTAGGCCTCATCAGGCGCCAGAGGCACCCAGCCCAACGCCGAACCTCCGCCGACGCTAACGCCAACGCGCCAGCCGTTACCGCCGATAAAGGCGACGAGTGCGGGGGCATAGATGGGCCGGCGCTCAGGACGTCCGGGTATCCAGCCCCAGCGACCTTGCTCCTGCGTCCAGCGCCCATAGTGAAAAGGCGCAAAACCCCATGGCTGGTCATCAATCCAGGTATAGCCCCATGGCGCGACATAGGCCCAACGCCCATAGCGATAAGGAGCCCAGTCGGCGGGTAAATCGCGCGGATACCAGACCGTGCCGTAACGCGCATCGTTTTCGAAATCGCCGGCGCGATCAAGGTCCTGGAAGCCGGTCATGTCAGAGGAAATGTCCCGGCGGCGTTGCCAGTGGTCGGACGACTCGCGGCTCTGGGCCCAGTCATCAATCGCTGTGTCTTGGGCGTCCTGAATTTGCGGATCATAGCCGGCATAGACCAGGGCTGCGCTGCCTGGCTCGACGGTGCTTAATCCACCCTGCCCCGGCACCTCCGCCTCGCCGTCGAACACCGTCACGTCTACGGGCGCATAGCTACCGTCCTCAGG
>JAYTXQ010000195.1:0-5423 GCA_043742825.1 Caulobacteraceae bacterium | reverse complement strand
GACCCAAGGAATATCCCCATGAGCCACAAACGACTCAAGGCCGGGTGGGACCACCAAGAACTTCTCAACCTCATGACTCATATGCGATAGCCCTGCCCTTTATGGGGAGGGTGGCTTCGAGCGGAGTGAGAAGACGGGTGGGGCTCTTTGATGCGATAAATTGGCCGCAGTGCCCCACCCTGACGGCTTCGCCGTCTGTCCCTCCCCATAAAGGGGAGGGAGGAGACGTATGTTATTTCATAATAATTGCGAGTCGCAGCTCTTATTCTAGCGCCTATGGGCGTCCCGCCGGCATTTTTTCCTGCGATAGCAGTCACTTGCGCAATTGCAGAAAGAGCCGGTGCGACGCCGGCGGTACGAGTAACCGCCTTGGATATGCCGGCGAGGGTGCCGGCGTTACGGGATCGCTACTCAACCGTTCTGGGCTATCTGGCTGACGGCGAGGGCGATGGCGGGGTTCATGGCGTCGACCATGCTGGTGGGCATCAGGATTGTGGCACCGCGTTCTTTGGTGGTTTCATAGATGATGTTCATGGCGCGCAACTGAAACGCGCCTGGGTGGCCCTCATAGGCCTTGGCGGCGGCGACGAACTGATCGGCGACGGCGACCTCGGCTGAGCCCAGGATGATTCTAGCCTCTTTTTCCCGTTCAGCCTGAGCTTGGCGCGACATGGCGTCCTGCAGGGCCACAGGGATTGAGACATCGCGGATTTCGACCGCGCTGACTGATATACCCCAGACTTCAGTCTTCAGACCGATCTCTTTGCACAGGCGTTCATCGGCGGATTTCAGTTCCGAGAGCAGGGCCGACAACATCGATGAGCCGATCATCTCGCGCAGAGAGGTTTGGGCGACTCTGTCGATTGCGGTGCGATAGTCGGTGATTTCCAGGGCTGCGGCGCGGGCATCGTGGACACGCCAAAAGATGATGGCATCGACATTTACCGGCACGGTGTCGCGGGTCAGCGCCTGTTCTGCATTGAAGGCGGTGGTCTGGATGCGCTCGTCAATCACTGCGGTGACACTGTCGATCACCGGCAGGATCCAGAACAGCCCCGGCCCCTTGACCCCTTGCAACTTACCGGCGCGCAGCACCACGAATTTCTGCCAAGTGTTGGCCATCTTCAGTGAAGCGGCAACCAGCAGTGCGGCGACAATGAACGGTATGCCAAGCGGAATCGCCCCGACGGCGATCAGAGCCGCGCCGGCGGCCATCAGAGTGGCAACAATAAAGAGGGTGATCGGGTTCATCGGGGCGGCCTTGGGTGAAGCAGCACTCTACCAAGTTCTTGATCTACCGTAAGGTCAAATCGGAACCACTTCGCGGCCGATCGGGGCGAAGGCGATGATCGCCAGCTTGAAGTGCTGGATACCGAAGGGGATGCCGATGAGGGTGCAACACAGACCGATCCCGACCATCAGGTGCGCCAGGGCGATGTACCAGCCGCCCAGAATGATCCAGATGATGTTGAGAACGGTCCCCAGGGTGCCGGTCCCTGTGTCATCGTAACCAGTAAGCTCTTGTCGGAACACAACCTGACGACCAAAGGGGGCAAAGCTGAATCCCGCAATGCGAAAAGCGGCCCCGGCCCACGGCAGGCCAACGATGGTGACGGCCAGCAACAGGCCGGCTAGCAGCCACGCCATCCCGGCCAGGAAACCGCCGAAGATGAACCAGAGGATATTGAGAATGAGCGTCATGAATGCATTTCTGTTCGGGGTTTCGCCAATACCGCCATCGTCGCGGTCAACACGGCACGGGCGCGGTCGACCGGGTCTGGGAAGGCGTCACGCAGGGGTTTTGATCGCACCTCCACGCTCAGAGGAATGTTCGCGGGCAGCACCCCTAATAGGCTTTGCAAGGCCAGTTGACCTTCGCCGGGAAGCAAGCGGCGATCTACGGCTTCTTCGATGATCGCCTGTACGTCATCGGCACTGGCCCCAACCGCGGTGGCATCACAGAATTGTGCATAGGCCAAGCGCTCGGGCGGCAGGCCGATCAGGTGCTCTGGACGGCCCCCGGTTCGTGCCAGGTGCAGGGGGTCAATCAACAGGCCGGCATCAGCCAGACCCGTGCGTTCAAGTACGTCCAGGGCCGTCGGCAGGTCGCGAACTTTCGTAAAGGCACCAAACTCCAGACAGACCCGCACCCCGCTTGGTCGGGCGTGATCGACCAAGGCGGCCAGTTTCTCCGCCGTCGCGTCTCTGTCCGGATCGGAACTGACGACCAGGACGTTGCGTGCGCCAATCTCGGCGGCGATATCGATGATGCGCAAATGCTTTGGATCAAGTTGTCCAGGCTGGATCCAGACGACTTCCGCGTCCAGGGCAATGAGGTCTTCCGCCGCTAAAATCGCCTGCACGTCGCGGGTTGTTGCGGGTGTCCAAAGCTCAATGTCTACCCACAGGCCCACAGCCTTGAACCCGGCCCCCGCTGCGGCGCGCGCGGTCTGTTGCGGAGTGAATTCCGGCAGAACGCCGGATGCCAATGCGACAAGGTGCGTGGTCATTGAGATAGGATAGGCAAGGTTGTGGGCAAAGTCATGCGTGCCCATATCTGTAACCATCGCGATGCCGCGAACGAAACCCTCCCTACAGTCTCCAACCCTGGTTTAAGGCCAACCGAAATGTCAAAACCGATGCTCTCTCTGGCCGCCGCCACCTTGGCCGCGACCCTGCTGCTCTTGCCAACGCTTAGCAATTCTGCGGGGCGGCTTCCCACGCCGGCACTTGATCCTTCGGGTGCTGGTGGACTGCAAACAGCCGTCCTCTCGGGTGGCTGTTTCTGGGGTGTTCAAGGGGTGTTTGAGCACGTGCGCGGCGTGAAACGCGTGGTCTCTGGCTACGTCGGGGGGCCTAGCCTGATGGCTCATTATGACTTGGTCAGCACCGGAACCACCGGCCATGCCGAGTCGGTGAAGGTAACCTTTGATCCGAAAGTGATTTCCTACGGTCAGATTCTGCGGGTGTTTTTCGCCGTGGCCACCGATCCGACGCAGGTCAACGAGCAGTTTCCCGACCAGGGGCCGCAATACCGCTCGGAAATATGGTTCGCAGACCCCGTGCAGCGCGATGTCGCGCAACGCTACATCGCGCAACTAAACGCCGCTAAGGCCTTCCACCGCCCGATCGCTACCCGCGTTGATCCGCTGAAGGGGTTTTACCTCGCCGAAACCCACCACCAGGACTATCTGATCCACAACCCTGATGCAGCCTACATCGCCACCTATGACATGCCCAAGATCGCTGCGCTAAAGGCACAGTTCCCGGATCTGTATGTCGCGGTGCCGGTAAGGGTTGGATAGCGACCCGATTCAACGCCCCAAACCGCGCAGCGGTGGAGGCAGATAAATTTGTGGCCGCCAATCACATGGATCGGCGGCCACATTCACTTCAAGCGACTAGGTTCGTCAGGCGAAAGCGGCCGCCTTTCGACGTGCGCGGGCCATACCGCCCAAGCCCGCGATGCCAATGAGCATCATCGCCCAAGCCGCTGGCTCAGGACCGCCGCCAGCTGCGTTCGTCAGCGATACGTCGGTGAGCAACACGAAGGCTGGTGCACCATCGCCGACCGCCGCAAACCGCAGGGCGCTACAAACCCCATCCCACGTGAACGTTTTGGAGAACGTTATCCAGGGGGCGAAACCCTACGAAGGGACAAATTAGATATCAGGGGACACAATACATAATTGACAACGCGCGCTTGAATCTGCGGCGTCCGGCGCATGGCAAGACTGGCGAGTGTGGTGGTGGCTGGCGAGGCGCATCATATTACGTAGCGGGGCAACCGGCGACAGCAGGTGTTCTTCGGCGATGGGGACTATGCGGCCTATAAAGTGCTGTTGGCCGAGGGGTGTGCGGCGGCGGGGGTTGAGATCTGGGCCTGGTGCCTGATGCCCAATCATGTTCATCTGATCCTGGCTCCGGGCGACGAGGGCGGCCTGCGCCGGGCTCTTGGCGAGGCGCACCGAGGCTACTCACGGCGGGTGAACTTCCGGGAGGGCTGGCGAGGCTTTCTGTGGCAAGGGCGGTTCGCTTCGGTTCCTATGGACGAGACGCATCTGCTGGCGGCGGTGCGTTATGTGGAACTGAACCCGGTGCGCGCGCGCCTGACACCACGGGCCGAAGACTGGCTGTGGTCGAGCGCCCGGGCGCACTTGGCCGGCCGCGATGACGACGTAACAAAGGTTGCGCCATTGCTTGAGCGGGTGGGAGACTGGGCGGGTTTTCTGGCGCAGGGCCTGGACCCGCAGAGGCACGCAGCGATCCGCGCCGGGGAGCGCACAGGCCGCCCCCTCGGCGGCCCGGCCTTCGTCGCCGACATTGAGCACCGCCTGGGCCGAACGCTGGCGCGGCAGAAACCGGGACGCAAACCGCAGGCCGCAAAGGAGGCGGAATGGCAGACGGATTAATTGCTATGAGTATTGTGTCCCCCGATATTCGTTCTACAAGCTCTAAGTCCAAATCAAATGAACGACGAAATTAATAAAGGTCAAGCACCCCGGGGTGGTGAGAGAATAGATTCACCGAAAGTAAAAGGCGAAAAGATACATGCACATTTGAATGATGGGTCGGCAATAAATCGAGACGAAACAGTCAAACATGGCGCACCACGCCCTTCAAATGCCGTCAAAGAATGGCCAATAATCTACGGCTGGAGTCTATAACTATGAAAGCGAAACTTAGGCTGCAAAAAGTTATAAAGGAAGCTATAAATCTAGACAAATTGTATTCAAGGCATCTCGATGAGATTGATATAGATATAGTAATTACTGGAGAAATTGCTTTTGATTTCATGAATTTGGTCGAGTGTATATCGATTATTTGTCTTGAATGTCAGAGGATAGAATCGAATATCAGGACTGTTGCGGTATCGATGCCGCTCGGATATTCAAGTGAAATTCGGCATTGGTGCCCATCTTCCTGGAAAAACATTGGGAATATCGCGGAACCAGCATCAATCTACATTTCATTTTCGGATGATTTGTTCGGCAATGAGTTCGAAGAATATCGGTTTCCGATCACGAGTCCCGATGAAAATCGCACAGGAATTGACATTTTGTTCCGCTCGTCCCGTTCGGTCGAGGCTTCGGTCAATGATTGGGAATTCTCCAACGACCTGTTTATAGTCGCCAGTGTCATGATGACGGAAGGAAAGGGAACAATGGAAGAAAGGGAACAATGGGGTCAGAGTGAATAAAATTCTGCGTTGCGATTCTGAAGGTGGCCAGCCACAGGTGGATGAAAAGGTCCTCGACTAGGCTTGCGACTGTCCTTTTCCGCCCTGCGCCCGGTGGTCGCCGATTAGCCGTGCGGGCAAACCCCGCGCGTGTCGTGCACCTGCGATATTGACATAACGCAATATGTTGCTATTTTGTTCGCTTGCGGCGCTCGCTGCCCATGGGCGAAAGGCCCCCAATGAC
>JAYTXQ010000194.1:0-4278 GCA_043742825.1 Caulobacteraceae bacterium | reverse complement strand
CCGCCGCGCTGCCAGGCATCCAGCAAATCGGCGATCTGGCGACCAAGACCGGCACACGCCCAACCCAGGTGGGTCTCGAAGATTTGACCCACATTCATCCGCGAGGGCACGCCCAGGGGGTTGAGCACCACGTCGACGGGGGTGCCGTCTTCGAGGTGGGGCATGTCTTCGATGGGCAGGATCTTGGAGATGACCCCTTTGTTTCCGTGACGGCCAGCCATCTTGTCGCCAGGCTGCAGCTTGCGCTTCACGGCGACGAAAACCTTGACCATTTTCATCACGCCAGGGGGCAGTTCGTCGCCGCGCTGGAGCTTGTCCACCTTGTCTTCGAAGCGGCGGTCTAGACGTTTGCGTGCATCGTCGAACAGGCGGCGCATGGCCTCCAGCTCGCCCATGGCCTTTTCGTCATCGACCGCGATCTGCCACCACAGACCAGGGCTTATTTCTTCAATCTTATCGGGTGTGATCTCGCCGCGTCCCAGGCCCTTGGGTCCGGAGACGGCATTGCGGCCCACCAGCAGCTCGCGCAAACGGGCGGTCATGTTGCGGTTAAGGATCGCAAACTCATCATCGCGGTCCTTGCCAAGGCGGTCGATCTCTTCGCGTTCGATGGCCAGGGCCCGCTCATCTTTATCGACGCCGTGCCGGTTAAACACTCGCACCTCAACCACCGTTCCGGCAACGCCGGGGGGCAGACGCATTGAGGTGTCGCGAACGTCAGAAGCTTTTTCCCCGAAGATCGCCCGCAGCAGCTTTTCTTCCGGGGTCATCGGCGATTCGCCCTTGGGGGTCACCTTACCGACCAGGATATCGCCCGGCAGCACTTCCGCCCCGATGGCGACAATGCCTGCCTCGTCGAGGTTGCGCAGGGCTTCCTCGCCAACATTGGGAATATCGCGAGTTATTTCTTCAGGGCCTAGCTTGGTGTCGCGGGCCATAACCTCAAACTCCTCGATGTGGATCGAGGTAAAGACGTCGTCGCGCACGATGCGCTCGGAGATCAGGATTGAGTCTTCAAAGTTGTAGCCATTCCACGGCATGAAGGCGACCAGGGCATTGCGGCCCAGAGCCAGTTCGCCCAGATCTGTGGAGGGGCCGTCGGCAATGATGTCGCCAGCAACGATCTTGTCACCCACGCGCACAAGCGGACGCTGATTGATGCAGGTGTTCTGGTTCGAACGCTGGAATTTTGACAAGCGATAAATATCGACGCCCGGCTTAGTCGGATCGGTTTCTTCAGTTGCCCGGATAACAATGCGGGTGCCGTCAATCTGTTCAACAATACCCGGGCGACGGGCGACAACCACAGCCCCGGAATCGCGAGCCACAACGCCTTCCATGCCCGTGCCCACCAGGGGCGCGTCAGACTGGATCAGCGGCACCGCCTGACGTTGCATGTTCGAACCCATGAGGGCGCGGTTGGCGTCATCGTTTTCCAGGAAGGGAATCAGGGCGGCGGCGACGGAAACCACCTGTTTGGGGCTGACGTCCATCAGATCTACCTGATCCTTAGGCAGCAAGGTCGGCTCGCCATTGATCCGGCCTGGCACCAGATCATCGACGATTTCACCGTCTTTCAAGGTAATATTAGCCTGAGCGATAACGTGCTTGGCCTCTTCCATCGCCGACATATAAACCACTTCCTCAGTGATCCTGCCGTCCTTGACCCGCCGATACGGGCTTTCGATAAAGCCGTATTTATTCACTACCGCGTGGGTAGCCAGAGAATTGATCAGGCCGATGTTCGGGCCTTCTGGCGTTTCGATCGGGCAGATGCGGCCATAGTGGGTGGGGTGCACGTCGCGCACTTCAAAGCCTGCACGCTCGCGGGTCAGACCTCCGGGGCCAAGGGCCGAGAGGCGTCGCTTGTGGGTGATCTCCGACAGCGGGTTGGTCTGGTCCATGAACTGCGACAGCTGCGAAGAGCCAAAGAATTCGCGTACCGATGCAGCAGCCGGCTTGGCATTGATCAGGTCGTGCGGCATCACCGTGTCGATATCGACACTGGACATCCGCTCCTTGATCGCCCGCTCCATACGCAACAGGCCGATGCGGTACTGGTTTTCCAGCAACTCACCCACCGAACGCACCCGGCGGTTGCCGAGGTTGTCGATGTCGTCAATTTCGCCGCGGCCGTCTTTGAGACCCACCAGAACCTTGAGTACTTCGAGCACATCGTCCTTGCGCAGGACGCGCACGTCGTCGGGGCAATCAAGGCCCAGACGCATGTTCATCTTCACGCGGCCGACCGAGGAGAGGTCATACCGCTCCTGGTCAAAGAACAGGGATTTGAACATCGCTTCTGCCGCTTCAATGGTCGGCGGCTCGCCGGGACGCATGACACGGTAGACATCAAACAGGGCGTCTTCGCGGAAGGCATTTTTGTCTACGCGCAGAGTGTTGCGCATGTAGCCACCGACATTGACGTGGTCGATGTCCAGAACATCAATGCTTTCAAAGCCACGCTCTTCGAGCCCGACGATCATCGCTGCATCGATCTCTTCGCCAGCTTCGGCGTAGATCTCGCCGGTAGTGACGTTCACTTCGTCGCGGGCCAAGTAACGACCGACCAGGGCATCGGGCGAGAGAAGCAGAGTCTTTAGGCCATTATCGGCCAGGCGCTTGGCCTGACGGGCGGAAATCTTCACGCCGGCTGGAGCGACTTCTTCGCCGGTATCGGCGTCGATCAAAGCAAATTCCGGCTTTACCGTGCGCCAACGCTCGGCCTTGAAAGGGGTGGCCCAGCCGCCGCTCTTTTTCTCAAAGGGGACAACGTCATAGAATGTGGTGAGGATCTCTTCCCCATCCATGCCCAGGGCCATGAGGAACGTCGAGGCCGGCAGTTTGCGGCGACGGTCAATACGGACAAAGACCACATCCTTGGCATCGAACTCGAAATCCAGCCAAGACCCGCGGTAGGGGATAACACGGGCGGCGAACAGCAGTTTGCCGGAAGAATGGCTCTTACCCTTATCGTGGTCAAAGAAGACGCCCGGCGAACGGTGCATCTGCGAAACGATCACCCGCTCGGTGCCGTTGACAACGAAGGTGCCCTTTTCGGTCATGAGCGGAATATCGCCCATGTAGACATCCTGCTCCTTGATGTCCTTGACCGAACGGGCCTGGGTTTCTTCGTCGATTTCCCACACGATCAGACGCAGCTTCACCTTCAGCGGCGCAGCGTAGGTCATGTCGCGCTGAATGCATTCCTCGACATCGTATTTGGGATCTTCGAACTCATAGGAAACATATTCGAGCATGGCACGCTCGTTGAAATCCTTGATCGGGAAAACCGACTTAAAGACCGCTTCCAGTCCGTCATCGCGACGCTGCGCCGGGCGCACTTCACGTTGCAGAAACTGCTCGTAGGACGAGCGCTGAACCTCAATCAGGTTCGGCATCTCCACAGCTTCGGGGATGCGGCCGAAAGACATCCGGATCCGCTTTTTGCCGGTAAACGATTGCGCCATCTGGGCTCCAATGGGTGCGTCACCGCGAGGGGGACCCCGGGCGTCTAAGTAAAAAGGAGTCGTCCACCCTCGGGTCAATCGGGGCCTGGGAGTGCCAGGACATGCCGATCACCGGACGCCTTGATCGTCTTGCCGCAACGCCAAAGTAGGCATCACGAAGCCCCTTCGCGCAGGTCAGAGGGCGACGGACCGCGCCTCGGGGCTATATTGCGCGTCGACCAGTGACGGGACACGCAGATGGGTCGAGATCTTCCCGAAATTTTTGATGAGCGCGTATTTAAGACTTCCCCCATCAAAAAGCTAGGGGAAAAGTTCAGGAAACTAAAAAAGAATAATCCGCAGATTACGCATCTGCGTCATCTGCGGACAAAAAATGCCCCCTCCCCCCAAGAGCTGGAGGGAGGATACAGCGGAACTATTTGACTTCGACGGTCGCGCCGGCAGCTTCGAGCTTGGCCTTGATCTCGGCGGCTTCCTGCTTGGACACATTTTCCTTCACGGCGGCTGGCGCGCTTTCGACCAGATCCTTGGCTTCCTTCAGGCCCAGATCCGAGCGGATGCCACGAACTTCTTTGATCACGTTAATCTTCTTTTCGCCCGCGCCGGTGAGCATAACGGTAAATTCGGTCTGCTCTTCGGCAGCTTCGACGGGAGCGGCGGCAGCGGCTGGGCCTGCGACTGCGGCGGGAGCAGCGGCCGAGACACCCCATTTTTCTTCAAGCAATTTGGAGAGTTCCGCAGCTTCTAGCACTGTCAGGGCGGAGAGTTCATCGACCAGTTTTTCGAGTTTCGACATTAGATATATCCT
>JAYTXQ010000193.1:0-3896 GCA_043742825.1 Caulobacteraceae bacterium | reverse complement strand
CCAAACATGGATGAAGAGGTGCGGGCGGGGGCCTATGCAAATTGGAAAAAAGCCGTGATCCGGACTCTGGACTGGGCGTGAGGGCTACCGCCTTGCGAGCATCGACGTGAGCGGCTAATCCCGCGCCTCGTAGAAAGATAAAGACATGCCTGCCATCGAGAACCTGATCGAAACCCTGGCCCTTGAGCGCATCGAGGTGAACCTGTTTCGCGGCACAGCGCCCCCGGATCGGGGTCCGCGCATCTTTGGCGGTCACGTTATCGCTCAGGCCCTACTGGCCGCCTACAAGACGGTCGAAAACCGGGTTTGCCATTCCCTGCACTGCTATTTTATCCGCCCAGGGGATCCTGCCGTGCCGATCCTCTATGATGTCGATCGCGCGCGTGACGGCAAGTCTTTTGCCACACGCCGGGTAACGGCCATTCAACATGGGGCTCAGATCTTCAACCTGGCGGCGTCATTCCAGGTGCCGGAGGATGGCTTCGAACACCAGGACCCGATGCCGTTAATGGCCGGCCCGGAAAGTCTGCCCAAAGACATCATTCATGACGAAAGGCCCCGCGCCATCGACATACGCTTTGTCGAAGCGCACGATTGCTCGAGACCCGTTGTCGCGCCGCCGATCCAGAACATCTGGATGCGCGCCTTGGCCCCCGTCGGTGATGATCCGGTGATGAACCAAGCGGTGATCGCCTATGCGTCGGATATGACTTTCATGTCCACCGGCATGCGGCCCCATGGGGTAAACTGGCAGACACCGGGCCTGCAGACCGCCAGTCTGGATCACGCGGTGTGGTTCCACCGGCCCTCACAGTTCAACGCCTGGCACCTCTATTGCCAACGCAGCCCCTCGGCTTCGGGAACACGGGGCATGAATTTCGGCGAGCTCTACAGCCATGACGGACGACTGGTCGCCAGCATGGCTCAGGAAGGTCTGATGCGCATCCAGGCGCCGCGCTAAGGACCCCCCGCCAAGACCAGTGCGTCGACGGGGCATTGCGGCTTGGCTCGACGATACTCGGGTGCCGCCCTAACTGGCCGGCGCGACGTCTACCCACTTGCAGGGTACCGGACCGCATCCGGAAAGGATCCAGGCGTGGCCGCTGCGGCTATCCATCCGGGTCAGGCTCCAGATGATCTTGCCATCGGCCATCTGCGGCTGCGCGGCACTGTAAAGGTGATAGTCGCCTGCCGGCAGGGGCATCGGATCGGCAATCGCGGAAAAGGTGCTCGATGCTCCCCAATCCACCTGGGTCTGGCCGCTGAGCACATTGATCCTAAACAAGGCCGAAGGTGCGGTGGTCGAAGGCGCGATCACTACTGCCTCAAAGGCAGCGCTCGTGGGCATCTGACGTGGGGTCTCCGCGGCAGCTCTCGACGCCAGCGTCAGAGCCAAAAGACATGCAGTGGTGCGAAACTTAATCATGGTTCAGCCCTTATTTGGGTGGGTGCAGCGCGTAGGCTATCAAGCCACGTCCTTCGGCGCGACCTTTAATACGGCAAGTCGACCGCCCTAAATTTCCTCAAGTGCGGCATTGACCTTATCGCGCCAGACCTTATAAGCAATCTCTTCCGCGAAAAGGCGCGATCAGCGCTGGCCCTCTCCTACCTAAGGAGACGGGCCGAACGTGCTTTTCGCGCTCGTCGTCGTGTCCAGGAGAAATGCTGCGTGGCTCGTATCGCAGGTGTCAATATTCCAACTAACAAGCGCGTGATCATTGCGCTGCAATATATTCATGGAATCGGTCAGGCCAAGGCCCGGCAGATCGTCGACAAGGTGGGTATAGAAGCAGCGCGCCGGGTCAATCAGCTTTCGGATCAGGAAGTGATCCAGATTCGCGAAACCATCGACCGTGAATATCAGGTTGAAGGCGATCTTCGCCGGGAAACCTCGGTTAATATAAAGCGTCTGATGGATCTGGCCTGCTATCGCGGCCTGCGTCACCGCAAGGGTCTGCCGGTTCGCGGTCAGCGCACCCATACAAATGCCCGCACCCGCAAGGGTCCGGCCAAGCCGATCGCCGGCAAAAAGAAATAAGAGAGCTTAGATAAATGGCGAAAGAACCAGCGCGCGTTAAAAAGCGTGAGCGCAAGAACATCACTTCGGGCGTTGCGCATGTGAACGCCTCGTTCAACAACACTATGGTCACCATCACAGACGCTCAGGGGAATGCAATTTCCTGGTCGAGTTCTGGCACCATGGGGTTCAAAGGTTCACGCAAGTCAACGCCCTATGCGGCGCAGATGGCGGCCGAGGATGCGGGCAAGAAGGCGGCCGAACACGGCGTGCGCACGCTTGAGGTGAGCGTTTCCGGCCCAGGATCCGGCCGGGAATCGGCCCTGCGCGCTTTGCAGGCCGTGGGCATGACCATCACCTCCATCCGTGATGTCACGCCGATCCCGCACAACGGTTGCCGCCCGCCAAAGCGTCGGCGCGTCTAAACTGCCCGACCCAATCTGTTGCGCCGGCCCGAACCTTCGGCCGACGATCCCGCGTTCGAGGAATACCCGCCCGTGATTGAAAGAAATTGGAACGAACTGATTCGCCCGGAAAAGCCGACGATCGAGCTGGGCGCTGACCCGGCGCGTAAGGCGCGCATGGTTGCTGAGCCGCTTGAGCGCGGGTTTGGCGTCACCCTTGGAAACTCCCTGCGCCGGGTACTGCTGTCGTCGCTGCAAGGTGCCGCTGTCACCTCGATCCAGATCGATGGCGTGGTGCATGAATTTTCCTCGCTCGAGGGCGTGCGCGAAGACGTCGTCGATATCGTACTCAATATAAAGCAACTGGCGTTGCGCATGCACTCCGAAGGCCCCAAGCGGATAACGCTGAAGGCTACCGGTCCCGGCGCGGTCAAGGCCAGCCAGATTGAGACCCCGGCCGACATCGAAATCCTCAACGGCGACCACGTGCTGCTAACCCTTGATGAGGGCGCGTCGGTGCGCATCGAATTTACCGTCGAAAACGGCAAGGGGTATGTCCCCTCGGAAAAGAACCGCCCCGAAGATGCGCCCATCGGCCTGATCGCGGTGGATGCGCTTTACAGCCCGGTCAGGCGGGTCGCCTACCGCGTCGAGCCCACCCGCCAGGGCCAGAGCCTGGATTATGACAAGCTAGTGATCGAAGTTGAAACCAATGGCGCAGTCTCGCCGGTGGACGCCGTGGCCTATGCTGCCCGCATCCTGCAAGACCAGCTCCAAGTCTTCATCACTTTTGAAGAGCCGAAAAAGAAGAGCGATGGCGAAGCCAAGCCGGAACTGCCGTTCAACCCGTCACTGCTGAAAAAGGTCGACGAACTGGAACTGTCGGTGCGTTCGGCCAACTGCCTGAAGAACGACAACATCGTCTATATCGGCGATCTGATCCAGAAGACCGAGGCCGAGATGTTGCGCACCCCCAATTTCGGGCGCAAGTCTTTGAACGAGATCAAGGAAGTCCTGACCAACATGGGACTGCACCTTGGCATGGATGTGCCGGTCTGGCCGCCGGAAAATATCGAAGACCTGGCGAAGAAATTCGAAGACCAGATCTAACTGTAAAATACTGTTATCCGGGTCCGTCGCGAGACGGCCCGCGACGGAGAGACCCAGATGCGCCACGGATATACTCGACGGAAATTAGGCCGCACCTCGGCTCACCGGACGGCAATGTTCGCCAATATGTCGGCGAGCCTGATCAAGCACGAACAGATTGTTACCACTCTGCCCAAGGCCAAGGAACTGCGCCCCTTCGTCGAAAAGCTGGTTACTCTGGCTAAGCGCGGTGACCTGCATGCCCGTCGCCAGGCGATCTCTCAGGTGCGCGATATCGCCCAGGTCGGTAAGCTCTTCGCCACGTTGGGTCCGCGCTATCAGAGCCGTCAGGGCGGCTACATTCGCGTGCTCAAGGCTGGTTTCCG
>JAYTXQ010000192.1:0-3822 GCA_043742825.1 Caulobacteraceae bacterium | reverse complement strand
ATTGACCGGCGTCAAGCGCACGACCGGCGTCGCGCCACGAGCGATCACCACCTCCTGGCCCTCAAGAGCGGCGACGATGAGTTTCGAAAGCTGGGTCTTGGCTTGATGGACGGTGAAGATCATGGGTCATGACTAACTGATTAGCTAGCCTAAGTCAAAGCGCACGGAGCGCGCGCTAATGGGCCGCTTCCCAGTTCGCCGCCGCCCTCGCTTCGACGATCAGGGGCACGGAAAACTGCACGGCCGGTTCGGCGGCGCGTTCCATGACGGCCTTGGCGACGCGGCAGACCTCGTCGGCTTCGGCGGCGGGGGCTTCAAAGACGAGTTCGTCGTGGACCTGGAGAAGCATGCGGGCCTTCAGTCCGGCGGCCTTAAGGGCGGCGGGCATGCGGACCATTGCCCGGCGCATGACGTCGGCGGCGGCGCCCTGGATTGGGGCATTGATGGCGGCGCGCTCGGCGAATTGGCGCTCAGCGGCGCTTTTGGAGCGGATGATCGGGATGTTTACCTTGCGACCGAAAAGGGTGGTGACAAAGCCTTGTTCGCGGACCAGGGCGCGGGTGGCGTCCATATAGGCGCGGATTCCGGGGAAGCGCTCGAAATAGGTCTTGATATAGGCCCCGGCCTCCTCCTGTGGGATTAATAGCTGATTGGCGAGGCCGAAGGCGGAAATCCCATAGATGATGCCAAAATTGATCGCCTTGGCTCGGCGGCGGGTCTCGGTGGGCATGCCGGCGATGGGGACGCCGAACATTTCCGAGGCGGTCATGGCGTGGATGTCGAGACCATCGAGGAAGGCCTTTTTCAACAGCGGAATATCACCGATATGGGCCAAAAGCCGCAGCTCGATCTGGCTATAGTCCGCGCTGATCAACAGATTGCCTGGCTCGGCAATGAAGGCGGCGCGGATCTTGCGTCCCTCTTCGGTGCGGATGGGGATGTTCTGCAGATTGGGATCTGACGATGACAGGCGGCCTGTCGTGGTCGAGGCCAGGGAGAAAGAGGTGTGTACCCGGCCCGTACGGGGACTGATCGCGGCGGTCAGGTTCTCAGTGTAGGTGCCGCGCAGCTTGGCCAGTTGGCGCCAGTCGACGATGACGCGCGGCAAGGCATGGCCCTGGGCGGCCAGGTCTTCTAGGGCCGCCGCGTCGGTGCTCCATTGGCCGGTCGCGGTCTTTTTGCCGCCGGGAATAGCCATTTCACCGAACAGGACATCACCGATCTGTTTGGGGCTGGCGATATTGAACGGGTGGCCGACCAGGGCCTGGGCCTGGGCTTCAAACTGCGTCATGCGCATGGCAAAGTCGTGCGACAGATGCCGCAGAACCTCGGGATCGACCCGGATGCCCTCGCATTCCATCTGCGCCAGAACCGCCGGCAGGGGCCGCTCCAGGGTCTCGTAAACCGTCAGAAGATGCTCGCGCGGCAGGCGGGGACGCAGAACGTTATAAATGCGTAAGGTGACGTCGGCATCCTCAGCGGCATAGGCTGTGGCCGCCTTCAGCTCGATATGTTTGAAACTTTTCTGCGCGTTGCCGGTTCCGGCTACGTCCTTGAAACTGATCGGTTTGTGGCCGAGCCACAGCTCTGAGAGCTCATCCATGCCGTGTCCATGCAGTCCCGCTTCCAGCACATAGGAGATCAGCATGGTGTCTTCGATTGGTGAGACGGCGACACCATATCGAGACAGGACGGCGAGGTCATATTTCGCGTTCTGGGCCACCTTCAGCACACCGGGGTCTTCCAGCATCGGTTTCAGACAGGCAATGGCCTCGGCAATCGGCATCTGGTCCAGGGCTGCCGCAGCTTCGAAAGCGAGGCCGTCGGCGGCTTCGTGCCCCAGGGGGATGTAACAGGCTTCGCCCGGCATGATGGCCAGGGAAACCCCGACCAGGGCCGAATTAGCCGACGAGAGACTATCGGTTTCGGTGTCGAAGGCGATGACGCCCACTTCATGCGCCCGGGCGATCCAGGTTTGCAACGTGGCGATGTCGCGGATACAGACATAGGCGCTGGTGTCGATGGCGATGGGCTGCACGTCCGCGGCAACAGGTGCGGCACGCGGGCTCAGCACCGGGGCGGAAGGCATTGTCGCCCCGCCTCCTACCCGACGCGATAGGGTGCGAAACTCCATGGCTTCGAGGAAAGCCCCCAAGACCGCGGGATCAGGGGCGTCGATGGCGAAGCTCTCCACCGACGCCGGAAGCGGGGTCGCCGTATCCAACGTCACCAGATCACGCGACATCCGGATCTGGTCGGCAAAATCGATCAAGGTCTGACGGCGTTTGTCCTGCTTGATCTCGCTGGCTCTCGCCAGCAGGGTTTCCAGATCGCCATATTCATTTATCAGCAGCGCAGCGGTCTTGATGCCGATACCGGGCGCGCCAGGCACATTGTCGACCGAATCACCGCACAGGGCCTGGACGTCAATGACCCTATCTGGCGCGACGCCGAATTTTTCGAACACGCCGGCCGCATCGATGATCACGTTCTTCATCGGATCGAGCATGCAGACGCGGTCGCCGACCAGCTGCATCAGGTCCTTGTCGGAGGAAACAATGACCACCTCGCCGCCGGCGTCGCTGACCTGTTTGGCATAGGCGGCGATCAGGTCGTCGGCCTCGTAATTAGCCAGTTCAATAGCCGGCACACCAAAGGCCAGGGTCGCCTCACGCACCAGGGGAAACTGCGGGATCAGGTCTTCAGGCGCGGGAGGGCGATGGGCCTTGTAGGCGGGGTACATGTCATTGCGAAAGGTCTTGCCGGACTCATCGAAGATGACCGCAAGGTGGGTGGGGGCATCCGGCGAGGTCTTCATGTCCTCGATCAGCTTCCACAACATATTGCAGAACCCCTGCACCGCGCCAACGGGAAGACCGTCTGACTTGCGCGTCAGCGGCGGCAGGGCATGATATGCGCGGAAGATAAAGGCTGAGCCGTCGACAAGGTAGAGACGGATTGGCGTTGGGGCGTCGGTCATGCCGGAGAGGATACTTTGATCATGGCGCGCGGTCACCCTCCCGCGCGATCCTCACTTCATTGATGTCGGGCTTTAGTTAGGTCGATACTTTTTCGGGATCGCCGCAACTTCGTCCTTGCTCAGTTTGCGCATGGATTTGGCGATCAGGCCTACGGGAAAACCGTTGCTGTCGGCGATTTTGAAGTCCAGATCTAGAGCGCTGCAGATGCTGGAGCTGCCGCGCACGATTGAGACCAGATGCGCGCTGGGCCACATCAGCATCGGTGAGCCACCGCTCAAATCGACTTTATAGACGTCATGCATATTCACCCCCAGGTAGAGAGTGTTCTCATCCGGGGCCTTCCAGCCTTCCCATTGAGTGACAAAGAAACAGGGGGAATATACCGCTGGTGGTTTCGCTGGCGCGGCGAGCGCTGGATGGGCCAGGGTCAGGGCCAGGACGCCGGCGAGGGCCGTGATGGTTGTGACGTTACGGCCAGCAGACATAAATTTCTCCTCAGAAACGTTCCCAGGCAACACCGAATGGGCAGCAGGACGCCAGTTTTCCCTTACCATATCGAAGATGAACCGGCGATGAAGCGTTAGCCAAAGTTTTGTGGCTGAGAGGGAGTCAGACATGCGACCAAGTTCACTCCATGATCGCCTCCAATCTTCGCCGCTTCCGGGCAGACGCGCATCGGGCTGCGGCGGCCAGCGCCGACGGGTCCAGCGGCAGAATTGCGTGAAAACAAGCTTGACCGATGTTAGAGTCTGTTTGGAAAATCGGCTATTTGGGATTCCTGTGTGACGCGGTTCATGATTCAAGCTCTGGATGTGGACAGAGCAGAGCCGTGGCCGGATGG
>JAYTXQ010000191.1:0-15218 GCA_043742825.1 Caulobacteraceae bacterium | reverse complement strand
AGGTTTTATCGTCCCGCTGATATGGAAATCTTATGCGCCGTGCGCAAACTACTGTACGACGACGAGCTAAGCATCGCTCAGGTGCAGGCTTTGCACCGTCAGCATGGGCCGAAAGGTCGACCTCTACAGCAGGACGCCTCTTTAAACAGCGTCAGGGTTACAAGCAATTCGCCTCGCGGCACCGATTTGGCCCGCCTGCGGAGTATCCAGGAAAATCTTAAGGCAGCAAAGATCAGGCTGGATCTCGCCCTCGCCTGATCAGACGAGGGTGCCACCCTCCTGCACCGCCGTCTGGTAGCAAAGCCGGTGTGCGACACGCTGCACGACCTCCCGTTTTTTGAATTTAGGTTTTATCGTTGCGGTGCGGTGAGGCCACCCTTATATGCCTTTCCCCTGGTATCGGAGCGTGGCGCAGCCTGGTAGCGCACTTGACTGGGGGTCAAGGGGTCGCAGGTTCAAATCCTGTCGCTCCGACCATTTTTCGCCTTACCGGGGGGCGCGAAACGACAATCGTTCGTTTCGGGAATGATGACTGGCGAGTGATGACGACTGTAACGGCCACCGGCGAAAAATCGCGCCAGGTGGCGATATGGCTGACCTTGGTGGCGTTGCTGGTTCTTGCAATGGTGATCGTCGGCGGGGCAACGAGGCTGACCGGTTCAGGCTTGTCTATTACCCAATGGAAACCCCTGACCGGAGCGATACCGCCGCTCAGCCACGCGGTATGGGTCGATCTGTTTGGGCGCTATCAGGCCACCCCCCAATATCGCCTGATCAACCGTGGTATGAGCCTTGAAAGCTTCAAATTCATATTCTGGTGGGAGTGGGCACATCGACTGTTGGGCCGAACGCTTGGGCTCGCCTTTGCCGGACCTTTCCTGGTATTTTTGCTGTCCCGGCGCATTCCCCGTCGGCTGGCGTTGCCGCTTTTGGGTCTGATGCTTCTGGGCGCTCTTCAGGGTGTGGTCGGCTGGTGGATGGTAAGAAGCGGGCTTGAGGCTCGTGTATCGGTAGCACCCGAACGTCTGGCGACGCATTTGGGTCTGGCATTGTTGCTGTTCATGGCACTGATCTGGACGGCACTTAACGCTTGGCGCGGCCCAGAAGTTCGAGCCGATCGCCTAGCGTGGACGTTGAGCACAGGGACGCTCATGCTGGCCGTCTATTTGCAGTGCTTGCTTGGCGCGCTCGTCGCTGGAAACCGCGGTGGGCTTGTTGATGGCGATTGGCCTCTAATGGGCGGGGCATTGGTTCCGAGTGACTATGGCCGAGGTGGACTTTGGGTCAGCTTCGCTCATGGCGCAACCACAGCTCAGTTCAATCATCGCTCCGTCGGCTATTTTATTGCGATGTTGTCTTTTGGCTTGGCGGTAGGCAGTCTGTTGTCGCGACGGATACCGCCTGGGATGCGCACCCTCGCGATCTGCACCTGTGCCCTGGTTGCCTTTCAAATTGTCCTGGGCATTCTGACCCTGTGGTTTGGAGTGCCGTTGTGGCTCGCGCTTTGGCACCAGATCAATGCGGCGATTCTGCTGGCCACTGCCGTGGCCTTTGCCTGGCGGTGTCGTCGCGCGTGATGCGGTATCATATTACCGTATATCTTAACTCATTGTTTTAAAACGTAATTGAAGTCTGGAGACTCCCGCGTGTTGACAGCCGCCCGCCGGGCCTGTACCAGCCTCGCCTCAATCGAAACGGCCCTGTGCTGTCTCGCCGTCTCACGGACCCTTTGCCATGAACTCGAAGACCACAACCTATCTCAAGACCGCGACTGTCGAAAAACGATGGATTGTCGTTGACGCCCAGGATGCGGTTGTCGGGCGCCTCGCCACCTTCATCGCTATCCGCCTGCGTGGAAAGCACCGACCGGACTATACGCCTAACGTCGATTGCGGCGACAATGTCGTCGTGATCAATGCTGACAAGGTAAAGTTCACCGGCCGCAAGCTTGAAAAAAAAATCTATTATTGGCACACCGGGCATCCGGGCGGGATCAAGGCGCGCAAGGCCGGTGCGATCCTAGGCGGGCGATTCCCGGAGCGCATCCTGGAAAAAGCAGTTGAGCGTATGCTGCCCAAGGAAAGCCCACTGGCCCGTGCCCAGATGACGCATCTGAAAATTTACAACACCGCCGAACATCCCCACGAAGCGCAGAGCCCGGAAGTCATCGACTTTGCCGGTCGCAATGCCAAGAACACCCGGAGCCAGTAATCATGTCCGAAACCCGTGGTCTCGAGGCTCTGCAGAGCCTGTCCTCCAATCCAAATCCCGAAGTCGCGGTCGTTGAGCCCAAGATCGACAAACAGGGCCGCGCCTATGCCACTGGCAAGCGCAAGAACGCCATCGCCCGCGTCTGGATCAAGCCCGGCAAGGGCAAGATCACCATCAATGATCGCGACCAGGAAGTTTATTTCGCCCGCCCGGTGTTGCGCATGATGCTGGCCCAGCCCATGCAGGTGACCGACCGGGTCGGGCAATTTGATATTGTTGCCACGGTGGAAGGTTCAGGCCTTTCGGGCCAGGCCGGCGCGATTCGTCACGGCATTTCTAAGGCTCTGACCTATTATGAGCCGGGTCTTCGGCCACTGTTGAAGCCGCATGGTTTCCTCACCCGCGACAGCCGCATTGTAGAGCGTAAGAAGTACGGTCGGGCTAAAGCGCGCCGCAGCTTCCAGTTCTCCAAGCGCTAGACCTGGGGTTCGGGCTGTTTATGGCCAGGGGCGCTCCGGCTCAGCCGGGGTGCCCTTTTTCGTTTTTACGGAGGCGATCATGGTCGCGAAAATCTTCATCGATGGCGAAGCCGGCACAACGGGCCTGCAAATTCGCGACCGGCTGACCGGTCGGCGAGACCTTGAGATTGTTTCCATCTCACCTGCTCAACGCAAAGATTTGCGCGCCCGAAAGGACCTTCTGAACAGTGCCGATCTGGTGATCCTCTGCCTGCCCGATGATGCGGCGCGCGAGGCGATAGAGCTGATTGAGTCGCCAGATGTGCGCATCATCGACGCCTCGTCTGCGCACCGCACGGCCACTGGCTGGACCTATGGATTGCCGGAAATTGCTCCGGGTCAGCGCCAAGCCGTTGCTGGTGCCCGGCGTGTATCAAATCCGGGATGCTGGCCGACAGGCTTCATCGCGCTTGTCAGGCCGTTGGTCGCCGCAGGGCTCATCCCACCTGACTGGCCGCTCTCAGTACACGGCGTTTCGGGTTATTCCGGCGGGGGCAAACCGATGATCGCGGAGTTTGAGGACAAGACGGCTGCAAACGCCACCGACGTCCCGTTTCGTCTTTATGGACTTGGCATGAACCACAAACACCTGCCCGAAATGCAAGTCTATGCCGGATTGGACAGCGCTCCGGTTTTCTCGCCCGCCGTCGGACGCTTTCGCCAGGGGATGATCGTCGAGGTTCCTCTGCCAATAGCCGTCCTGCCCGGACGCCCCAAACTGTCGGATCTACAACACCATTTGGCGACGGCCTACGCTGGAGAATCCTTTATCCAGGTTGCTCAGGACGACCTGCAAACCGTCGCGCCACAGATGCACAATGGCACCAACATAATGAGTCTGCGGGTGTTTGGCAGCGATACCGCCGGTCAAGCCCGTCTGGTCGCGGTATTGGACAATCTGGGCAAGGGGGCAGGCGGCGCAGCGGTGCAGAACCTCAATCTCATGCTAGGTCTGCCGGAGGCCGAGGGATTGTAGGGCGGGGATTGTGGTCGACGCGGAAGCGCGCTTCCTCTATTAAAGCTGTGGATGCGTCTGGAGAGCGATGCGGAAAAGCGGAGACCGGGTCTCCGCGCAAATCCCGCTCTAATTGTTTAGCATTTGGCCGCGCCGGAGCTGATGGATGAAAGTAATACTGGCCCAACCGCGCGGGTTTTGCGCTGGCGTCGTGCGGGCGATCGATATCGTTGAGCGGGCGTTAGAGAAGTATCAGGCCCCGATCTATGTTCGCCATGAGATCGTCCACAATCGGCATGTCGTTGAAAGCCTAAAGCAAAAAGGCGCGATTTTCGTTGAAGAACTTACCGAAGTGCCCGATGGGGCCCACACCGTGTTCAGCGCTCATGGCGTGGCCAAGAGCGTGGTTCAGGCAGCCAGGGCGCGGCACCTGCCGATCCTGGATGCGACCTGCCCCTTGGTCTCAAAGGTACACAATCAGGCGAAACGATATGTGCGCCTCGGCCGCACTCTGATTCTGATAGGCCACGAGGGTCACCCGGAAGTCGAAGGTACGGTCGGTCAGATCGACGGCAAGGTGCATCTAGTCTCGACCGAATCAGACGTGGCAGAGCTCGATCTGGCGGTTGACACCCCTTTGGCCTACGTCACCCAGACGACACTCAGTGTTGATGACACCAAGGGCGTGATCGAGACCCTTAAAGCCCGGTTCAGCAATATCGTTGGCCCAGACACCTCGGACATCTGTTACGCGACTCAACACCGGCAGACCGCAGTTCGAGACATGTGCAAAATGGTCGAAGTGATCCTGGTCGTGGGCGCGAAGAACAGCTCTAATTCCAATCGTCTCTGCGAAATCGGTTTAGAGCAGGGCATTCCCAGCTATCTGATCGACGATGCCGGCGGGCTTGATCCAGCTTGGATCAAGGGCTTCGAGACCATCGGCCTGACAGCGGGGGCCTCAGCACCCGAAGAACTGATCCTGGAGGTCATCGAAGCCCTGCGGGCTCTAGGTCCGGTGACCGTCGAACCCATGCATGGGGTCAAGGAAGATATCGAATTTCGTCTACCATTTGAACTTCGCAGCTAAAAATCGGCTATAGAGCCGGAATAAACACTTAAATTTGAAGGAGCACGACGTGGGTCTACCCATCTCGGCCATTGCCCGTATCGGCACCTACATCGCCAAAAAGCACTTCAGCGGCGTCAAGCGCTACCCGCTGGTGCTGATGCTTGAGCCTCTCTATCGCTGCAACCTGGCCTGCGCCGGTTGTGGCAAGATCGACTATCCGGACGAGATTCTCAATCAGCGCCTCAGTATCGCCCAGTGCATGGAGGCCATCGATGAGTGCGGCGCTCCGGTTGTCTCGCTGGCCGGCGGCGAGCCGCTGTTGCACCGCGATATGCCCAAGATCGTCGACGGTTTTCTCAAGCGCGGCAAGTATGTAATTCTGTGCACAAATGCCCTGCTGCTGACCAAAAAGATTGATCAGTATAAGCCGGACCCGATGTTCACCTGGTCCATCCATCTGGATGGCGACAAAGCGATGCATGACAAATCAGTTTGTCTTGACGGGGTTTATGAGACTGCGATCAAGGCTATTAAGCTTGCTAAGTCCAAAGGTTTCCGCGTCAGCATCAATTGCACCCTTTTCGATGGTGCCGTGCCCGAACGCGTTGCAGCCTTCCTGGATGAGATGAAGCTCATCGGTCTGGATGGCACAACGATCTCGCCAGGCTATGCCTATGAGCGCGCGCCAGATCAGAATAGTTTTCTGGGGCGGACCAAGACCAAACAGCTGTTCCGCGACATCTTTGCCTTGGGCAACGGCGGCAAAAAGTGGTCGTTTACTCAATCGACTATGTTCCTGGATTTTCTGGCGGGCAATCAAGCCTATCACTGCACACCGTGGGGCAATCCGACCCGCACCGTGTTTGGCTGGCAAAAGCCCTGCTACCTGCTGGGCGAAGGCTATACCAAGACGTTCAAAGAGTTGATGGAAGACACCGACTGGGATGCTTACGGCGTTGGCAACTATGAAAAGTGCGCTGATTGCATGGTGCACAGCGGCTTTGAAGCCACAGCCGTCACCGACATTATGAAGCGCCCTCTCAAGGCTTTGGCGGTCACGCTTGGCGGCGTTCGGACCACAGGACCCATGGCCACGGATATTTCCCGCGCTACGGAACGCAAAGCGGACTTCGTCTTTTCCACCCACGTCGATAAGATGTTGGCCGAGATCAAGACCTCCAATCCGAAATCTCGCAAAGTTCAGCGCGCGCCGGCGGAATAGATCCCAGGTCCGGTCCCAGGCGCTCCCGGGCAAGGTTTAAGGCCCGTAACGCCTGGCCAGCCTCGCGAGCGGTGCGGAGTAGGGCGGGGAGTTCCCAGGGGCGGCGGCAAACGGCACCAAGCACCGCGCCGATGTCGGGGCGACCGTCGGCCTTTAGCCCAGCCATGGCAGCGCGGGGCAGGGCGTGGTCGGCGGGATCTGACACCGCGCGGATGACTGCAAACGGCAGTCCCAGCGCCACGGCGACCCGAGTGACTATATGGGTTTCCATGTCCACCGCGTTGGCACCAGTTTCGCGCCTCAGAGCTGACTTCTCCCCAGCGCTGCCCACCATGGTCGCACTACCTATGACCTGACCGCAGCTCGCTTCGGGCAGCCCTAGCGAAAGACGGTCTCGCCACCCAAGGTTGCTGGAATTGATGATAAGATCGCCAGCCGTCAGGCCGGGATCCAGGCCCCCACAGACGCCGAAACTGACAAGCCCTGAAATTCCTGGTGTGAGTGCCGCTCGCAATCTGTCTTCCAGGGTATCCGTACGTCCGCCGCTGATGACCACCGTGGTGCCCGGTCCGGCGACGATCCTTGCCTCCGACACCATGCCAACAACGACGAGAAGTGTTCCGTAGCCCACGTAATTTGTCACATCCCATAGGCGACGCGGCCATCATTGCTGCGTTTCAGGTTGCGATAGCGCGCCAGAGCCCAAAGCGGAAAGAACTCCGCGTAGCCATGATACTTCAGGTAGAAAACCCTGGGAAAACCGCCCCCTGTATAGGTATCTTCCGGCCAGGACCCTGTGTCATCCTGTTGTTGCGCCAGCCACGCCACCCCGCGTTCCACCGCCGGATGCTCCCGCTCGCCCGCCGCCATTAAGCCGAGTAAGGCCCAGGCGGTCTGAGACGCTGCCGACGGCGCAGCCCCATAGCCTCGGTAGTCAAGCTTGTAACTTTCGCAACTCTCGCCCCAGCCGCCATCAGGGTTCTGGATTTTTACTAGCCAATCGACGGCCCGGCGGATTGTCGGAACGCCGGGGTCAATCGCAGCAGCATTATAAGCGCAAAGGGCCGACCATGTGCCGTAGATATAGTTCACCCCCCAGCGACCGAACCAGCTGCCCTCCGGTTCCTGCTCGCGGTCGAGATAGGCGAGAGCGGTACGCACACGGGGGCTGTCGGCCCTCTCGCCCAACTGTGCCAGCATGCTGACGCAACGCGCGGCTACATCGACGGTCGGCGGATCGAGCAAGGCTCCGTGGTCGGCGAAGGGGATATTGTTCAGGTAATGGTGGGTATTGTCCGCATCGAACGCGGCCCAGCCGCCGCCACGGCTTTGCAAACCCTCAACCCATTCGCGGGCGCGATCAATGCTATGATCATAGAGCCCCGCCATGGGCGCGCGATGCCGTGCGCGGTCCATGGCCATGACGACGACGGCGGTATCGTCGAGGTCTGGGTAGTGGTCGTTGCGATACTGAAAGGCCCAGCCGCCTGGCCGCACATCCGGTCGTCGGTCGGCCCAGTCGCCGACGACGTCAAGCACCTGAAGCGGCTTCAACCAGGCCAGAGCGCGCAGCGCAGCGGTTTCGGCTGCGGGGTCAGCTGCTTCCAGCAGGGCGTGAGTGGCCAGGGCTGTGTCCCAGACCGGGGAAAGGCAAGGCTGGCAATAGGCCTCGTCATCCTTGATGACCAAAAGCTTTTCTACCGAGGCCCGGGCGGTGGCGCGACCTGGATACTCAGCGCCGTGGCCCAAAGCATCGTACATCATCACGGCATTGGCCATGGCCGGAAAGATCGCGCCAAGCCCGTCCTCGCCGTTCAGCCGTTCGTCGACAAAGGCCACAGCCTTAGCAATCGCGGTGCGGCGGGTGCGTTTGGGGAAATGCGGTTCGAGGTGTTGCAGGGCCCAGTCGAGGGCGAAGAAGCCGCTGGTCCACGGCTCCTTCTGATGCGCACCGCGTGGCAGGCCCTTCAGGGTGCGAGGGGATTTGAGGAACAACTCATCAATCGTGACGCGCTTGGGATTTCGCGCCAGAGGGCGGATGGCGGCCAGAACCAGCAGCGGCACGATGACGGTGCGGGCCCAATAGGAAATCTTGCTTAGATGGATGGGAAACCAGCGCGGCAGGTGGATGATTTCCACTGGAATTTTCGGCACCGCCCGCCAGGAAATGACCCCGTACAAGGCCAGGAGAATACGGGTAAAGACATTGCAGGCCTCAGCCCCACCGCTGGCCAGTAACGCCTTGCGGGCCCCCGCCATATGCGGCGCGTCCGGATCGTCGCCGATCATTTTCAGGGCAAAATAGGCCTTGATCGTCGCGCTGACGTCCAACGGCCCGGCGTGGAACAGCGGCCAGCCGCCGTGGTCGCCCTGAATGCGGCGAAGATAGACCCCGATCTTCCGCTCCAGCTCCAGGTCAGCGGTCTCCCCGAGGTAATGCACCAGCAGGATATATTCGGCCGGAATGGTTGCGTCGGCCTCTAGCTCAAACAGCCAGTGCCCGTCCGGTTGCTGCCACGCCAGTAGAGCTGCAGTAGCGCGGGCGATCGAGCCCTCAAGGTCAATACCAAGGCCGAGATGAGGGCCCGGTTGAGAGTGTAGGTCTGATGGGCCGTCCATGACTTGGTCTTATGGCTTTCAGGCTAGGCTGGCTTGGGATTTGAAGGCCAGGTCGGCGGCGAGTCTTCCTGACTGGATCGAGCCTTCGATGGTGCCCGGAAGGCCCGTATCTGTCCAGTCACCGGCCAGGAACAGGTTGTTCCAGGACGTGCGCGCCGGCGGGCGCCGGGCGTTCTGCTCCGGCGTGGCGGAGAATGTGGCGCGGCGCTCTTTAACGATCTGCCAAGACGGCAGCTCGTCGGGGTTCAGGTGGTAGACGGCTGCGACGTCTCGCCAGAGCCGCTGGGCCAGGGTTTCGCGATCTTCGTCAATAAGGGCGTCGGCCCCGCTGACCGTAACAGACAATCGATCAGCAAAGGCAAATACCCACTCAGCCGTGCCACCGATGACGCCCAGCATGGGGGCCGCATTCGCCGGCGGGGTGATGCGGAAATGTGCATTAACGATGGCGCTGAACTGGTCGGGCACCTGTAAACCGGCAATGAGATCGCAGGTGATCCAGGGCGGGGTGGCCACGATCACCGTCGCGCCGTGGGGGACGGGTTCTTCGGCCTCGCCGATCGTCAGGCTGCTGACGTGGTCGCCGCTGAATGTCAGACCACGCACACGTTGGCCAAAGCGCACCCGCGCGCCACGCACCTTTAACAGGGCCAGGGCGGGTTCGATAAAGGCCGCCGACAGGGTGGGATGGGCAATCATTGGCTGGTAGGCGCGTCCGCCCCTGGCAAAGGTCTTGCGGATCACTGCGGCGGCCAGATCGGCCGATGCGGCTCTAGGGTCAGTGTTCAGTGCCCCCATTAGGAAGGGACCCAGAAGCCTGTCCCACAGCGTGCCTTTGCAGGCTATGACCTGATCAATCCGTTTGCCCTTGGACGGGAACAACAGCGCCGCGAGCGCCAGGTAATCGGCGGGCTTGGTCCCCAGGACCCGCCGATGGCGATCAAAAATCCACCAGGGCAGGGGACCAAGATTGGGTTTCAAGGTCCAGGCCGAGCCGTCACGCAGATCGTGGAAGGACGGGCCGGCGGCATCCAGCCCGTGCAGGTTTTCCGTCGCGCCGATCTGGTGCAGATAGGCAAAGGTGGCACGATTGCCGGAGACGACGAAATGGTTGCCATTATCGATGATCATATCCAGCACGGGATCAAGGTATGAGCGGCAACGCCCGCCCGCCTGCATCGACGCCTCAAACAAGGTCACCTTGACCCCGCGCGTGGCCAGATCAACCGCCGCAGACAGGCCCGATAGCCCCGCTCCAATCACATAGGCCTGTCGCTGGCCGCCCTCACTCATGGCAGGAGACCTCGGCTGAGGACCAGCCAGGCGAGGCGCGCCTTGCCGAGTTTTACCCGTCGACGGGGTGCCGCCCACCCCACCGTCTGCATCTGCCGCAGGATTTCACCATAAACCGCGCTCATCAGACGAGGTGCCCGCAGCCGGCCCGCGGGGCGGGCATTTAGCAAGTTGTCTGAGGCGCGGTAATGGTCATGAGCCTTGGCAGCCAGCCAGAGACACGCGTGCCCGACGCGAGAATCAGCCACCACATCGCCCGGCGTGTCGCTATGAATTCCGGCTTCCAGGAGGGCTTCTTTGGGCAGGTACAGCCGGCCCAGTTGGGCATCTTCGTCCAGGTCGCGCAAAATGTTGGTGAACTGCAGAGCCCGGCCCAGATGATAGGCCAGCTGACGACCTGAGACCTCGCTCATCCCAAATACCCGAACCGACAGGCGGCCGACGGCGCTGGCGACGCGGTCGCAATAGAGATCGAAGGTGGCAAAGTCGGGAGCTCGGATCGTGGTATCGACATCCATCTGCATGCCGTCAATGATGGCCAGGAAATCCGCTTTGGCTAGAGAAAACTGCTCAATCGGGCCTTTGAGGAACGCCAGCGATGCGGGTGAATCTCCCGCATACAGGGCTTCCAGATCGTCCCGCCAGGTGTTCAGGCCCGCCACGCGTTCGGGTTGAGTGAAATGGGGTTCATCGGCAATATCATCGACCTGACGGCAAAAACTATAGATTGCGAACATGGCCTGCCGCTCGGCAGGCGGCAGCAGACGCATTGCCGCATAAAATGAGCTGCCGGAGGCCTGGCTCTGCGTGGCACCTGGGGATGTGGCCGTTTGCGTCATGGCATTTCTATGCCGCAGCCGAAGGCTTTTGCCGAGAGGCGAGGGTGCGGCCGACCCCCAGCAAGGCGACGCCCAGGGCTTCAAGCGGATGGTGGTGAACCCGCTGCGACAGGGGGTCGCGGAGCAGCAAACGCCGGGTCAGGCTTTCGGCAAGACGCTGAATGACTCCGATATTCACCGCCAGGCGAAGATCGCGGGTTTCGCCAGCCAAGGGGGCGGAGGCAAGCAAAAGCTGTTGCGTGCGCCCCGTCAGATCGATCAGGCACTGGCGCAGTGCCGGACTTGCCGCCGCCGCGCTCAGGTCGCTGAGCTTCACTCCATGGGCGGCCAGGGCGTCCGCAGGCAGATAGACACGGTCAAGATCGGCATAATCCTTACCGCAGTCCTGGAGATGATTGATCACCTGCAGCGCGGCGCAAAGGGCATCCGATGCGGGCCAGGTGGCACGGCTTTCGCCGTGGACATCCAACATAAAGCGGCCCACCGGCGCTGCCGAATAGCGGCAATAATCGATCAGATCGCCCCAGTCCGCGTATCGTGTCTGGGTCACATCCCGGCGGAATGCCTGGAGCAGATCCAGCATATGTTGTTTGCCCAGGCCTCTGGCCGTCAGGGATTCTCGCAGGTGAACCGCGACCGGAACTACGATCCCCGCCCCGGTGAGGCTGCGCTCAATCGCCGCCAGGCGGTCCAGCTTTTCGTCAGCCGACGCCTGTGGGTGGTCGGCGATATCATCGGCCATGCGGGCGACGCGGTAAAAGGCCATGACCACTGGCCGATGTCGCGGCGCGATGATGAAGGAGGCGACGGGAAAGTTCTCATCCTTCGCGCCCTTGCCGGAAGTGAGATCGGGTGCCGCCGTCATGCCCGTGCTGCCGCAGCTTGCGCGCGATCCTTCCACATGCCGCCCTGGCCGCGCCAGACCTGGATAGCGGATTGGACGGTGAAGGCGGTATAGACCAAGCCGATCACGGGCATGGCCAGTCCCCAGAGTGGCGAGCGGCGATAAAAGTGCAGCATCGGTTGATAGGCGACAAGCATACACAGCCACGTGGCGAGGCCGAGACCCTGTGCCGGG
The DNA here is from genome assembly GCA_043742825.1 of Caulobacteraceae bacterium. Classification (GTDB taxonomy): domain Bacteria; phylum Pseudomonadota; class Alphaproteobacteria; order Caulobacterales; family Caulobacteraceae; genus Acaudatibacter. Next base: position 3,411 of record JAYTXQ010000191.1, on the reverse strand, counting down.
CCATGGGCAAAGATGGCGAGCGCCGGGCCGGCCAGGAAGATCAGGCCCATGCCAACGACCGTGCCGGCCAGTCGCCACGGTGAAAATCCTAGTTGAGCATAGGCACTGCGCGAAATCATCCGCCCGATTTCTACCAAGCCGCTGTAGGGACGCAGGCTGACCGCCCGATGGGTCAGGCCCAGCCAGATCGGACCTTGGGTTTTCATCAGTCGGGCCATGGCGCAATCGTCGATGAGCTGTGTACGGAGGGCATCGATTCCTCCTGCTGATTCCAGGGCGTTGCGGCGCGCCAGCATGCAACCGCCCGCCGCCGCCGCCATCGAGCGATGGGGGTTATTGGCCCAGGCGAAAGGATACAGCATGGCAAAAAATAGGACAAAGGCGGGGATCAGCAACCGCTCTGCCCAGGTCGTTATCGCCAGCCGCGCCATGAGGGACGTGAGCACTAGCCCGCCGTTTTCGGCCCGTGTGACCAGATGGCGCAGGTTATCTGGAGCATGGGCAATGTCGGCGTCGGTCAGCCAAAGATAGTCGGGGGCCACAGCCACACAGGCCCGCGCCACCCCCTGTTTTACCGCCCAAAGTTTGCCCGTCCAGCCAGGCGGCAGAGGTGCCCCGGTGATCACCTCGAGCCGATCAGACCCATCACAGGCCCGGGCGACATCAGCGGTCCCGTCGGTGCTGTTGTCATCCACCAGGATCACACGAAAGCTGCCCGGATAGTCCTGGGCCAGGAGGCTGCCCAGAGATCTGGCCACCACATCGGCTTCATTGCGCGCCGGTACCACAGCGGTAATGGAGGGCCAGGTCGGAGGTTCCGACAAGGGTGGGCCGGAATCATCACGCTCACGGCATAGCCAGAAGCGGCCGCGCGCCAGCAATAGCACTAGCCAACTGGCCAGGGCGGCCAGACCTAGGATCAAACCGGGGCTCATCAAAGGTTACCGTTGGCGCGAAACCAGGCCAGGGCATCCACCAACGCGTTCTGGTATGGCCGGGCATGGTAGCCAAGTTCGTGCTCGGCTTTCGCTGAGGTGAAAAACATGTGGTGGGCGGCCATGTCCAGGGCATCGCGGGTAACGAACGGTTCCTTGCCGGTGATCTGAGCCAGGGCTTCGGCCGCCCAGGCCAGGGGATAGATCGGCGCGCGCGGCAGGCTGATGGTGGGTGCCTTGCGGCCGGTCAGGCCGGCAATCTCGGCCAGGAGCCTGCGCAGCGAGGCATTTTGACCGCCAAGAATATATCGCTCGCCGACCCGGCCTTTTTCCAGCGCCAGGACATGTCCTGTGGCTACATCATCGACATGCACTAAATTCAGACCGGTTTCGACAAAGGCTGGGATGCGCCCACTGGCCGCCTCCACCAGAATTCGCCCTGTGGGGGTAGGTTTAATGTCGCGCGGACCAATGGGGGTTGAGGGCTGAACAATCACCGCTGGCAATTGTTGCTCGCTGACCATGGCTTCGACCAGGCGTTCGGCGGCGACTTTGCTCTGTTTATAGGCCCCAATCCCTTGGCCCTCGCTCAGGGGGTGGGTTTCATCAATAATACTGTCCGCCCCAGCGGCGCGAAGCGTGGCCACACTGCTGGTATAGACGATGCGATGGGTGCCTTGCGCCAGAGCGGCCTGCATCACGTTGCGGGTACCTTCGACGTTGGTACGCATAATTTCCACAGGATCACGGGCCCAAAGCCGGTAGTCCGCAGCTACGTGGAAAAGATACCGCACGCCCTCTAGAGCCCGCATCATCGCCTCGGCATCCATAAGATCACCGACGACAACCTCGCACTCGACTCCGGCAAAGTTCCCGCGCGGGCTGCTCGGTCGCACCAGCGCGCGCAACCGCAGCCCACGCCCTTGCAAGGCTCCCAACACCGCCGAACCGATAAAGCCGGAGCCGCCGGTGACAAGCACGCGGTCGCCGGACAGGAGTGGTGAGGGGGAGAGAGACACGATCAGCGACTCAGAAATGCACGAACGAGGGGCTATATGCGGCGACTTGGTTGTCGTGAGTAACGAGTCTCATGGGTTCGCACAGAGCCTGAGCCACGAGGATGCGGTCAAACGGGTCATCATGCAGGGGAGGGAGCCCCTCGACAGCGATGGCATGGTCACTGGAAATTGCGAGTAGCCCGTAGCCAGCTTGAAGAAACAAAGTCATGGCCTGTGCCGACGACATGGAGATATCGCCAAGGCGGCGACGAGGCAGGGACCGTTTGATCGATATTTCCCATAGGCTGGCCGCACTGACGAAGACATCATTGCCCACATCGCCGATCAGAGTTTGGATCGCCGGCGGCAAGCGACCCGTTCGCGCCACCGCCCACAGTGCGACATGGGTATCAAGCAGAAGTCTCAATCGGACTCACCCAGAAACATTTTCAGGATCAGGTCATTGTCCTGATCGATGTCGCCAGGAACGTTGAAACGACCCTCTGCGATGCCGAGCCGTGTGCCCACCGGCTTTGCCGCGATCGGCACCAGACGCGCTGCCGGTTTGCCGTTGCGGGCGATAATGATCTCGCGCTCGCGGCCGCTTTCAACCGCGTCGATCAGGCGCGACAGGTTGGTCTTGGCTTCAAGCACGTTGAATGTCGTCATCGAATTACCCCTGACTAAGCCTGACCAGGATGCACCGCGCAGGAGCGAAACTCAAGAGGTACGGGGCTCGGTATTGTCCATGACCTCGATTCGATCAGGATAGACCTTATAGCCAGGGATGCCTGGGACGGCGATCTTGGGTGTGACGATCCATGGGGCCTTGGGCTCATAAGCCTGGCCGAAACGCAGACAAGTCCCGGGATCATAGCGCATCCATGCGGTCTGCAGCCCCATGTCGTGGGCGATTTCACCGACGCTCTGGAAAATCGGCCGATGACAATCCTTGGCAAAGCTCTGCCGCCGATCATGGATCTGGCCCAGCTCGCGCATGAAAGCGGCACGACCGGCGACGACGATCTCGCCCTTCGCTGGTTTAAGGTCAATGTCAGGCTTCAGATCCGACGGCTTCGGCTGCGCTGGATGAGCGTCAAACTGAGCGGCGGCGAGACCGGGCATGGCCCGCGTCACCTGTTCGGCAAAGGGATTACCGGCACCCACTTCCAGTCGCTCGCGGATGAAGAGGTCCAGGGCAATCGTCCGCCGCACACACTGCGACAGATTGATAAAGGCGCTGCCGGGGTTCTTGTTCAGATCCGGCTCCCACGCCCCGTCCGCCGCCCTGGCCAGCATGGCCCGCGTATGGCGAGACACATCCTCAGCCAGGTCCATGCCCAGGAGGCTGAGAGACTTCAGCATCTGCAAATACAAATTCAACCGCTCCCGCGCAGCCTCGGTGTTAAGGCTGTCGTGCACGCCGTCTTTGGTCAGGCCGGGATTGGGGGTAGGCATGGAGAGAATAAGAACATAAA
>JAYTXQ010000190.1:0-1558 GCA_043742825.1 Caulobacteraceae bacterium | reverse complement strand
GTGCGCCGCGACCGGGTCCCCTACGACCAGTGGCTGGTCAAGGGCGCGATCCAGGCCACGGACGGCAATGTCGTCGACTATGATTTCGTCGAAGAGGATCTGCGCCGCGACGCGGAAATCTATCGCTTTCGCCAGGTCGGGTTTGATCCCTGGAACGCGATGAAAGTCATGCTCGACATGCAAAAAGAGGGCATGCCGGTCGAACAGGTCCGCCAGGGCTATCTGAGCCTCAGCGGCCCGTCGAAGGAACTGGAACGCCAGGTCCTGGACCAGAACCTGATCCACGGCGGCCACCCGGTGCTGCGCTGGTGCGTCGGTAACGTGGCGATCGAGACTGACCCCGCCGGCAATATCAAGCCCAGCAAGGCCAAATCCACGGAGCGGATCGACGGTGTCGCCGCTCTGGTCACCGCCCTGGCCCTGGCCATCCGCAACGAGGAAGGCCCTGTCATGACCTTGACCCGTGATGCGCTGATGGTGATCTGATGGAACCCCGCAGCCTGTGGGGGACCGCCCTGTCGTGGGTGTCGGGGTTGAGCGCCTCGAGCGCGCCCGATCTGGCCCCCGATCCGTTCAATCCGGCCTTCTGGGGCGCGATGAGCGCCGCCAGTCTGGCCGGCCAGACCGTCACAGCCGAAAGCGCGCTGCAACTGGACGTGGTGCAATCGGTGCTCGAGCGCCTGGGCGGGACGATTTCGACCCTGCCGATGATGGTTTTCGAGCGCACCGGCGAAAACAGCCGCGAGGTTGCCCGCGACCATCCGCTATTCAAGGTTTTGCATCGCCAGCCGAATGCCCGGCAGACGGCGCAGGAATATCGCGACGAACAACAACGCCAGCTGGCGTTCTATCGCAATTGCCTGTCGCTGATTCACCCCGCCGCTGACGGATCGCCCGTCGGGTCTCTGGAGCCGGTGCACTGGAGCCGGGTGCAACGGGTGTTCATGGGCACGGATGAGCATGTCTATTACGAGGTGCGCCGCTTAGGCATGGCCGCCGGGGCCGACACCTATCGTGACGATGAGGTCTGGCATATCCGCAAGGCCCCCCTGAGCACCGATGGCTTGGTAGGTATGCCGGTCTATCAGACCAGCCGCGAGACCCTCGGCACCGCCCAGGCCGTGCGCCAGTTCGGGGCCCTCTATTTCAAAAATGGCGGTGCCGGCGGCGGCGTTCTCAAGCACCCGGGCAACTTCAAAAGCACCGACGACCGTGATGCGTTCCTGGAAAGCTGGCGCTCTGGCGGCCAGGGGTTGAACCGGCACAAGGACCGCCTGTTGCTGTTCGGCGTCGATTACACGCCCTTTGCCGTCAACAACGATGAGGCCCAGTTCAACGAGACCAAGACGGCCACGGCGGTTGATATCGCCCGCATCTGGAACATGCCGCCGCATATGGTCGGCCTGATGGACAAGGCGACGTTTTCGAACATCGAGCAGCAGTCAATCGAATATGTAGTCCACACCCTGGCCCCCTGGGTCGCCGCCTGGGAACAGGCCGCCGCCCGCGATCTGCTGATCGGCAGCGACCAGGACCGGTTTTTCATCGAACTGAACGT
>JAYTXQ010000189.1:0-3599 GCA_043742825.1 Caulobacteraceae bacterium | reverse complement strand
GAACAGTTCGAGCTATTGTTGATCTATCTGCAATCGCGTCATGCCGACGGCGGCATGTCCGGCATGTCCTGGCACGACTATGTGGCCATGATTGAAGACACCGCCGTGCGCAGCCACATCGTAGAATATCGCGAAGCCTCATCAGGTGCGGGCCCAGGGTTGCTGCGGGCTTGCGCGCTGGTCGATGAACTCAGTGACGGGTTATCTCTGGTCTACAGTTTTTTTGATCCATTGTTGTCGAAACACAGCCCCGGTAGTTTCATGATCCTCGATCACGTCGTGGCGGCACAAAGGGCGACAATTCCCTATCTGTATCTGGGCTATTGGGTCCGGGGCAGCGAGAAAATGGATTATAAATCGCGATTTTCCCCGATCGAGATCCTGAAACCGTCCGGATGGGCCCTGATGTCGGCACGCGATCTACCGGCACGCTCATGAGCGCCCCTGAGGGCGACAATCCGATGGCGGAACTGCTGGAAATCATGCGTCGCTTACGCGACCCAACGACCGGCTGCCCCTGGGATCTGGAGCAGACCTTTTCTAGCATTTCCGCCTATACGCTTGAAGAAGCTTATGAGGTTGCTGATGCCATCGAGCGACAGGATATGGCGGATCTTCAAGAAGAGCTCGGAGACCTGTTGCTACAGGTTGTCTATCATTCGCAGATGGCCGAAGAAATCGGGGCTTTTACCTTCGCTGACGTAGCCCGATCTATCAGCGACAAAATGATCCGCCGACATCCCCACGTATTCGGCGACGAAGCGGTGCTCAATGCCACGGAGCAAACCCGTGCGTGGGAAGTGCTGAAGGCCAAGGAGCGTCAGATAAAATCGAAGGCCGAAGTCGGCAGTAAAGCCAGTGTTCTGGATGGCGTCGCCGTTACCCTCCCAGCCATGGTACGCGCCGTCAAACTGTCAAAACGGGCCGCTGGCGTCGGCTTCGTCTGGCCAACGATTGAGGGCGTGCTTGAAAAGCTGATAGAAGAAATCAGCGAGCTCCAGACCGATATCACAGCCGGCAACCCCGAGCGGGCGACCGACGAACTTGGCGATGTCCTGTTTGTCTGCGCCAACATCGCCCGCCATCTGGAAATCGACCCTGAGGCCGCCCTGAGAGGCTCAAACGCCAAGTTCGTCCGCCGCTTCAAATTCATCGAGGCCGCCCTGAGGACGGCCGGATCTTCGCCCGAGGCCTCAACGCTGGATGAAATGGAATGTCTCTGGCAATCTGCAAAAGCGGCGGAGAAGGCCTCGGCTAAGGCGTAACGCCCACTACATCTGGGCGGAGTTGTTCAAAACGGCCCAGAGCCTGGGCGTCCAGGCGGGCGGTGACCCGCAGGATGTCATCATCAGTTTGGCGGGCCGTCACCCGGCCATGGCGATAGAGCCAGGCGAGAGCCTCGCCATCTGTCGGTGCCAAGTTGAACATTATTTCCGGGGCATCGTCCACCATCTCGCCGAGGGTTTGCAGCAAGCCCGCCAGCCCTTGACCGGAAACAGCTGAGACCACGATAGCGTTGCGCCCCTGTGCAAGCTCGAGGGCGTCGCGGGCTGCATCGGTGGGAAGAAGATCGATCTTGTTCCACACCTCCACCAGGCGCAGCTCCGATTGCGTTAACCCCATGGTGGCAAGGACTTTTTCCACATCCTGGCGCTGAGCCTCAAAGTCGGGGCTTGCCAGATCGCGGACATGCAGGATGATATCCGCCTCAGCCACCTCCTCCAGGGTGGCGCGAAAGGCCTCCACCAGTTCGTGCGGCAAATCGGAGATGAAACCAACGGTGTCAGACATGATGGCCGGTCTGCCACCGGCCAGGGCGACCTGACGCAAGGTGGGGTCCAGGGTCGCGAACAACATATCCTTGGCCAGGACCTGGGCCTGAGTCAGGCGGTTGAACAGGGTCGATTTTCCCGCATTGGTGTAGCCCACCAGGGCGATTATCGGATAGGGCACCCGGCCACGCGCTTTGCGTTGCAGGGTTCGCGTGCGCCGCACATCGGCCAGCTCACGCTTGAGTTTGACGATTTTATCGACCAGCAATCGCCGGTCAGCCTCGATCTGGGTCTCCCCCGGCCCACCCAGAAATCCGAAACCGCCGCGTTGCCGCTCCAGGTGCGTCCAGGTGCGCACTAGGCGAGAGCGCTCGTAGTCCAGGCGCGCCAGTTCAACCTGCAAGCGGCCCTCTTTGGTGCGCGCGCGCCGACCGAAAATCTCCAGAATCAGACCCGTGCGATCAATGACCTTCACCGCCCAGGCGCGTTCCAGATTGCGCTGCTGAATTGGCGTCAAGGCACCATCAACCACGACGACATTGATCGCCTGGGCTTCACAGGCTTCTGCGATCTCAGCCACCCGCCCCTTACCGAAGAGGGTGGCCGGTGTTGTGGCCCGCAGGGTTATGACCAGAGCCTCGACAACCGTCATATCCAGAGCCTGAGCGAGGCCAACAGCCTCTTCCAGGCGCGCGGTCGGCGCGCGTACGGGTGAGGCGCGTGCCGCCGCCGGGTGAATGACCAGCGCGGATTGAACCGCCGGGCGCCGATCAATCAGCGTAGAGCGGGATGCGAAAACGTGGGCACCGGTTTTTCGCATGAATCCCGCTCTAAATATCTATAATCGATCACGTCTTATAATTTTGGATTAAATCCAAAATCATCGCGATCTAGTTGTCAATCTTCATCCAGGCCTTCGATGGGTGGTTCGTACAAATGTACCGGGCCGGCCGGCATAATGGTCGAGATGGCATGCTTATAGACCAGTTGAACCTGTCCATCTCGCCGCAGCAGCACGCAGAAATTGTCAAACCAGCTGACAATACCCTGTAGCTTGACACCGTTGACCAAAAATATCGTCAGGGGAACCTTGTCTCGCCGCACACTGTTGAGAAAGGCGTCCTGGAGATTTTGTCTCTTGTCGTTCGACACGGGTTGAGTCCCTTGTTGTATTTGTTGAGCCGCTCGTCAGTCACCTGGCGGGAGCGGTTTACAAGGCACTTTGCCTTGCCGCCTGGATATAGAGAGCCCGCAGCCGTTTCGCTACCGGTCCTGGTGTCCCATCGCCAATGATTGCACTATCCAGGCGCACAACGGGCATAACCAAGGTTCCGGCGCCGCTTATAAAGGCTTCGCGAGCCGCCTTGGCCTCGGCTACCGTAAAAGGCCTCTCATCGATCTTAAGCCCGGCCTCGCCCGCAAGGACAAACAGGCTTTCGCGCGTCACGCCCCTCAGGATATTGGCTTGGGTCGAGCGCGTGCGCAGCGCCCCGGCAGCATCAATGATCCAGGCATTGCTCGACGCGCCCTCAGTGACCAAGCCCATTTCATCAACGAACCAAGTCTCAACAGCGCCCGCTTCTTTAGCAGTTTGCTTGGCCAGGACATTGGGCAACAGACTGATGGTCTTGATATCACAGCGGGCCCACCGGGTTTCGGGCTGAGTGACAACCGCAACCCCAGCATTGGCCCTTTTTTCTGCCGCAGCAAGATCAACCCGTTTGGCGGTAATGACGATTGCCGGAAGCGGCACCGGGTCCGGAAAGGGATGATCCCGCGGCGCGACGCCTCGGGTGATTTGCAGGTAAAGCAAACCGTCGCTGATAC
>JAYTXQ010000188.1:0-3879 GCA_043742825.1 Caulobacteraceae bacterium | reverse complement strand
CTGATGCACCAGAATGTGGGCGATGCGCCCGCTCAGCTCCTGGGTCTGGGCGAAGCTGAGGCGCTCGTCGTCATAGACCAGAAACGGCAGATCGCTCGCCGCCTGGTGGTAGAGCTCACGCAACGAAGGTGGCGCATTGGCAAAGACTCGCAGCGGGCGGTCCGCGATCTGGAACGTCTGCAATTCATAGGTCTGCCCGGGCGCGGTCAAGACCGCGAGAGCTTCGGCGCGGGTCATGGGAGGGGACATCAGTTAGTCTTTCTCCCTCCCCTTTATGGGGAGGGACAGATCGCGAAGCGATCAGGGTGGGGCTTGCGAGATCATCACCAGGGTGTCGGCGGTGGGCCGCGCCCCACCCGTCTTCTCGCTTTGCTCGAATCCACCCTCCCCATGAAGGGGAGGGAGGAATGAATTTGCTACAAAATAAAGGCTTCGCGACCGCCACGGACCAGGCTGCCGGGCAGGGCGCCGGTGAATTCGCCGTCGTCGAAAGTCACTTGGCCGGATTTGAGTGTATAGCGATAGCCCTCGACCCTTTGCACCAGGCGTTTGCCGCCAGCGGGCAGATCATACACAGCCTCTGGACGATGCAGCTTCAGACGGTCGAAATCGATGACGTTGATGTCCGCCAGCAAGCCAGGACGCAATTCGCCCCTGTCGTGCAGCCCATAGGCCCTGGCGGTGTCACTGCTCAGCTTGCGCACCAGAAATTCCAGCGGGAACTGTTCGCCTTTGGTGCGGTCACGGGCCCAGTGAATGAGGATAAAGCTGGGCATTCCGGCATCGGCGATAACCCCGCAATGGGCTCCGCCGTCCGAAAGGCCGAACAGTACGTTCGGGTGCTGCATGTTCTTGCGGAAGAAGTCGAAATTATAGGTCTGATAGCCGCCCAGCGGCTGGTAAAACAGCTCCTTTCCTTCGTCGCGGATCAGGAGATCGTACATCATCTCCATGCCGCTGATCCCCGCCGCTTCGGCCAAAGCGGCAACGCTCTGTTCGCGGTCGGGCTCATAGTCGGGAACCTCGCCCAGCGGGAAGATCTGCCACAGCAGTTCCTCGAAGGTCCTGCCCATCAGGGTGGCGCGGATCGGGCTTTCTTCGCTGAGGATCGCTGCGCGGATGTCCGGGCGGCTCATCATCTCCACCTTTTGTGCCAGCGGCAGATGCGCCACGTCGCGAGCGAAGGTGGGATGAGCGATAAAGACGTGGAAGCTGGACTGTAGGCCTTGCAGAATACCCGTAGGCCGCCCGGCAATCTGCGGGCGGATATCCATGCCCTCCAGGCGCGATTCCTCGGCGATATTGAACATCTTATCGCCCTCATAGGCCCCGGCGGAGGTCGCCACCAGGGTCACCGGCAGGCCGGTTTCCTTGACGAAGCCCTTGACCCAGTGCCATTCGTCATCGTCGCCAAGGTGGTCCGAAACCATCTCAAACACCCCGTGTTTGAGGCCCTTCATCGCCAGACCCATGGCCAGCATCTCGTCGGAGCCGGCAAAGGTTCCGGGCACATGCACCCCGGCCTTGTCCTTGTGCAGCAGGGTGCGAGAGGTGGAAAAGCCAAGCGCACCAGCGGCCACGCCTTCGCGCACCAGGGTCGCCATTTCGCCGATCTCTGCGGCATTGGGCACATAGGCTGTGTTGCATCGGTCTCCCAGCACATAGGCTCGAACGGCCCCATGCGGCACATGCACTCCGACGTCGATGGTTCGTTTTTTGCTTTCCAGGGCGTCCAGATATTCGGGAAAATGTTCCCACTGCCAGTCGATCCCCTCAGCCAGGGCCGCGCCAGGAATGTCTTCCACCCCTTCCATCAGAGCGATCAGGAACGGTCTCTGGTCGGGGCGCACGGGGGCAAAACCGACGCCGCAATTGCCCATCACCGCCGTGGTCACCCCGTGCCAGCTTGAGGGGGCCATCACTGGATCCCAGGTCGCCTGACCATCATAGTGGGTATGGATATCCACCCAGCCGGGGGTAACGATCATCCCCGAAGCGTCGATCTCCTGGCGCGCCTCGCCAGTGACCTTGCCCACCTGGACGATACGGTCGCCATCGATGGCGATGTCACCGGCATAGGGCGCGCCGCCAGTGCCGTCGACCAGAGTGCCGCCGCGAATGATCAGATCGTGCATGGTCTGTTCCTTATGCCGCCAGAAGGGTGATCGCCTCGGAGGCGCGGTTACCGTGCAGGGTCTCTTCGACGGCGTTCTGTCGCAACAAGGCGGCCGCCTCAGGGTTTGAGACGGTCAGCGCCCAGGCTTCATAGAGCTTACAGCCATTGGTTTCGCCCTGGACCAGGGTGTTGAGCATCGCTAGATCAACGCGCGCACCCGAGGGGGCTGCATAGGGATTTTCTGCAGCGGCCGGCGGTGCAAAATCTTCGCCACTGATGATCTTGATCACCTTGCACACCCGTTGGGCGTGGGCCATTTCCTCGCGGCCATTGGCTTCCAACAGCTTGCGGATGCCATCGTTGGGCGCGGTCTGGGCCAATTCGTAGTAGCCGCTCTGTCCGGCAGCCTCGAGAAACACCATCATCTTATAATCGTCGATGCCCGGCACGGTGACCGCGTTGATATAGGCGAACGCCTCACGCGATGTCGTCGGCGCGCTGCTCGGTAGCTGGCTCATAGTTCCGATCTCCCCTTAGTCTTCGTGAAAGTATACGCTATGTTAGTCCCGTGCTGACCACAAGCTCATCCGCATTTCGAACACTCGTGTCTCATCCGTTCGCCAACAGAACAACCGCGCCGGCGGCGATGACGCCCGCGCCGGCCAGACGGGCAGGGGTGACGCGCTCTTTGAGAAAAATTGCCGCTATGGCGACGGCGAACAGGATCGAAGTCTCGCGCAATGCCGCCAGCTTCGGGGTTGCGCCCAGGCGAAAGGCCCACAGCGCCAGGCCATAGGTGATAATCGAAAGCCCACCGGCAATCAGGCCGGGACGCCACTGGCTGCGCGCGGCCAGCAGGAACACCGGACCGCGCCAGAGCGCAAACAGGCCGCCAATGCCGACCCCATCGATAAGGAATATCCAGACAATATAGCTGGGCGCGCTGGGCGCGGCGCGAACCCCATGGGCATCGATCACAGTATAGACGGCGATGGTCACGCCGCACAGGCATGACCAGGCCAGGGTCTTGAGCGGCATGTGCCGGCCAAGAGCAGTGGCCAGAACGCCGCCCGACACCAGGGCCACGCCAATCGCCACCGGGACGGTGATCGCTTCCCCAAACACCCCGACCGCGACGACCGCGGCCAGTGCCGGGGCGATGCCGCGAAAAATCGGATAGGCGACCATCATGTCGGCCCCCTCGAAGGCCTTGATCAGCGCTACTAGATAGACCAGATGCGACACGCCCGATGCGGCGAGCCATAACCAGGCGTGGCCGGGCAGAGGCACAAAAACCACAGCCGGCAGGATGATCAGAGCTGAAAACCCGTCGATCAATGCCCGGCTCGACATCTTGTCGCCGCCAGATTTGAAAATCGCATTGACCACCGCATGCGTCGCTCCGGAAACGAGGATCATCAGGCTGGCGGTCGTCGCAAGGTTCATTCGGTGACTTCGACCCGTTTGGCTGGATGCGTCAATTGGCCGGGACGCAAGAGCCCTCAGGCTCGACAGTCACCATATCACGAGGTGGGAGACACCGAGGGACGAAAGGATCGCCCGACCGTCGTCGGATTTCGTGCGCGGACCACCGACGGCGACGACGCCCTGCCATTATTTCCGATCACCACAAAGACGCCCGGACCGGAACGTGGGGCGTTCGAGCTGCCCATCCAGGAAGCAAGGTGTACTATTCTTGGCAGGGGGAAGTCGCCAATTTCTTCGCCACCCCTTGAAACTAAGGCAAAAGACGCCTACTATTT
>JAYTXQ010000187.1:0-6745 GCA_043742825.1 Caulobacteraceae bacterium | reverse complement strand
ACGCCGACTTCTACCGAGCCGCGCTTGGCCGGTTCCGGTCGCTCTCGCATCTCACCATTGAAGTGCGAAAAGCCTGACTGCGGGACGCTTTTGACAAGTCTTCAAGCGGGCAGGCCAGCTGGTTAGGAACAACTTGTCCGCTCGGAGACATCAGCCCGGCTGACGCCGGCGTCTTCTCCATCGCCGCGCACGACGCGCCTTGATCGATGTGCTGGTCTTTTCCTGCATCGTCCCCACATAAGCTCATGGGTGTCGTTTGCTACCTGGGCGAGCCAGGGCGGTACGATACCGCGAGGACGCCATGACCACGCCCGCCACAGTCGATTCTCGCTCAGGCACCGAGCCCCGCGCGGTGGACGACGTTCGCGCCCCAATCCAAGCCGAAATGACGACAGATCCGGTCTGCGGGATGACCGTAGACCCGGAAAAAAGCAAGCATCACGCTGATCACGCCGGCCGGCGCTTCGACTTCTGCTCTGCCGCCTGCCGGACGAAGTTTGTCGCCGATCCTGACAAGTACCTGACAAAGTCAGCTGCGCCATCAACCCCGGTCGAGGCGGGCGCGATCTTCACCTGCCCTATGCACCCGCAAGTCCGTCAGGTCGGCCCAGGCACCTGCCCCATCTGCGGTATGGCGCTGGAGCCGGTCGTCGTCGCGGCCGAGGCGGCGGACAATCCCGAGCTCGCGGACATGACCCGGCGATTTTGGATCGGCCTGGCGCTCACCGTGCCGCTACTGGTTCTGGACATGGGCGGCCATTTGCTCGGCGGTGCCCTCCACCGGATAGTCCCCCCCAGCATCGCGAACTGGATGGAGTTCGCTCTCGCTATCCCAGTGGTGCTCTGGGCGGGGTTCCCGTTCTTTCAACGCGGGGCGGCCTCGGTCGTCAGAGGCAAGCTGAATATGTTCACCCTGATCTCGCTGGGGACCGGGGCCGCCTTTTTCTACAGCGTCTTCGCTGTGCTCACGCCCGGACTGTTCCCGGCGGGGTTCCGCGGCATGGGCGGGACGGTCGCCGTCTATTTCGAGCCGGCCGCAGTCATCGTGGTGCTGGTGCTGCTCGGCCAGGTGCTGGAACTGCGCGCCCGCGAACAGACCGGCGGTGCCTTGCGCGCCCTATTGAACCTCGCACCAAAGACGACGCGACGATTGATAGATGGCGGCGATGACGAGGAGATCGCCCTGAGCCATGTCCAACTCGGCGATCGGCTCCGGATCAGGCCAGGCGATGGCGTGCCCGTCGATGGGCAGGTGCTCGAAGGTAAAAGCGCGATCGACGAGTCAATGGTCACCGGCGAATCCATGCCGGTCTCGAAGAGTGCTGGCGATCGGCTTATCGGTGGCACGGTCAATGGCGTCGGTGCCCTGGTCATGCGCGCTGACAAGATCGGCTCCGACACGATGCTGGCGCGCATCGTCATCATGGTTTCCCAGGCGCAGCGCAGTCGCGCACCGATCCAGCGGGCGGCCGACGTAACCGCCGGCTGGTTCGTCCCGGCGGTGCTCCTGGTGGCGGTTCTGGCTTTTATCGCCTGGGCGCTCTGGGGGCCGGCTCCGTCGCTTGCCTATGGCCTGATCGCTGCGGTGTCGGTGCTGATCATCGCCTGCCCCTGCGCGCTGGGCCTCGCCACACCGATGAGCATAGGCGTCGGGGTCGGCAAGGGTGCCGGTGCCGGTGTACTGATCAAATCCGCCGAAGCCCTGGAACGGATGGAGAAGGTCGATACCCTGGTGATCGACAAGACCGGCACCCTCACGGAAGGCCGCCCTAAAGTGACCGCCGTCGTCGCCGCGCCCGGGCACACCGAGGATGAGGTCGTTGAACTTGCGGCAGCGCTGGAACGACCCAGTGAACACCCACTTGCAGCCGCCGTCCTCGCCGCCGCGATTGATCGAAAGCTCGTGGTCGGCGAAGTGGCGGATTTCACCTCCGTTACGGGCGAAGGCGTCACCGGCAAGGTCAACGGCCTCGCTGTCAGGCTCGGCAACGGCAAGCTGATGCAGGGCGGTACGGTTGATCTTGGTGCCCTGTCGGCGGACGCAGAACGTCTGCGGAAAACCGGAGCTACGGTCCTACTTCTAGGCGTCGAGGGTCAGGCCGCCGGCCTGATCGCCGTCGCCGATCCGATCAAGGCGACCAGCAAGGCCGCGCTTGACCGGCTTCGCGCTGAAGGCCTGCGCATCGTCATGCTGACCGGCGACCACGCCGATACCGCCGCCGTCGTCGCCCGAGAGCTTGGCATCGAAGAAGTCGAGGCGCAGGTTTTGCCGCAGGACAAACATCGCATCGTTGAGAAGCTTAAAGCCGAGGGGCGCATCGTCGCCATGGCCGGCGACGGCGTCAACGATGCCCCGGCACTCGCGGCGGCGGACGTCGGCATCGCCATGGGCACTGGAACCGAGGTGGCGATACAGAGCGCCGGGATTACTCTGCTCAAGGGCGACCTGTCCGGCATCGCCCGAGCCAGGACCCTGAGCCGGGCCACGATGCGTAATATCCGCCAGAACCTGGGATTTGCTTTCGCCTACAACGTGCTCGGAATCCCGGTCGCCGCTGGCGCGCTCTACCCTGCGTTCCACCTTCTCCTGAACCCTATGATCGCTGCCCTCGCCATGTCGCTAAGTTCAGTGTCGGTGATCGCCAACGCCCTGCGCCTTCGCGCCCTGAAGCTTTGAGGGGGCAAACGCGCGAAGGTCGTATTGCGCCTTCCGCCGATTCGTAGAGGAGCCTAACTGAATCATCCGCGCTATCGCCCCACCTGCGCCTGAGCCACGGAGGCACGCACGACTGGGATATCTTTGGTTGCCAACGGTTTCATCCACACCTTGCGCGCCAGGGCCGCCTCGATGAAGGGTGCCAGTTCCGCCGCCTTGCGGGCCTCGCGCTCCGCCGCGTCGGCCTTGAATTCCGGGGCGACTTCAGCGGCGAAGAGCTTCAGGGCTTCGCAGATGTGGTCATGGCGATTACGACCAGCCTGCTGCATCAAAATTACCTGGTCCACCCCCGCCGCCTGAAAGGCGCGCAGGTGATGGCGCATGTCCTCCGGCGTGCCGATGCCGTTTGGTAGAGACTCCACCCCCTCTGCGGCAGCGATCATCTGCTCGGTCTTGTCACCCCGTTTTTCGAGGAATTCTCCCCACAGGTTGGTGGCGCCGGGCACCGTGTCGTGGGCGACAAGGGCGTTGAGCGCATAGCCGAAAAACTCAAACCCCTCCTGACCGCGCCTTATCGCCTCGGCGCGGTCGTGATGGATGGAAAAGTTCGACACCATGGCCAAGTTGGCGTTGACGGTGTGGCCCAGCGGCACGCACTGGTCAGACTTTATGATCCCGTAGTAAATTTCCGCCCACACCTTGGCTTCGTCCGGATTGACGAAGGCGAAGGCCAGGGCCCCCAGACCCTTTGATGCCGCCACCCGAATGGTGTCGCGGTTGGTGCAGGCCATCCACATCGGCGGGTGAGGTTTCTGCATCGGCTTGGGCAGCACATTGCGGCAGGGCATTGAGAAACTCTGACCCTCGTAACCAGGATAAGGGGTTAGAGCCATCATATTGGCGATCTGTTCAGCCGCCTCCAGGCACATGGCGCGCTTTTCCCGGGCGGGGATGTTAAAAGCTCCAAGCTCCAGCCGCGTCGCCCCCTCGCCTACGCCGAAATCCACCCGGCCATGGGAGATAATATCCAACGTGGAGACCGTTTCAGCCGTGCGTGCGGGGTGGTTATAATTGGCGATCACCTGCCGGATGCCGTGGCCCAGGCGGATATTTTTGGTCAGGGCGGCGGCGGCGGCGAGGAAAACCTCGGGCGCGGACGAGTGGGAATATTCATCGAGAAAGTGATGTTCCACCTCCCACGCGTGGTCGAAACCCAGCCTGTCGGCGAGGACGACCTGTTCGAGGGCATCGTGGAAGAGTTTCGCTTCGTCGCCAGGATTCCACGGCTTGGGCAACTGGTGCTCATAGAAGACGCCGAATTTCATGGACCGATCCTCCTTGCGGACTGTGTGGTCCACGTTAAACCTTGGCGCAACAAAAGCCTGAGGAGCGCCTAAGCACAATGACCGCCCATCATATTCTTTATGACGTCGATGCCGACGGCATTGCCACCCTGACCATCGACCGGGTGCAAAAGCGCAATGCCATGACCTATGCCATGCTGGGGGCGTTCATCGATAGGGTGGCTGAGGCCGGGGCGGATGATGCGGTACGGGTGCTTATCGTCACCGGTTCTGGCGGCGCATTCTGTGCCGGCACCGATCTGGCTGACCTGGCCACGATCCCTGGAGAAACCCGAGGCACGCGCGGCGCGTCGCACGAGGGTGGTCGCTGGTGGCCACTGGTCAATTGCCCCAAACCGGTGATCGGCGCAATCGACGGCGTCGCTGTCGGCATGGGCGCTGAGTTTACCAGCCAGTGCGATGTGCGCATCATTTCTGACCGCGCCCGCTTTGCCTGGAACTTTGCCCACCGAGGCCTTGTGCCGGATACAGGGGCTGGCAGTTGGCTGCTCCCCCGAATTATTGGTCCGCACCGAGCGTTGCGACTTCTCTACAGTGGCGATTTTCTCGAAGCCGCCGAAGCCCTTGCCATTGGTTATGCCGCCGCAGTGGTGGCCCCCGAGGACCTGGCTGAAGCAGCCCTGACAGAGGCTCGACGCTATTTGAAATCATCGCCGTTTTCCATTCAGCGAATGAAAGCCCTGGTCTGGGCCGGCCAGGAACGCACACTGGCCGAGCATATGACGGCGCACGTTGAGGCCTTGACTGAATGTTTCCGATCCGAGGATCACAAGGAAGGGGTCGCAGCGTTTCTTGAGCGACGCCCCGCCAATTTTGTCGGTCGCTGAGTGCCTGACCGACCAGCATGTTAGACAGAGTACCTGAACCATAATAGTGAGCCCAGATGTTGGGAATGCAGCACGTACCCATTTCGAGCCGCCGATGAGATCGCGGCGGCCTAAGACCTGGCGCACTTGCCTGCACGGTTTTGCCCTGTATCTGCCGCTCTGCATGCTGCCTCAGCTTGCCTGGGCTGAACGGCCAAGCCTGCAGCTTTCTGCCGGCGTAGATTATTCCAGGGGTGATTTCGGCGGAACTCAGAACGTGCAGGCCATTGTCGAGCCGTTCACGGCCAAGGTCTTGTGGAAAAACTGGACTTTCCGGGCCACCTTGCCCGTCGCAGCGGTGCAGGCCCCATTTGTGGTCACCACCATAACCCAGCTGCCGCCACCACCGCATTCGGGCCTGCCTACCACGATCACCACGATCTCCCAGGTGGTGAAATGGGAATCGGGCCTTGCCGATATGTCTCTATCGACGACCTACACCTTCAATCGTCTATTCGGGACCCCGTTTTACTTCGATGTCATCGGGCGCGCTCGCCTGCCCACCGGCGATGTGACAAAGGGCCTTGGCTTGGGGGTTTATGATTATGTTGCTGCCGGGGAGCTGGGCGGAGACTGGGTTCGGGGCGGGGTTTCTGTGGGCTTCGGCCGGCGATTTTTGGGCAGCACCGCCCAACTTAACCGCCTTGATGGCTGGCAGGGTTCCGCTGGCGCATGGCTCAACGCCAATCATCGGTTACAGATCGGCACGTTTCTGGATTGGCATGACGCCTCATTCGTTGACACAGCCCCTTATCGCCTCGCTGGCGGGTACCTGGCCTATCGCCTCAACAGTGAGCTTAAATTACAGGTCTATTCGGGCGGTGGGCTGAGCACGTCTAGCCCGAAGGTGAATGCTGGGTTCACCATCATTTATCGTCCACGACGGCGTGAGCACTGATAAGTGGCGTTGGCTTCTTGGCTCGGCTGACGGCTATCTGACGCCTACTTCACCGTCCCCGGTTTCCATCCTGCGGTGATGGCTGCGGATTCTCCGGGTTGATCCAGGAGCTTTTGCGTGCCCAGGCGGTCAATCACTGCACCGATCACCAGGTCATCTGACCCACCAGCAGTTTGATAGCCTGTGGTAGGGGCCGCTAGCGAGTGGCTAAGGCCTTGCATATGCCAGGCGTCGGCCCCCCGGCAGGCGACGCCGGCCAGGTCATTGTGAGCCTGAGTGGCACTGAACTGACGACACATACGCCCATCTCGGGCCTGAAAACTGAGGGCGATGCGCACAAAACTGCCGCCTACACTGGTCACCTGGCCACTGCGTGTGGTCGATAAGGCGCGCGCCAATCCAGGGCCAACCTCGCTCCCGCTCGTGCTTTGGATCAACAGACCATCATTGGGTTGATGCAGCAAACCCACACCCGCAAGCCCGACAACCAAAACTGCCGCCGCCACCGCCGGCCACGCCCAGTCGCGTCGAAATTCCCACGGTCGGCGGGACTTTGGAAAGGCGACGACGTTTGCAGCCCCAGCTCCTGGCTTCCACTCTGGGTCGGCCCCCAAGGCAACATCCATGCTGTCACGCAAAAGCACGTCGTTCCGAGCCAGGTTTGCCAGCCGGGCTACGAGCAGCGGCTCGCCTGGTTTCGCGCGCTCAATCTCGGCAACAGCCAGGTCGTCAGCTTCACCATCCAGATAGGCCGACAGGGTTTCATCGGTGATCCAGGTCATAGATCGTCCTCGTCATTCAGCGCCGACTCCAGCGCAATCCGGGCCCTCGCGACACGACTGGCGATCGTACCTAGAGGCACGTCCAACGCGTCGGCCGCCTCGCGATAGCTGTCGCCGTTGATTATCACCAACGCCGCTGCGGCCTTGATTTCAGGAGACAGCGCGGCGAAAGCCGCCAT
>JAYTXQ010000186.1:0-10115 GCA_043742825.1 Caulobacteraceae bacterium | reverse complement strand
GGAATTCTCGGCCCGGTTGTTCAGCCAGCGCACTGTCACTTTCTTGTCCGGGGCCCCGATTTGCTTCAGGGCCACGCCCTAGGATCGAAGATCGTCGGTAACGATGATGCGTGGTCGGCAGTGGCGCTTCATCGCTCTCTTGATGAATTTCAGCGCTACAG
Source organism: Caulobacteraceae bacterium (assembly GCA_043742825.1). Lineage (GTDB taxonomy): Bacteria > Pseudomonadota > Alphaproteobacteria > Caulobacterales > Caulobacteraceae > Acaudatibacter. The sequence goes on along the minus strand of JAYTXQ010000186.1, from coordinate 9,954 downwards.
CCTTGTCTCTCGTCTTAGTGACGAAGGATTCCAGGACTTCGCCTTCGTGGTCGACCGCCCGCCAGAGGTAATGCATCTCGCCGTTTATCTTTACGTCGACCTCATCCAGATGCCACCGCCAGTGTGTGAAAGCCCGCATGTGGCCGACCCGCTCGCGTCAAATCTCGCAGGCAAAAATCGGACCGAACCGGTTTCACCATTTCCGCCCCGTTTCGTGGCAGAGGTCGATTCCCATCTCGAACAGGAGATCCTCGACGTTACGAAGTGAAAGCGGATATTTGACGTAAATCATGACCACCTGCCGGATTACCTAAGGCGAGCAGTCAAACCACCGGAACCGGTCGGGCGGCTTGGTCGTGGTGCCGCCCTAATCGACCCCCGTTACCGCATCGTGAATTTGGTCTGACAGAGCCGGTGAAGGGGTTCGAGGCGTCCGCGCGCCACCGTCGTAGCGGGGTGGTGCGAGCGAAGGAAACACGTCCTCGATCATCTTGATTTCTGGCAATATATAAACGACGCCACGCGCGCCTGTAAACGCTCCCAGCACGACGTCTTCGTAAAATCGAACCGGAACATTGATGCAACCGTAGGAAATTCTTTTGTCACTTAAAGAGGTCGTGGCCAGTCGCTGAAGCCTGTGATCGCCTGGGTTGCCAGTGATGACCCGATGCAGCGACAGGGAGCTGGCATAGTCGATCCACAGAATGTCCTGATGCAGGTCGCGCCCCAGAGTGGCCAGAAAGCGGCCAGCGGGCGTTATTCGTTCCTCCGGTCGTATCGCTGATAGTCGAAGGCTTCCGATGCCCGCAACTGTGTCATCGCCCCGAGCTCGACCCAAAAGCGCTGAGGAAGCGCCGCGCAATTGACCGGCAGCGTCGAAAACAAACACCTTGGCGCGGACCTTATCAATGATCACGAATGGTAATCCGTTATTGTCACTCGCGGTCACAATCCAATCAGCTATCCGCCGGGCATCGTTGGAGGCGATTGCGCCACGGAAGTCCGCCGTTTGCGATTGCCGGGCTCCAGGCACCTTGGCCAAACCTGCCAAGCCCGCAGATGTCGATGGCGGCGCGGGCCTTTTCCCGCTAGCCGCCGCTGCGGTTTGCACTTCCTGGGCTAGAATGACGGTAGGCCAAGCGAGCATGCCGACCGAGATTGCCAATGGAATTACGCTCCGCCCGATCATCATCGCCATAACGCTCGCCGCCAGACCTCTAGTAGCGATCCTGCTTGGGTAGATATACCAGTGGCACCGCCGCGATCGGAGCGGCCCGACGAAGTGGGACCAGCGGCGCGACGGGCACTGGTGCCGGCGACGGTGTCTCGACTTCTGTGTAGGATGGCATTTTGACCCCACTACCTAAAACGGCGAATAGTGTTCCCTGAGGCGGGAACCCGCGAGAGGAAACAGGCGGCGCAACTATGATCGGCACCGGCGTCGGTGTTGGTACCGGAGTCGGCGTTGGAGTGGGTGTCGGAGTTGGCGTCGGTGTTGGTGTCGGTGTCGGAGTTGGTGTCGGAGTTGGTGTCGGAGTTGGTGTCGGAGTTGGTGTCGGAGTTGGTGTCGGTACCGACGTGATCGTTCCCGTCGTCCTACCCCCGGGGACACAGCAGCTAGTTGCCAGCGCATATTTGGCAGCGTTCGGCCCGCCAAGACTGTAGCCGACGAAGGTGATGCCGATATCTGTTCCCGCGGCGCTCGTGTCGTAGGCGGCCGTGGCGGCAGGCCCGGCGATCAGAGTCACACCGGTTGGCAAGCCACTGGCGGCCGTGCCTTTAAAGCCAGATAGAGTAGCGACGTTGCCGCCGTCTTCGACCTTGGTGGCGGCGGGGAACACCAACATGAATTGATTCAAAGTCGCGCCATTAGTCAGCGTAAAGTGCGGTGAGTAGTCGGTTGGCGCTGTATAGGATACGGGATTGTAATCTATAACAACAGGCGCGTTCGGACCGGTCACGGTAACGAGCGGCGACGAAGGGGCAAAAATTACGGTCCCACCCAATGCGCCTGGACCGGTGCCTCCGTTCCCCGCGATCATAACAAGGCCTAGCCCCAAGTTCAGGCTCTGAGCGGGAATGCTGCTGCCTCGCGTCAGCGTTATAGCGGTGTTGATATTTATGTTGTTGGCGGCACAGAGCGTTATGTTTCCGTCGGTGGTCGTCATTGCGGCGACCGCGAACAAATTCAAATCCCGCCCGGCGCTCAAGAGAACACTTCCGTTGGTTGTCGTGACCGCTGCGGAGGTGTTGATATCGCGTCCGCAACAGACCCGGAGATTGCCATTGGTGGCCGTTATTGCCTGGTTTATATTCACGTCGCGCAATGCGTTTAGCGACAGAGTGGTGGTGCTCGGAGTCGCCGTCCAGCTCACGGCGTCGTTTACATTTATGTCGCCATTGCCGGGTGTCGCAGTGTGAAAAGTGCTGATCGGCGGGGTGCCCGGCGTGGTGGTATCGGGACCGGAGGTCGTATTTATAGTAACACTGTTGGTCACCAGAAGCGCCGAGAGCGTCGCACCGGAAATATTACCGCCCGTTGCGGAGATCGTGAAATCTACTGGGTCGATCACCCATTTGCCAATTCGTCCTGTGGAAGCTGCGGTGGTGATCGAAGCGCCATTTGCTATGTTCACAATCGCCGCTGAGGTCTCAATGCTACCGCCGTTGCCGCTTTCAGGCGCGCTCGCGTCCAAGGTTCCGGTCACGTTTACCGCGCCGTTCGCCTTGTCGCCCAGCAGGCTGATCGAGCCGGCGCGGTTCTCGAGGCTCCGGGCCTCGATCACTCCAGTGTTGTTGACCGCCGTCCGAAACAAAGAACTGGCCGATCCGGCAGTCATCAGGACGTGACCGCCATCGGCGCTGATTAGGCCGCCGTTTGCCGCCAGGGCCTGCATCGCGCCTACATTAACCGTTACATTCAGCAGTCCGTTTCCCGCCACGTCGATGGTTACACCCTGACCGGCTGCGAGGGCGACGGTTCCTAATCTGGCCGAGATCACGCCGTTGTTGCCGACGTTGGCACCCAACAGAGCGACATAGCCCCCATTGGCGGCGATCACGCCTTGATTGACCACTGTTGCACTGCTGCTGCCGCTAAAACTGTATCGCCCGGCCTCAAAGTTAGCATCAGTGATATTTAGCGTGGACGCGACGAGCCCACCGACATTCACCTGAGCGCCTTTGGTGAAAATTATGCCATTGGGGTTGATAAGAAATACATTGCCGTTTGCCGACAATGACCCGAAAATCTCTGACGGGCTTGCGCCGGTAACTCTATTCAAGGCTACGGAACTGCTGCTCGGCTGGACAAATTTTACTGATTCTGCAGCCGAAACGCTGAAACTCTGCCAATCAATGATCGCTTTCTCACTGGATTGATTCACAGTCAGGGTGCCAGACGCATCGGTTATGCTCGCGCGCCCAGCCGTCACCGCGCCGCCTGTGGGTAGGGCGTGGACCGCCGACACTACCGCCAAGCTCAATGCGCCCGCGAGTGAAGTGGTGCACCAATAGGAAGTTCTGCCGCGAAGACCCGCTGGTGCCGTTGACACTAACAGAGGGCCACTGGTGGAGACTGGAAGGGTTTGCAATTCACACCGCATGAGATCGGTTCCTTGAAAAAAATGTCGCGCTTGACTTGTCGGCGCACGCTGCCGTCAGAAGAATTTTATGACCTGAAAGAGGAATTCGCCATTGGTGTCTGGCGTGGAGGTCGGGGCCACAGTTTCGACGCTGTGGGCGTAGGACACGCGGGCCAGGAAATCGCCGGCTTTCGCCCAGGTCAGCCCGACGCCAACGCCACTACGCCGCGCAGTGTTAGGTCCGCCGGCCCAACGGTTGACAGCGAACCGCACCCACCCGGTATCGCCGAAGACGGCCAGTTGGAGAACACCTGGCATCTCCCGGAGGGGTCTGGGCAACCACACGCGCGCCTCGAGCGTGGCAACATAGCCTTCATCCCCGTAGGCTTCACCATCGGGGTAGGCGCGAACCCCATAGGCACCTCCCAATTCCATCTTTTCGGAGATGTCGAGATTTTTGGAAGCGACTTGGCCATTAACCGAGGCATACAACTGGAAGGGACCGGCGATATTCTGCAAACGATCCAAGCTGAAGTTCACCTTTGCATAGCTACCCTGGGTTCGGGCTGTCGCCGCGTCGATGGCGCGCGCCGAAGCGGTTTCGATGTTCAGGTCGCCGACGGTTCCCAAGATCTTGAAGGCGTCTGAACCGCCGCCGCCAAGGCGGTCGCGGTGGTCCCCGTTCCAACCGAATGTCACCACTCTCGCCCGTCTGTCCACCAAGGTGGACGTGACGCCGATCCTGTCCTGAAAGGCGCGGTAATCGCCATCGATCACCACCCGCAGATTGTCGTTGTAAGACCGGATTAGGGGATAACTCGCGAACAAGCTGACGACCTGCTCTCTACCGTCAGCATCCAGAGCCGAAAATTGCCTTCCCAGCCTGTAGTGAAAATAGGCATAGGCGGCTCCGACCGTCGCGACACCCAACTGAGCCTGATACGAGCCACGGACATACTGAAAACCAGACCCAGAGGTCAGAACGCGGACACTGGCGATATCGCCGATCCCTAGAGGATCGTTGAGGTTCAAGGTCCCGCCGCCACGATAGCGGCCAGTGTATGGGTCTCCGGCATTGTCGGCTTCGAGATCGCCGCTGAATAAGGGGCCGGGACTTAGTTTGACCCGCAGATCCGATGTGCCCACCGCAGCCCCAGGACCCAAGGTTGAACTGACCCTTACGCCCGGCAGGTCGGACAGCAGGAGAAGCCGCCGCTCAAGGGGTGCGCCATCAACAAGATCGCCAGGCTTGAGGCCCGCCAGCACAGCCTGCGCCACCCCGTTGCGCAACCCAGATTGATTGCTCAGGTCGATGGCACCGTAATGGCCTTCTATCACCGCGATCGTGACCGCACCGCCCTTTATTTCCTGGGCGGGCACGTAGGCCTGGGCGACGATATAGCCACGTGCATTGTAGTATTGCGATATCAGAGCCGCCATGTGACGAAGATCGGAAAGGCTGAAGGATCGGCCCGGCAGAAATCCCGTCGCAGCGACAAGCGTTGCCTCGGAAAATCGTGTCTGACCCGATATGTGCAACGAATCGACCCGTACCGCTGGCCCCGCAGCATCTTTGTTGGATACGCTACCAGGGCGCGCGATGCGAATATCTGGAAGTGTCTTTTGGATTTCTGGTGCAGCCGGAACCTGAGAGAGCTGGCCAGGCAGGACGGTTGCGGCCTGAGCAAGGGCGTCGTGACTGACCGTGACCTGGACAAGCACCAACAGGGCCAGGGCAATAGGGTGTTGGATTTGCATTTGCCAGCGCCGACGTTCTTTTAAAAAAGACAATAACTTAGGTCTTGGTATGTGAAAGGCCCCAGCAATCCCGACAGCTCCAAACATTTTGCGACGAGTTCCATAATGTTCTAAAATTTTCTACAAACAGACACAGTTTCAATTACGTACTCGGCTTCCCAGAAAAGGGCGTGAACCGACAAAAAAGTTTTCCGTATCCGCGGCTCAGAACGCAACCCATCACTATTAGGTTCCGTGCCTAATTATTTAAGGCGCAATCATCCATCCCTAGGTGTGTTGTCCCGGACTTTGATGGTGGATCATCAAGCCTGATTCGTCAGGAGGAGGATGGCCTGTGGGAAGCGTTCTTCACGGTGCTGTCAGTTCAACGACAACCTGTCTCCGGTTGGGCGCAGTAAGGCCAAACCCACACGGCGATCACCCCATGACTGACCGCCACTCGGCCAGCGCGGCGGAGCGCCTCTCCCGGTAGATTTTCCGACTGACGAGGTGGCACTCCTGATTAAAATGGTTGTGGACCTGAGCGTGGACCGAGGCGAATTCCTGGAGTGTTTTCATCCTCTGGAACCTCAGCATCGCCTGCTCTCCTCGCCGGAGTGGCAGGCGTGAATTCTCCGCCCGGTTGTTCTTCCAGCGTCCCACCTCCTGATGATCGGCATTGCCGATCTCCTTGATAGCTGACCTGTAGGATCGAAGACCGTCGGTGACGATCACGCTGGACTAGCCCTGACGCTTCATCAATTTCTTGATGAACTTCAGCGCCGCAGCGTTATCTCTCGTCTTCTTGACATAGGTTCCCAGAACCCCGCCTTCGTGGTCGACAGCGTGCCAGAGTTAGTGCGTCTCGCCGTTGATCTTTGCGTACACCTCGTCAAGATGCCACCGCCAGTGAGTGAAAGCCCGCAGGTGACTGACCCGCTTGCGGCGGATCTCCGCGGCGAACATCGGGCCGAACTGGTTCCACCAAAGCCACACCGTCTCATGGCAGATGTCGATCCCGCGCTCGAACAGCAGGTCCTCGACATTGCGGAGGGACAGCGGGTAGCCCACTTACATCATGACGACGAGCCGGATCACCTCCGGCGGACTGTCAAAATAGCGGAAAGGGTCATAGGACTTCTTCTGACGGGTCACTGTACCCGCCTCAGCCCCAACCTCTTACCGGGCGGTGCATTTGAACTGACAGCGCCCGAATGGTGGGGTGCCCGCGCTGGAAGGGTCTGCTTGGGGATCACGCCACCTCGCTGGCAGCATCACGCGCCGCCTCGAAACTTGGTGAGAAGGCGATTCTGCCAAGGATATGAGGTTCGATCGTGCGCTGGAGGTTCGCCAATACGCTGTCGCGGGCTCCGCAGATGGTGACGCTCGCCCGATCCTTATCTACCCGCTGAAAAAATGACGACAGCGCGGCTGCGCCTGTCGGATCAACGAGCGGAACCTCTTCGAACCGCAGGATGTAGTGCCGGCTGCGCACGCCGATGTCATCGAGAGCATCCTTCAGAACACTTGTGCTGCCAAAGAACAATGGACCCCGGAACGTCAGTACCGAAGTGTCGTGTGGAAGCCCTTCGTAAGGCTGGTACGGCGTTTCATTCTTTCCGGCGACGTCAATCTGGTCGCCCTCGATGAGCATCGGGCCGCCCCCCTCGACGGTAGAAAGTTGGCTCATCCGGTGCATAAAGACGAACGCAGCCAGAACCATCCCCACCTCGATCGCCAAGGTCAGATCGACAAGCACGGTCAGACCGAAGGTTAGCAGCAGGACCGAGCGGTCGCCGAGCGATGTGCTCAGCAGCATTCGGAAACGGTGCAACTCGGCCATGTTTAACGCGACGACGACGAGGATGGCCGCCAAGACCGCAAGCGGGACGAACCGTGCAAGCGGTGCCAAGAAAATCATGAACAGAAGTAGGAAGGCCGCATGCAACATGCCAGCGAGGGGAGACCTTGCTCCTGACTTGATGCTCGTCGCGGTCCGAGCGATGGCACCGGTTGCCGGCAAGCCGCCAACCGCGGCCGAGGCGATGTTGGCGACGCCCTGGGCGACAAGTTCGATATTCGAACGGTGGCGACGCCCTGTCATCTGGTCGGCGACCACGGCGGACAATAGGGATTCAACGCCGGCAAGCAGGGCGATCGTAAACGCGCTGGGTAGCACGTCCCTCGCCTTGGACCAGGACCAAAATCGGAGATTCGGGATGGGTATCGCTGAACGGACACCGCCATACTTTGAGCCGATGGTCTCCACCGGCATTGATAGGAAATAGACAGCTACGGCGGCCGCGATGGTGACAACCAGAAATCCCGGCGCCTTCGGCGCAATGCGCCTTAAGACGAGGATGGTGATGAAACTGCCAACTGCGAGGCCCAGTGTTGGCAGGCTGAGCGTCTCTCGGGCAGCCCAGAGTGCCCGCAGTTTTGAAATCAGATCGGCGGGTAGATGGTCTATCGAGAGCCCAAAGATCTCCTTCAGCTGGCTCGCGAAGATGATCATCGCGATTCCCGTCGTGAAACCCGTCGTGACGGGATCGGGGATGTATTTGATAAAAGTTCCGAGACGGCAAAGCCCCGCGAAGATCAGAATTACGCCCGCGATCGTTGTGGCGATCAACAGTCCATCGTAGCCGTGATTTGCGATAACGCCATAGACCACGACGACGAACGCGCCCGTTGGTCCCCCAATCTGAAAGCGGCTACCGCCCAGCATTGAAATGAGAAAACCGGCCACCACGGCGGTGACCAGACCTTGCGCGGGGGTCGCGCCAGAGGCGATCGCCAGCGCCATGGCCAACGGCATGGCGACGATGGCCACCGTGATTCCAGCGATCACGTCGCCTCGAAAGTCCGCTACTGAGTAGCCCCGGCGGAGCACCGTGACGGACTTGGGAACGAAGAGACGCCAGTCACCCCACATGGACGGTAATCCCTGTCAGGATATGGGCGTCGTCCACGCGGACACGAGACGCCCGGGGCTCACTGTCTCTTGTCACTACGGACCGCAGAAGCGTGATTATGAAACTGCAGTGCGATCAGCGTCGACTTGACGGGTCGAAGCGCACCGATCGTCAGCGCGGCGATTCCGAGCAGCCAGATGACCAGTTCCAGCCAGATCGGCGGATGGAAGGTCAGTTCAGTGCAAAGCAGGCGTCTGCAGCCGATGGCTCCGACGGTCAATAGGATGAAGACCACAGGCCCGTCGCCGGAGTCTACGTGGGATAAATCCTGGCCGCAGATCGAGCACCGCGGCGTCACGGTCAGGAATCCCGCAAAAAACGGACAGGCTCCACAATTTGGGCAGTGGCACATTAAACCGCTGATCAACCAATTTTTGAACTTTATTGGGAGGGCGAGGGCATCAGAGGCCGCTGGCGACGGCTGCATGTTGAGGGATTCCGATCCTAAAAGCGGTTAATTACTAATAATTGCTACTTTTGACATACATGTTGATGTGTAAGGCATCACAAGACATAACGCTCAGGTTGCGTCAACGATCCCTTGCGCGCTGCGGTGTTCGGACCGAGCCGTAGCCGGACCCCTTCGGGGCTGTGATCTTGATGACGTGCAGGACATCAAGATAGGTATCCCAATGATCACGGGTTCTCAGATGAAGGCCGCCCGCGGGCTTCTGGGCATAGACCAGAAGGACCTAGCAAGGCTGTCGGGGCTGTCGCTTCCCACAATTCAGCGCATGGAAGGCAGCGACGGTATCGTGCGGGCTGTCGTCGGCAGCTTGGAAAAGGTCAGCGATGCCCTGGCTGCGGCCGGCGTCGAACTGATCAGCAGCGGCGCGCGCAGTGAAGGCGTCGGCCGAGGGGTTCGGCTGATTGAGCGCGGATAGGCCGAGACGGTGCTGTCAGTTCAACGACAACTTGTCTCCGGTTGGGCGCAATAGGGCCAAACCCACACGGCGATCACCCCATGACTGAGCGCCACTCGGCCAGGGCGGCCGAGCGTCTCTCCCGGTAGATTTTCCGACTGGCGAGACGGCGTTCCTGATCAAAGTGGTTGCGGACTTGGGCGTGGACCGAGACGAATTTCTGGAGTGTTTTCATCCTCCGGAACCTCAGCATCGCCTGCTCTCGTCGCCGGAGGGCAGGTGTGAATTCTCCGCCCGGTTGTTGGCCCAGCGGCCAATCTCCTGATGCTCGGCGTTGTCGATCTCCTTCATGGCGGCTCCGTATGAGCGCAGACCATCAGAGACGATAGTCTTCGGCCGACCGGGGCACTTCATCAATTTCTTGAGGAACTTCAGCACCGCAGCCTTGGCCCCGGCTTTAGTGACACAGAATTCCAGCACTTCGCCTTCGTGGTCAACCACTCGCCACACGTTGTGCATCTCGCCGTTGATCATCACGTAGACCTCGTCGAGATGCTATCGCCAGTGTGGAAAAGCCCGCAGGTGGCCGACCCGCTTTCGGCGGATCTCGGCGGCGAACATCGGTCCGAACCTGTTCCACCACAGCCGCACCGTCTTGTGGCAGATGTCGATCCCGCGCTCGAAGAGCAGGTCCCCGACGTTGCGCAGGGAAAGCGGGTACCGCACGTATATCATTACGACCAAACGAATGACCTCGGGCGAGGAATCAAAATAGCGAAACTGGTTGATAGATTT
>JAYTXQ010000185.1:0-4595 GCA_043742825.1 Caulobacteraceae bacterium | reverse complement strand
GGCCTGGGCCGAGCCGGCCGGGGCATAGATCGAGGCGAGGGTTGTCAGGCCTGGCGTCAGAACGAGCACCTGCCCGGACGGCAAAGGCAACAGGAATGTCGATCTGTTGCCTCCCGTGCCGGTCGGTGCCGACATGGTGGTCTTCAGTGTCGTTCCGTCGAACTCGTAGAGGGCACCGGTATTGCCCGCTACAAGCACATTGCCGCTAACCAGCAGGGCGGCACTGGAATCGCCAGCGTCGTCGGCGGTCGGGAAGTCCGGCCCGGCAGTCCATGATCCCGCGACTGTAGCGCTTGCGCCCGGATGATATATTGCGGTGTGGCCGGTCTTGCCTGAGGCTGCGGCACCGGTGGCGAACACGCTGCCGTCGGGCCGCAATATCGCCGGCCCGATCTCGCCCGGCGGGAAATAGATTCCGGTCGGACCTGGCCCATAGCTCACCCCGCCCACAACCTGAACCGGCGCGGGTCCATAGGTGAGGCCCCCGACAACTGTGGTGGGTGTCGTCAGGACAGCGGGTGTGGCACCGTCCTGAATCCAGGTGTCCGTAGTCGGCGCATAGTGCTCGGACATCGGCGTATCGACCATATCGACTGTCATCACCGCGCCGCTCGGCAATAGAGTGAAGCCTTCCTCAGCGAAATTGTCGTTTTTTCCCGCGCTAGCGAGCGCGGTCCAGGTCAGGGTCAACGGATCGAGCGCCCACATGTCTTTGCCCAGCTTGTCGCCAAAGACGAACAATCCGCTCGGCAGGACGACCGAGGAAACATCGCCGATATAGGCCAGACCTGGCGGTGGCAGGATCATTGTCCAGGCGTTCGCGGCCGGATCGTATACCGACGACATATTGGTCAGGGCGGATGGCGCGAACGGAAGGGCGTAATTGTCCTGATTGTACTCCCCACCAACAAAGATGACCCGGCCATCGGCTAGCACCGCCTCGCCGCTGGCGTAGGGGGCGTAACCCGTGGGCGGCGATGCCAGCGCGCTCCAGGTGCCGTTGCCGTAGTCGCCTTTGGCGTCGGGCGTCAGGCGATAGAAATTTCCGGCGCTCGTACCGGGGGTGGTAAACGGATTGGCCTGGACCATCACCGTGCCATCGGTGAGTAAGATGGCCAGAAACACCCCAACGGGCGGCTGGTGGGCGAGTGCCGTCAAGGTGGGTTGCGCGGGAGGGGGAGGCGGAGCCGGGCCGGGTACGGATCCACCACCGGAGCCGCCACCGCAACCGCCAAGCGCTAATACAGCAGTAACCAGAACGACAAGCAGACGATGGCGAGCGTCAAACGTCATCGCGTTCCCATCGTCATCCGTCCCGCCCCGATCGGCACCGAAACTATGTTATGCCCCAATACGCGAGGACATGAGAGCGTTGTACATGGGTCAGTGGTGTTGAGCGACCATGTGTTGATGCTGAGCGTCTTTAGCCGCTTTCATGTCGTGACGATGCGCCATGTGGTGCCCGACCGCGCATCCGGCCACGGCACCCAGAACCGGGTGGTGAACGAAATGGCCGCCGACCCCGCCTACCACAGCGCCTTTAAGGCATCCGCGGGCTTCGACCGTGCCTGCGCTCATCAGTAAAAGCGCCGAGAGCGCGGCGACAATATTGAAGGTTTTCATGATCTCATTTTCCATTCGATGAACGCGGTGATTAGTAGGGTATTACTTTATGGTTTCGTTGGAACTCAGCAGCTTGCATTCGTTACCCCAGTTCGTCGGGCGAGAGTCGGCTCGCCTCAGACACGGTTGCACGTTTAGCAATGTGCGGGCACCTATTTCGTTCCCGTGTGCTCATATAAATCTATCAGCGCCGAGGTGCCACATCCCAATCGTTGCGTCGCAAACCATCATCCCCTAAAAAAATTATCTCGGAATATCTAACGTGGTCGGACGGGGTGCCCCGTTTGCGCTCCAGCCGATTATCATCCACCATGTCGAAGGCCGAAGGTCCGAACGCATCGTCTGGCTGTGCGAGGAGTTCGGCTGGCACTATGACCTGAAATATGTGCGCGGCGGCGTGCTAGGCTCGCTCGCTGCTCTTGGTGACGCCCACGTCATGCGCATGGTGCCCATCGTTGAGGACGGCCCGGTCAGGCTCGTCGAGTCGGGGGCAATCCTGGAATACCTGCTGTTGCGTTACGGCGAGGGAAAGCTCCGCCCGGCACCGGATGCGCCACAGATGGCCGACTACCTGCAATGGCTGCACTTCGCCGAGGGTTCGGCCATGGCCAGAGCCCTGATCGAGCGCATGATCCTCCGGCTGACCGACGGCACCCCGCCTGACGATGTGGCATACGTCTATGTCGGGGCGAGTAAGCGGGTGCTCGATTTCGCCGAGCAGGCGCTGGGCCGGAATCCCTATTTCGCCGGCGATCAATTCACGGCGGCCGACATCATGATGCACTTTCCTTTACGCGCGGCTGGCCTGACGCTCGATTCGTCAGCCGAGCTGACCGCGATTTTCAGCGACACGCGCGTCGGCCTGGCAGGCTATTCACAGATCAATGCCTTCCTCGAACGCCTCGTCGCGCGCCCGGCGTTCCAGCGTGCCATGGCCGCGACAATGCCCGACGGTCCGCCACCGATGTGAGTGGTCTCCGCCGCCTGCCGCCCTGCTGTCGAAAGATTGGCACCATGGCAGCCGCTCCGTCTCGGTCAACGAGGTGTCGTATCTAGCTTCAAAATGAGTTGCGCCGGGTCATCCGCCCTCGGATTGAATATCGGCGCGCCAGTATGCCGGACGTCGATGGTGTTCCTCGCGACCAGAAAGAGCCCCGCTTTGATCACTATGGCGGCCACCATGGTGTCGATGATTGCGGGTGGATGGCCAGCGTCACGCTTTACGCGGCCGCCACGCCTCTTCGTCGTCTGAGTACTATCCGAACCTAGCCAACCAACCACGGGCGGGTGTTATTACTTCCTAGCTTTGCAGCAGCATGAGGGTTAATCGATGGTTAGAAAACTTGAATTTGGTGTGGCGACGGCGATCGCCGCGGCGTTGGCCCTGGGTGCTGGTCCCGTTGTGGCTTCGAGCCACCGTGAGGCACCAGGCATCACCAAGATGCCAAAGGTCGATGGCACCGACTTTTACATGTTCCGCAGCTATGAGCCCGGTCGGGCTGGTTATGTAACGTTCCTCGCCAATTATCAGGGCCTGCAAGGGCCGAGCAACGGTCCCAACTATTATACCCTGGATCCGGACGCAATTTACGAAATTCACGTCGATAACGTCGGCGACGGCCTTGAGCATCTGACGTTTCAGTTCAAAATGAATAATACCCTTGTCGGCGGAACGGGTATCACTCTGAATATCGCGGGTAAGATCGAGGCGATCCCGCTGCGGGCCATTCCTGCCGTCTCCGGTGCAAACAAAAATGTCGGGGAGACTGAGGCCTATACCCTGACGATGATCACCGGTGATCGGCGTACCGGAACCCGCGCAAACGTCACCGACATGGCCAGCGGTGGTACGAGTTTCGTTAAGCCGATCGACAATATCGGCAACAAGACAATCCCTAGCTATTCGGCCTATGCTAATCAGTTCATCTACAATATCAATATTCCCGGCTGCGCCACGCCCGGTCGTGTGTTCGTCGGACAACGCGCTGATGCTTTTGCGGTCAACCTGGGCGGGGCATTCGACTCGGTTAATTTTGTTCCCATAGAGGGCGACAGCGCCCCCGGCGCAGGGGACGGAAAAGGCTTCCCCGGTGGCATAACCCAGAGTCATAACAATGACGAGGTGTTAGGTAAGTTCAACGTCGACACCTTCGCTCTTGAGGTACCTATCGCCTGTCTCACCGGAGCCGGCAACGGCGTAATCGGGGCCTGGACCACCTCCAGCCTGCCCCAGGCGCGGTTACTGAATCCGGCGGCCACCTACACGACCACGTCCTTGCAAGGCGGGGCTTATGTCGAAGTCTCTCGCCTATCGATGCCCTTGGTTAATGAACTGGTCATCGGCCTTGACGATAAAGATAAGTGGAACAGCTCCAAGCCTAAAGATGACAAGCAGTTCGCTGACTACGTGACCAATCCGACCTTCCCGGAAATCCTCAATCTGCTTTTCCTGGCCCCGGTAAATGCGACACTGGGGACCAATCTGACTGAACTTGCCCCGCAGAATTTCCCCCGCAAAGACTTGGTCGCTACTTTTTTAACCGGCTTCCCCAGTCTCAATCAGCAGAAGACCGTCACCCCCAGTGAGATGTTGCGCCTCAATACCGGCGTCAATCCGACCCCGCAGGGCAGTCAGAGTACCTTTGGCGTTGTCGGCGACGACTTGGCCGGGTATCCTAACGGTCGCCGCCCCGGCGATGACTCGGTCGACATCACCCTGCGCGTGGCTATGGGGCGGCTGTGCTACCCAGTGCCGATCAGCGGTACGCCGACAGACCTGGGGCTTTGTAAACCCTCGGACGCCCCTGTGGGTAACGTGCCTTTCACTGATGGCGCGCCGGTGCACGATACCGACGTGATGAACGTCTTTCCCTATCTGAACCCACCGATCCCTGGATCACCTGGGCACGGCGCGAGGATCCCATGATGAAAAAGGCTATTGCCTCACGCAAGGTTCGACTTGCACTCTTGCT
>JAYTXQ010000184.1:0-7174 GCA_043742825.1 Caulobacteraceae bacterium | reverse complement strand
GCGGCAACAAATGAGTGATCACAAATGACCAAGGCCTCAACCCCTGAACGACCCCGCCTGATCGCTGATGCCGCAGAAGCGGTGCAGTTTCTCGACGCCAATCCCCAGGTCCAGTTTGTTGAAGTGATTTTCACTGCCCTTTCGGGCGTGCCGCGCGGCAAACGTTTGCGACGTCACGAGGTGATGGCGGTGTTTGAAATGGGTCGCTTTCTGCCAGGTTCCGTCCTTGTCTGTGACGTTACCGGTCAGGATTGTGAAGACACTGGTTTGGTCTGGGAAGACGGAGACGCCGACCGGCTGGCGCGGCCGGCGCCGGGGACATTGGTTCTGGCCCCCTGGCTGGGAGACGATGTCGCCCAGGTTCTGACCTCGTTCTACGAACTCGACGGAACCCCTAATGACCTGGATCCCAGAGAGATTCTGCGCGGGGTGATCGGGCGTTTCGCCGCCGACGGACTGACCCCGGTGGTGGCCTGCGAGCTGGAGTATTACCTCCTGGATGCCATGCGCGCCGCCGATGGGGGCCTGCAACTGGCCCGGCCGATGCGCGGCGGCGCGCGCCCAACCCAGCACGATGTCTATAGCCTCGATGGTCTGGAAGCCTATTCTCCGTTCCTGAGGGATCTTTGGGCAGCGGCCGATATCCAGGGGGTGCCGCTGGAAGGGGCAATTTCTGAATATGCGCCTGGGCAACTGGAACTGACCTTAAAGCACGGTCCAGACGCGCTGCGGGCTGGTGACGAAGCGGTCATGTACAAACGTATTGCCAAAGGGGTGGCCCTTAATCACGGGTGCGAGGCCACATTCATGGCCAAACCCTTTGCGGATCGCGCCGGCAACGGTCTGCACCTACATGTGAGCGTCAATGATGAGGCCGGCAGCAATATCTTTGCCAGCGAGGCGCCCGTCGGTACGCCGGCCTTGCGCCATGCCATAGGTGGCATGCGGGCGACCCTGGCGGACGGGATGGCAATATTTGCCCCCAACGCCAATTCCTACCGCCGCTTCCGGGCCAATTCCTATGCCCCGGTGGCCCCGACCTGGGGTGTGAATAATCGCACAGTTTCCTTGCGCGTGCCGGCTGGCCCACCCAATAGCCGTCACATCGAGCACCGGGTGGCCGGGGCAGATGCCAACCCCTATCTGGCCCTGGCCGCAATGCTCGCCGGCGTGCACCACGGCCTGACTCAGAAGATCGAGCCTGGCCCCGCTGTGGTCGGTGATGGCTATGCCGCTGCGGCCAAAAGTCAGGAGCGCCTGCCCGCTACGTGGTTCTCAGCTGTCGACCGGTTCGAGGCCTCGCAGATCATGCGCGACTATCTGGGTGAGCGGTTCGTGCGTATGTTCGCCATCGTCAAACGCACCGAACAGGACCGCTTTTTTGCCCAGGTTACCTCCGCCGACCACGACTGGTATTTGAAGACCGCGTGATGCCCGCGGCGCGCGCCTCCCGTCGATCCTTGCTGGCCGGCCTTGGTGCCGTGGCGGTGGGATTGTCGTTCGAGGGCTGCGCCTCACAGGGCAAGCTGGGCACCAATGGCGAAGCGCAAAAGCTGAACCTCTACAGCTGGGATACCTATACGGGAAAAACCACCCTGGCTGATTTTAAGGCCGCCACCGGCGTTGATGTGACGATGAGTCTCTTCGCCACCAACGATGAATTGTTTTCCAAACTGCGCGCCGGCAACCCCGGGTTCGACGTCATCGTCCCCTCCAACGAGTTCGTCACCCGATTTCGTCTGGCGGGACTGATCCAGCCGCTCAATCTGCAAAAAATCCCAAATCGGGTAAATATTTTGCCGGGATTTCAAAACCCGTCCTTTGATCCCGGTCGGCGCTGGTCGATGCCCTATACTTGGCTGGCGCTGGGCATCGGCTATCGCAAGTCGAAGATGCAGGGCGTGCCTGACAGTTGGAAATGGCTGATGGATTCGGATCGCTACTCTGGCCGCATTGGCCTGTTTGCCGAGGCCGACGATCTGATCGAACTTGGGGCCAAGTACCTGGGACATTCGGTGCGAAACGTGCCGCCACGGGTGATTGAGCAGGTGGCCCAGATGTATATCCGGCAAAAGCCGCACGTAAAAATCTTTCACCACGATGAAGGCCAGGACCTGTTGCTGTCGGGCGAGGTCGATATCGTTATGGAATATAACGGCGATATTGCTCAGGTGATGACCGAGGATCCTGACCTTGATTTCGTTATTCCGCGGGAAGGCACGCTGCTGAATTCTGACTGCCTGTGCATTCCCACCGGCGCGCCCAGGCCCGACAACGCCCATAAGTTCATCAATTTTATTCTCGATGCCACGACAGGTGCGGGCATCTACAACCAGATTCGCTACCCGACTCCAAACGGGGCGGCACTTGCCCTGATGCCGGCGGAATACCGCAACAACCCCGCAATCTTTCCGCCCGCTGCGATTATGGCCAAGTGCGAATACGGTGAGTTCGAGGGCATGGACCGCGCACATTTGTATGATGAGACCGTAACCCGGATCTTCGCGGCATGAGTGGCGAAGAGTCATGGCACCGGGCCAAGGGGGTATTTGCCAGCCTGTCGGTGCCTCCGGTGGTTTGGCTCTTTGC
This sequence comes from Caulobacteraceae bacterium, assembly GCA_043742825.1. Lineage (GTDB taxonomy): Bacteria > Pseudomonadota > Alphaproteobacteria > Caulobacterales > Caulobacteraceae > Acaudatibacter. Next base: position 4,585 of record JAYTXQ010000184.1, on the reverse strand, counting down.
GTTTTTCCTGATCCCGCTGGGAATCATCTGGACTTATAGTTTTGGCTATAACAGCAGCCTGACCCAGATCACCGTGGACGGCACGCTTGCCAATTATGTTCACGCGATCAAACCCCTCTACCTGGGCATTATATTCAAATCGATCTGGTTTGCGGCCCTGACCACGGTGCTGTGCCTGATTGCCGGGTTCCCAGTGGCGATCGCCATTACCTTTGCATCGGACAAGACCAAATCCTGGCTGTTGTTGCTGATTATGCTGCCGTTTTGGACCAATCTGCTGATCCGCACCTATGCCCTGATGGCGGTCTTGAGAACCGAGGGCTATATCAATTTTGCCATTGGCTGGGTGTGGTCCGCGATTGGTCACCTGACAGCTTTGACCGGTCACCCGCTTGGGGCGTTTCATCCCCTGCCCTTGCTACACAACAATTTCGCTGTGGTGTTCGGACTGGTCTATGTGCAACTGCCGTTTATGGTCCTGCCCCTCTATGCGGCCCTGGACCGATTGGACCGCTCACTGCTGGAGGCCAGCCTGGACCTGGGTGCCGGTCAGTTCACCACCTTTCGCCGTGTCGTTATACCTATGGCGATCCCGGGCATCATTTCGGGGGTATTGGTGACCCTGATCCCGTCCATAGGGGCATATCTGACCCCGGACCTGCTCGGCGGCCCAGACAGCCAGATGATCGCCAATGTCATAGAGCGGCAATTTCGCAGCGCCGACGACTGGCCCTTCGGTGCCGCCCTGTCGTTCCTGCTGATGTACATGACCTTTGCTGCAATCGCCGTTCAGGCTGTGGTCGGACGCGAGCGAAAGCCGGCAGCCGCATGAGCCAGATGCGCACTGTCATATCGCCTCCTGGGCCGCTTGAATATCTGCGCCGTTGGCCATTGCGCGCCTGGATGTTGGGCGTGGTGGTGTTTCTCTATGCCCCTCTCGCCGCCCTGATCGCTTTCAGCTTCAATGATAGCAAGCGCAACATCGTCTGGCGTGGGTTCACACTGAAATACTATGCCGCGACCTTTGCGGATACGAACCTGATCATCGCGTTTGGTAATTCCCTGACCATCGCAGCAGTATCGACCCTGGTCAGCGTCATTCTGGGGGCATTAACCGCCCTGATGTTGTGGCGATTTCGTTTTCCCTTCAAGCCGGCTCTTGAGGGGGCGCTGTCTTTGCCTATCGTGGTGCCGGAAATCTGTATGGGCGTGGCTATGCTGGTCTTTTTCACGCAGGTTTTCCCCTGGCCTTCGGGCCTGATCTGGCCGCTCAACCTGGGCGCGATCATCATCTCACACATCTCATTTTCGTTTAGCTTCGTTGCCATCGTCATTCGCGGGCGCCTGGCGGGCTTCAACCGCGAGTTGGAAGAAGCCGCTAAGGATCTGGGCGCGGGCGAGTGGCGCATCTTTAAGGATATCCTGATCCCGCATATGGCTCCCGGTCTGGTCGCCGGTGCCCTGTTGGCCTTTACCCTCAGCCTGGATGACTTTGTGATTACCTTTTTCACCTCGGGGCCAGACACGGTGACATTTCCGGTCAAGGTCTATTCGATGGTGCGGTTTTCAGTCACCCCAGAGGTTAATGCGGCATCGACGATGCTGATCGTGCTCACCGTGGCGCTGACGGCCCTGGCCCTGCGGTTTCAGCGCAATGCCGTCACCGCCGTTGAGGGACATTAGGGATGTCTTCCGCGCCGATCATTACCTTTGAGAATGTCAGCAAGCGTTACGGTAAGGTCCTGGCAGTCGATAAGGTCAGTATGAGCATTGCCGAAGGGGAATTTTTCGCCCTGCTGGGTCCGTCCGGTTGTGGCAAGACGACGCTTCTGCGCTTGCTTGCCGGCTTTGAAACCCCGAGTGAGGGCCGGGTGCTGATTGACGGCAAAGACGTCAGCACGACGCCGCCGAACAAGCGGCCGGTGAATATGGTGTTCCAATCCTATGCAGTGTTTCCGCACATGAGCGTGGCTGACAATGTCGCCTATGGCCTGCTGGTGGACGGGGTCGAACGCGCTGAACGCTCCTCACGGGTCGAGGAGGCTCTGGAGCTGGTCAAGCTTGGGGGTCTTGGTGGCCGCAAGACAGATCAGTTGTCCGGCGGTCAGCGCCAGCGCGTGGCCCTGGCCCGGGCCCTGGTTAAGCGGCCGCGCGTCTTGTTGCTGGACGAACCGCTTTCGGCCCTAGACGCCAAGCTGCGCGAAGCCATGCGTTCAGAATTGACCCTGTTGCAGGAAAAGGTCGGGATCACTTTCCTGATTGTCACCCACGACCAGGACGAGGCTCTGGCCATGGCCAGCCGCTGTGCGGTGATGAACCGGGGCCTTTTGCAACAGGTGGCGACGCCCAGCGATCTGTATGAGTTCCCCAACAGTCGTTTCGTTGCCGATTTCATCGGTCAGGTAAACCTGTTCGAGGGGGTGTTGGCAGTGGATGAAGCAGACCACGCCGTGGTGGAATGTCCGCAATTACCGTGCAAGGTCTATCTCGATCATGGGGTTACGGGGGCCAGGTCCACCGCAGTCTGGGTCGCCCTGCGCCCAGAAAAGCTGGCACTGCACAAACGAGGTGAGGGTCTGGCAAGGCCGAAACTGGATGACGCTCCGGAAAGCGCCAATCTGGCACCCGGCTACATCCGCCAGATGACCTATCTGGGCAGTGAATCGGTCTATGATATCGACCTTGAAAGCGGGCGCAGTGTTCGGGCCCTGCGTTCAAACCTGACTCGATGGGATCAGGAAGACTTTGTCATCGGTGAACCGGTGTGGCTGTCGTGGCATGCCTGTTCGCCGGCAGTGTTGCTGTCATGAGCCGCCCGGTTTTGGGGATTGTCTGTTGCACCCGCAAGGTGGGAAAAGAACCCGCCCAGGCGGTGATGAATCGCTATGCCGAGCCGGCGATGCGATATGGAAACGTTGCCAGCCTGCTGGTGCCCAATCTCGACCATCTGATGACAGCCGCTGACGTGGTCCCGCGCCTGGATGGCCTTTTGCTTACCGGCAGCCCGTCAAACCTTGAAATCACACGCTATGATCCCATCCCAACAGAGCAAAGCGATGGCCCATTTGACCCCGGCCGCGACGGCATGAGCCTCAGCTTGATTGCGGCGATGCTCGATGCTGGTAAGCCCGTTTTCGGTATCTGTCGTGGGCTGCAGGAAATCAATGTTGCTTTTGGCGGCAGCCTGCGCCGCGATACCAGCCGACACCCTGACCTGCTGGCTCACCATGCCCCGCCAGATGTTGGATTTCGGCAGATGTTCGACCACGAGCATCCCGTTAGGCTCACCCCGGGTGGGATGCTTAATCGCGCTTTGGGCTGTGACCAGCTGAGTGTCAGATCTGTCCATTTTCAAGGTGTGGACCGGTTGGGCAGCGGCTTGCAACCAGAGGCTCACGCCCCGGATGGCCTGATCGAGGCGGTCTCAGCATCGGTCAACGGTGCGAAGGTTCTGGCGGTGCAGTGGCATCCCGAGTGGGGCGTCGATGAAAACCCGCACAGCCAAATGTTTTTTCGATTGCTCGGCACAGCCCTGCGCGGCACAGCTGAGCTCGACTGTGCTTTACGATCAGACTGAGGACCCGGATTTGACTCTTCGCAATTACGATATCGCTGAGCTGCGCCAACTGGACGTTGCCCACCATCTACCTGCCCAGACCGACTATGGACTGCAACAAGAGTTGGGTGGCAGTCGCATCATTACCCGCGCCGAAGGGTGCTATATCTATGACGGTGATGGGGCTCAGATCCTCGACGGCATGGCCGGGCTCTGGTGCGTCAATGTTGGCTACGGGCGCAGCGAACTGGCAGATGCCGCCCGCGAGCAGATGCTGGAACTCCCCTACTACAATACGTTTTTCAAGACATCTAATCCACCAGCGGTGATGCTGGCCAGCAAGATCGCACAGCTGCTAGGTGGTAACCTTCAGCACGTTTTCTTCAACAATTCCGGCTCTGAAGCCATAGATACGGTGATGCGCCTGACTCGGCATTATTGGCAAAAAAAGGGTGAGCCGCAGCGTCAGATCATGATTTCGCGCACCAACGCCTATCATGGATCCACGATCGCCGGCGTCAGCTTAGGCGGCATGGGGCCGATGCAGGCGCAAGGGGGCCCCTGGGTGCCTGGCATTGAGCATGCCATGCAGCCGTATTATTTCCGCGATCATCTGCAGGACGAGACGCCGGCCGACTTTGCCGCTCGCGCTGCCGATAGCGTCGAGGCACTGATTTTACAGGCCGGACCAGAAAACGTCGCTGCCTTTATCGGCGAACCTGTTCAGGGCGCTGGGGGGGTCATTATTCCGCATGCGGACTATTGGCCAAAGATCGAAGCGATCTGTCGCAAATACGGTATTCTGCTGATCTGCGACGAGGTCATTTGTGGCTTTGGCCGCCTGGGCCAGATGTTCGGCTTTCAGCATTTTGGCATCAAGCCAGACATCGTTTCGATGGCCAAGGGATTGTCGTCCGGTTACTTGCCCATTTCAGCCGTCGGCGTCGCCGACCACATCGTCGAAACCCTAAGGCAGGCGGGGGGTGACTTTATTCATGGCTATACCTACAGCGGCCATCCGACCTGTGC
>JAYTXQ010000183.1:0-3199 GCA_043742825.1 Caulobacteraceae bacterium | reverse complement strand
TTGAAACTGAAATAGTTGAAGTTAGCGACCTGCCCAGTCAAAGACACGGTATAGGTCCCACCCAATTGGTTCGCTGAGGCGATCGTCGCCCCCAAACTGGTGACTGCCACGAGGGCGGTTAAGCCAGCCCCCATCCATTTGATAAGCATCGCAGTGTTCCTTGTGTTCGAAAACGCTATCCACGCACCGAGACATTCGGGCGCTTCATAAAAGGAGTGCGTAGACGGTCCAAAAAGTGGCCACGTTTGGCGAAATATTTTGACAAGAATCCGGAGAATCCGAATCGGGGACCTCGAACCGCACGCGCAAGGCGGAGAAGGCGATGCTATACCGCACGCCGAGATCAGCGATCTGGTCAGCCCTGATCGGGTCTACTGAGCGCCCTTTCCCGATAGTACAAACGACGCGCCCTAACTTTCAGTGTCCACGACCGCCTGCAACGCCGGGCCATAGCGTTCCCCAACGACTGAGCGGGCGTTTACCAGGCCTTCCAATCTCGCGATGGTATCCTTGCTCAGCGTGATTGAGGCTGCTGCGGCGTTTTCCAGCATGTGGGCGGGATTTTCCGTGCCGGGGATGGGAACGATGATCTCGTCTTTTTGCAATAGCCAGGCTAGGCACAGTTGCGCCGGCGTGCATCCGGCGTCTGCAGCCAGGGCGGCGAACCCGGCATAGAGCCGCAGGTTGGCCACGAAGGCCTCGCCCTGAAATCTGGGCATGGCCAGTCGCATGTCCCCGGGCGTCAAGGCCGAGGAGTCAGTGACGTTGCCGGCCAGAAACCCACGTCCCACTGGGCTGAAGGCAACAAAAGCGATGCCCAGCTCGCGACAGGCCCCTAAGACGGCGATTTCTGGATTACGCGTCCAGGGAGAATACTCAGTCTGCAATGCGGCAATCGGGTGGGTGGCGTGGGCGCGTCGCAGGGTCGGTGCCGACACCTCTGACAGACCAATGCTGAGGATTTTCCCTTCGCTCACCAACTGGGCCAGCGCTCCAACGCTCTCTTCGATGGGTACAGATCTGTCCCACCGGTGCAGATAATAGAGATCGATGACGTCAGTCTTCAGGCGTTGCAGGCTGGCCTCGCAGGTAGCTCGAATTACCTCCGGCCGGCCATTGATCTCGCGTCGATCGCCGTTGGTGATCCCACATTTTGAAGCCAGCACAAAATCCTTGCGGCGGTGGCCCAGGACCTCTCCGATCAGAGTTTCGTTGTCACCCATGCCATAGGCCGCAGCGGTGTCCAGAAAGCTGTATCCGGCATCCAGGGCCCCAAACAATACCTGCTCGGCCTGAGTTCTTGGCGGCGCCGGACCGTAGGCATTGGCCAGGCTCATACAGCCCAGCCCAATGGCCGAAACCTCGAACTGGCCGACACGGCGTTTTTGCATTGTCATAGTCGTTACGAACTCATTGGGGGTGGAACTGGGATCGGCCTAGTAAGAAACGCTGGCCGTCATCATCAGGGCATGATGGGGATAGTTATATCCGGCCAAATAGCCATAGACGGGCAGGGCACGACTCCATGCCAACTGAATTTCCAGGTGCTGAATGTGGGCTGCCACGCCGGCGCGCAAATCATAGCCCTCTCGGTAACTGCTAGGTGCGCCCTGACCCGACAGAGGCGTCAAGGCCCCCGCATGGCCAAACAGGCGCAATCGCCGTGTCAGGGGGATGTCGCCGCTAAGGTCGGCGTAGAGCGTACTGTTACCGGCCCCATAATAGTCAGGAGAGTATGCCAGATAACCGCTCAGGTGGCGCGCGCGCAATCCTGCATACAGATCGGTATTATGGATTTTATACGTGTAATAGCCGTATTGAGTGGTGTCGATATGCCGAATGCCCACGTCCCAGCTCAGACGCGAGCCAATGCGCCGTGCCAGTCCCAGGGTCTCGACATATCCCAACATCCGCAGGCCCGATTTGGCCGTGTCTTCGCCGATGGCCGAGGCAGAAGCATAAAGGCCAGAGCGGTGGTCATAGGCGAAGTTGACACTCAGAGCCGCGCGACCGTTGCTCAGTGACACGGCTCGGTATTGATAGTCGGTAACGAGGTCGGCGCTGAGGAGCACCTGGGCGCGAGCTGTTCTGCCACAAGCCAGCGCCAAGCTCAGGCCCAATGTGAGGCCGATGGCGATTGCAGCATAGCGACCGGCCAGGTTCACGCTATTGGCGGGCGATCGCAGACGCTCCGATGGGATGGCTACAGGCACAGTCACAGGGGCCGACGACTTTCAGCAAGGTTGCGCATGTGTCGATTTTCCCGCCGCCCAGATTGGAAATCAGCAAGCTCGCGGCGCCAGGGGGGTATCGAGAACGTTCGCGTACCAGAGCCATCAGGCCACTGACATGCGCCGCAGAAAATGAGGCACCATTGACCAGAAACCATCTACCACCCGGCTGCGTCGTGGGTACATCCCGCCCCGGGGCTCTATAGACGCCGGCAGGCACCGCTTCCAGCGACTCTTCCGCTACGGCAATAACGCCTGCCTGAGAGGCGGGAAAGCCCCCGTGGGGCAATGCCGTGTCATAGGCCGCCACCACAGTGATCCCGCGTTGACGGGCGATGTCCAATAGCCTGGAAAGCAGGGCATCCTGCGGCCCACTCAGGCTGAGGTTGATCACTTGCGCCTGATGATCGATGGCGAAATGCAGGGCCTCGGCGAGACTGAGGCTGTTACAAAGCGTTTCGACCTGCCGCTGCGCCGTCTGCCAACACGCGCGCAGCGCCAAGAGGCGAGCCTGGGGGGCAATACCAGCAATACCACTGCCGTTATCGGCCCGCGCCGCGATGATGCCCGCCACGCCGGTCCCGTGTCGCTCTGGGGCATCGGACTGGCCGCTGACGAAATTCTTCAGCAGTTCTACCTGGCCTTTGAGGTCTGGGTGATTGACTTCGACCATACTGTCAATGACTGCGACCCTGACTTTGTGGCCGGTAGCGATCTGGTGCAGGTCGTTCAGCCGCCACTCAATCGCGGCTGGCTGAGCCCGAAACAGGGGATCATTGGCAGCCGTAGCCGCTCCCTGGCCATGATAGAGATGCATCGGCTGGGCCCAGGCAACCTGGGGATCTTTGGAGAGTTTGGCTGAGACCTCGTCTAGGCTCAGGACCCATTAAAGGGATTCCCAAGGGGAAGATGATCTGATTCACTGGCGGCGTCAGGAGGACACCGCCATGAGTGATTTGTTCTGGTTG
>JAYTXQ010000182.1:0-17365 GCA_043742825.1 Caulobacteraceae bacterium | reverse complement strand
AGGGGACAGGTCGAGGCTGGTCCAGCCGTGACCGGCTTGGCGCGTAGCAGTCTCGAACTCGCCGAGCCGGCCCGTAATCTTCAAATGCATGGACGGCGGATGCCAGAGCATCCAGACGCGGGCTGAGGGCGGCGCGTCGGGCCGCCAGGGGATGGCCACTTGCCGCCGATAGGCCCCGAGGATTTCGTCGAAGCTATACATGCGCCGGTGCCTCGGCCCGATCGCGGGTAAGGGCCAGCAGCGGATCGAGCACCACCTCCACGACGTCACCTGCGGCGCGCACACGCAGCAATCCGCGCGACTCGGCGCGGCGCAGCAGCGAAAGCCGCTCGTTTGTCGACACGTCGAGGATATCCATCCATGGCGATGCGATAAGCGCCGGCCCGCCGAAGCCACTCAAGGAAGCGAGCAGAGCCGCGTAGGCTGCCGTGACTGGCGTCGCATGGGGGTGCGTGCGGATCTTCTTCACCCGGCCCGTCAGGTGCCCACTTTGGGTCCACGATGAGGCGCAGTTACGGGAAATGCCGCCGACCATGCCGGCGCTGAAACGACCGGGGTGAATGGCGGCCAGGTGTTCGGCGATCTGGCTCGCTACAACGCGGGCACCAGTGCGAGCGTCAATGACCACGTCGGCGCTATCGCGCAACAGCGGATCGCGCGCCAGGGCACAGAGCAATGCCAGCAAGGGGTGGCCCTCGGCATCGATGGCCCAGAGGATGGCCAGAGCGTCGGTGACCGTGGACTGGGCACCGGGACCGTAGAGGTTTCTCAGGTGCCGGAAGGCGCTGGCTTTGGCCGCCGCCGTCGACTTGCCGAGGGCGTTTTTCTCAATGATCAGACGCCTAACGGATTCCAGATCACCCGCGCCGCCGGATAGGAGCCGCGTCAGATCCCGAAGCATCATCGTCATCGCCTGATGTGCGCCGCCCCCGCCGATACGGAAGCCGTGAGCCCGCAATCCCGATGGTTCAGCACCCAATCTGAACCAGTCACGCGTCGTCACCTCAACCCCCATTCGACGAAGATATTAGCCAAGTATCGCACGCAATAGTCTTCCGACAAATGTAGTAGGTTGTCGAGCAACACAAAGAAAAATGCACCAACCAAGAACCGAGGCCCGGATTTCGGGTCGGTAATATTCGTTGCCCACCGTCGGGCCTGGGCGAAATGAACCCCGACCAACTGTGGGAAACCACCCTGGACTCCATTGCCCGCACCCTGCTGCAAGTCCGCGTCAACCACGCCGACGACGCCGATGATCTGTTCACCCGCCTGATGGGGGATCTGGTGGAACCCCGGCGGGAGTTCATCCAGGCTAACGCGCTGGATGCAGCGGTGGACGTCTAGGGGGCGAGGGCCAGTCCCAGTGACGCGGCGATCCGCTGAAGTCGCTTGTCAGCCGTCCAGAGCGTCAAGCCAGGGCGAAGGCGCGGCGCGTCGCGACGAAAAGGTGTGCGGCGATATAGCCTATGCCACGCGCCGCCAGCCGATGGTGATCGATGAAGCGCAATGCCTCAGTGTCCGTCGCCACCGGTGATCGCGGCAGACGTTGCAATTCAGTAAGAAAGGGTTCGCGCCGAGCTAAATGACCCATTGCTAGTTCGCCGATGACGAAAGGGTGGGTCAGCACGCGACTGGTCCCTAAATACCCGATCAGTGCAAAGTCCGCTTCGCGCAGGTGGCTGATCCAGATCGAAGTATCGACCAGAATCATCCGGGTCGATGCCTGCGCCTCGGCGGGGCTGTCGCTGCGGGCATCGTGCCGCCCAGGAGGGCCAACCGGCGACCGGCTTCCCGCTCAACGAGCGCGACCAACGCCTCGCGAACGAGAGCCGATTTCTCCTTCAGGCCCGTATAGTCCTGAGCCTGGGCGAGCAGGTCATCATCAAGAGCGAGTGTTGTCCGCATGGTCTCACCTCTAAACAATGGGCACGTTTTGTGGCATCATCTGGTGATCATCTCAAGCCCGATCACCACCGCCGCGTGATAAAGCGTCAACCACGCTGATGACGCAAATGACCTGTTCACCCGCCCTGATGGGTGATCTGATGGAACCCATGTAGGCGTTCATCCAGGGCAAAGCGCTCGATGCGGCGGTGGATATTTCGGGGGGTAAACTTTACGCCTGATCGGTTAGCCAGCGGTTCTATTGTCTGGCGGCGTTTACGTCGAACACGGGGTATTCTTGGCTTCGAAACCACCACTGTCGGTGAAGATGACCGACCTCCTCGACGCGTATGAGTTCGCTGACGTCGGCCAGAACCAAGAGTTCGGTGCCTTTGTCTGCCTGCGCACCGGTACCTTCTATTTTCAAACCGATCCCGACATTTCGGGAATCGAAAACGAGTTACTCAACGTTATCGACAACATCGATCTCTACCTGTCCATGCTCGACCGGCGCGAACTGGACCTTGGGCGTTCATTGGTCCTGGACTTTGTGCATGAGGCCCGACCGCAGGACAATGAGCTGATGCGCAGCCATTTCCACAAACGCGGAGCCCACCGGCAGTTTCGATCATGGAGTGATCGGGTTGGATTGACCCAGGTCTGGTGCAAATTTAGGCAGGACCGAACATTGGCCGCCCTACGGGTTTGGGCCGTTGAGAATGGACTTCAGGTCCTCGATTGACCGAGAGTCGGGCGACGCAATGACAGTACCGGGTCGGTGCGCCGCTTGCGGTTCAGCCCGCGCGCACCAATCCCAACACCGCTTCGCCATACCGATCCAGCTTGCCCTGACCGACGCCATTGACCAGCGCCAGGTCCGACTTTGATTTCGGCCGCAGGCGGGCGATTTCGGCCAGGGCGCGGTCATGGAAGATGACGTAAGGGGGCAGGCGCTGGCGGGCGGCCTCCTCGCGGCGCCAAGTGCGCAGGGCGTCAAACAGCGTCTGGTCCTGGCCGGCCAAAGTTGCCGGTGGCGCGGGAGAACTGCGTTTCTGCCGCGCCGGTTTTTCCGGGCGCTGGGCCGGGTCGCGACCGGTGATCCGATGTTCGCCACGATAGACGGCGCGAACGACACCGGCGTCGCCCAGTGTGACCAGGGGACGGCCATCGTTGGGGTCTTCCACCAGCAGGCCCTCGAAAAGTAACTGGTCAATCAGATTGCGCCACGCTGGGGCGCTCAGGTCCTGACCGATGCCGAAGGTGGACATTGAGGCTTCATGTTCGCTGACCCCGGGGGTCTTGCCCAGCAGATGGTCGGCCAGACGCCCCCGGCCAAACCGCCCACCTAGCCTGTGCACGGCAGAGAGGGCCTTTTGTGCCAACAGTGTGACATCCATCCCCTTGGGCGGCGTGAGGCAGTTGTCGCACACCCCGCAAGGCTCAACATTTAGCTCGCCAAAATAGCGGCGTACGCCGGCGGCGCGGCAGGTGCTGCCCTCTAACAGGGCGTAGAGCTGGCTCACCTTGCGGACCTGCACCTGAGCGACGTCGTCGGGAAGGTCGCGGCGGCGAATGCGCTCAAGCGCCCAGGCCATATCCGAGGGGCTATAGAGCGTGATGCCTTCGGCCGGAATACCGTCACGACCGGCGCGGCCGATTTCCTGCCAATAGGCCTCGATGGCAGCGGGCGGATCAGCATGAATGACGAACCGAACGTCGGGTTTGTCTATGCCCATGCCAAAAGCGATGGTGGCGACCATGACCGCCGCATCTTCTGCGAGGAACCAGCTCAGCCGCTCAGCGCGCAGGGTCTTGTCCAGGCCAGCGTGATAGGCAAGGGCAGGAATGCCCTCGGTTGATAACTTTTTCGCCAATTCCTCAGTGCCGTCGCGTGAGCCCGCATAGACGATGCCGGAACTGCCGCGTCGCGCTTTGACCAAGGTAACGACGCGCGCCTGCGCGCCATGTTTACGTTCAGCCTTTAGGGCCAATTCCGGGCGGGCAAAGCTGGCGACGAATTGCGCGGCGTCCTTCAAGCAAAGCTCGCTGCGGATGTCCTCGCGGGTGCGAGCGTCTGCGGTGGCCGTAACCGCCAGACGTGGGACGCCGGGGAACAGCCCGGCCAGACGCCCAAGACTACGGTACTCGGGGCGAAAATCATGACCCCACTGGCTGACGCAGTGCGCCTCATCCACGGCGATCAGCGAAAGCTGCACACTGGCCAGCCGCTCAAGCGCCCAGGGCTGCATCAGACCCTCGGGCGAGAGGTAGATCAGGTCAAGCTTTCCGGCCGCTAAGTCGCGCCAAGTCGCATCGCGCTCATCTGGCGAGAGTCCTGAATCCATGCGCGCGGCTGTAACCCCAGCCTGTTTCAGGGCCTCGACCTGATCGGACATCAAGGCGATAAGCGGGGAAACCACCAAGCCGACGCCTGGGCGCAGCATGGCGGGGATCTGGTAGCAGACGCTCTTGCCGCCCCCCGTGGGCAAGACCGCCATGGCATTGCGCCCGGCCAGAACCTCGTTGATGACCTGCGCCTGCAGCCCACGAAATTGCGGGTGGCCGAAGACGCGGCGCAGTATTTCCAGGGCGGAATCAAGGGTGGTCGGCACGGGCTCTTATGGCAGGGCGGGGTTCGAACAGGAAGGTGTGGGCTTAAGCCTTCTTCAACCGTCTGGAGCCCATGACCCGCTTCAGGTATGAGGGCGTTGAAGCCCCTACAAGGAAAGCTCTATGGTCAACCCGACCGGCCGCTCGCGCGGCGCGTCTGTACGCCGGCGCACCCCGCTTCAGGCCCTGGTCTATTGGACCGTGGTCCTTGGGGTCTGGGGCCTGATCGCCATCGGCGGCTTTCTGGCGGTGTTCGCAACTGATCTGCCCGATACCTCTAAGCTTTATGATGTGCACCACCAGCCTTCGATTACCTATCTGGACCGTTCTGGCGCAGTGATCGGAGTGCGCGGCAGTCAATATGCGCCGCCTGCTGACATTGACGCCTTGCCAGCCTATGTGCCCGCCGCCTTTGTCGCCATCGAGGACAGGCAGTTTTACCATCATTTTGGTTTCAATCCGTGGGGTATGGCGCGCTCGGAAATCTACAACCTCAGCCACCGCGGTGCGGCTCTGCGGGGTGGGTCGACGATCACCCAACAATTGGCCCGCAACCTGTTTCTCACGCCGGCTCAGACGTATCGCCGCAAGGCACAGGAACTGATCCTGTCGGTATGGTTGGAGTCGCATTTTTCGAAGAAACAGATCCTGGCCCTGTATCTGAACCGCGTCAGTTTCGGCGGTGGCGCGACAGGGATTGAGGCTGCGTCACAAAGGTATTTCAACAAGCCGGCCACGGGCCTGACCCTGGGCGAGGCGGCCCTTCTGGCAGCGACAATGAAGGGGCCATCACGCTATAACCCTGCCGCCAATAGCGAGCGGGCGGCAAAACGAGCCACCCTGGTGCTAGGCGAGATGGCGCGCACCGGTCTGATCACCGCCGCCCAAAGGGACGAGGCCTTTCGTGAACCGGTCCATGTCTCGGCCACTATGGTGGGCCAAAGAGCGCAGTATTTCGTCGATTGGCTAGATAGCCAAGTCCGCGCTCAGGTCGGTGAGCCCACCGAAGACCTGATCGTCGAAACCACCTTAGACTTGCCGATCCAAATGTTGGCCGAGCGCGCGATCCGCGAAGGCGTTGCCGCCCATACCGCACAGGGTGTCGGCCAGGGAGCGCTGGTCGCTCTGGACGGTAGCGGCCGGGTTCGTGCCTATGTCGGCGGGGCCAATTATGCCGACAGCCAGTTTGATCGCGCAACCGCTGCCAGACGCCAGGCTGGGTCAGCGTTCAAGCCGTTTGTCTATCTGGCGGCCATGGAGGCCGGTCATACCCCAAGTGAGTCTGTGGTCGATGAGCCGATCACCATCCGCAATTGGACCCCGCGCAACTATACCGGCAAATATCTAGGGCAAATCAACCTGCAGACCGCGCTGGCCCAGTCGGTAAACACTGTTGCCGCACGCCTGGCCAACCAGGTGGGCACCGACAAAGTCGCGGCGGTTGCCCACCGGCTGGGGATTACCTCGAACATCCAGACCGATCCCTCGATGGCCTTAGGCGCAGTTGAGGTCAGTCCGATGGAAATGGCTCAAGCCTACGACACATTCGCCAACGGTGGCTTTGCGGTCCGTGCCTATGGTTTGGAGCGAATCAGAACCGCTACGGGCCGCACCCTGGTGGATCGGCGCACACCACCCCGGATCGACGCAATCGGCCAACCGGCACTTCCCTATATGGTGCAGATGATGCGCCAAGTGCTTATCTCGGGCACCGGCGCACGGGCCCGCATCGGCGGCTATGATCTGGCCGGCAAGACCGGGACAACAAGCGATTATCGCGACGCCTGGTTCATTGGTTACACCGGAGGCTTCACCGCCGCCGTCTGGGTTGGGCGAGACGACAACACCGCGATGAAAAGGGTCACCGGAGGCGCGGCCCCGGCCGAGATCTGGCGCAATTTCATGACCGGCGCACTGCCGCATCTACAAGCGCAGCCGATCCCTGGCGCTCTCGCCGCTACCGGGCCAGACACCATAGGTGATGTCCTGGATTCGAGTCAGGCTGGGGCCACGTCTGGTCCCGATGCTGAAACGCCCCCGCCCACGCAATCGCTGTTTTCGCGCCATCTGCTCCGCCCTTCGACACCTCCAGCCGACCCTCCGTTTTAGGCAGCACCAAAGTTGTGCAGGCTTTGACCATGGGCGCGGAGCCAGGCTCGATGGGGCTTTTCGTTTCCCACAAGCTGCTGGGTGAGGGCCCAGAAAGCCGGGCCGTGATTGGCTTCGCGCAAATGGGCGCATTCGTGAGCGACCACATAGTCGGCGACCTCAAATGGGGCCATGGCCAGACGCCAGGAAAGGCGTATCTGTGCGGCCCTGCCTGTCGCTGCGGACACGCAGGATCCCCAGCGAGATTTGGTGTCGGTGAGTAGAATTGGCGGCGTCGCCACGCCTAAGGCCTGGCAATGGATCTGGGCCTGAGCGCCAAAGACCCGGCGGGCTTCAAGTTTAAGGGCCCGTACCACAAGCTGAGCGTCAATCTGCCCGTCGCCACAGCCCGTCAGGCGGCCCACCTGATCTGCTGTCCCCGGTTGTAGACTCGGACGGCGTCCATCCGGCACAAGGGCATAAGGGCTGCCAAAGACATCAACTGTTGTAGCCTGGGTCAGCGCAACGGACGCGGGCAGGGATGCCAGTCGCGTGTGAAGCCAGGTTTTGCGCTCTATGGCAAAATTGACGGCGCGACTAAGAGCCGAAATTGAGGGGGCGACAGCCACGGCCTCACGGGCCAGGGCATCTATTCGCAGAGTGATTCGACGTGCGCGCAGGTTGACCTTCAGTCGCAGAGGCACACCTTCGATTTCGAGCCTTTGACCGTCGGCATAGCGCTTGCCAAACAGGGTGGGCACCTAAATCCCGCTCTAGACCGATTGGGCCGCGTGCTGGGCGCGATCAATGAATGCATGCACACGCGGGTAGATCTCATCGACAAAGCGGCGGCCATTGAACACGCCATAGTGGCCGACATCTGGCTGTACATAAAGCTCTGCAAGGGCCTTTGGGGCGTTGCCACACAGAGCGTGTGCCGCCTGGGTCTGGCCGACCCCGGAAATATCGTCCTTTTCGCCCTCAACAGTCATGATGGCGATATCGGTAACGGACCCCAGGTCCACAGCTCTACCGCGATGCACAAGTTCGCCCTTGGCCAAGAGGTGGCGCTGAAAGACGATGTCCACGGTTTGCAGATAGAATTCTTCAGTCAGGTCGAGGACCGATAGGTATTCATCATAAAATTCCCGGTGCTTGTCGCTGGAATCGCCGTCGCCCTTGACCATGTCGGCGAAGTATTTGCGGTGCGCCTCCTGATGCAATTCCGCGTTCATCGACATGAAACTGAATAGCTGCACAAAGCCCGGATAGACCCGGCGTAACAGGCCGGCATAGGGGGCCGGAACGGTATGAATCATGTTTGACTCAAACCAGGTGAAGGGTCGCGCCTCGGCCAGACGATTGGTCACTGTAGGGGCAAACCGCGCATCTATCGGCGAGCCCATCAAAGTCAGGCTGGCGGGACGCAAGGGATCGTTGTCCTCAGACATGAGTGCCGCTGCCGCCAGAACGGGCGGCCCAGGCTGGCATACAGCCACAACGTGGGCGCGTTCGCCGACGTGGCGCAGCAATTGGATTACCGTGTCGATATAGTCGTGAAAATCAAATCTACCTTCGATAATCGGTACATCGCGCGCATTTACCCAGTCGGTGACATAGACATCCTGGTCCTTCAGAAAGCCCGCAACTGTGCCGCGCAACAGGGTAGCGAAATGCCCCGATAAAGGGGCCACAATGACCACGGCAGGATTGTCGGTTTTGGCACCGGCGGCGGCTAGACCTTGTTGGTCGCGCTGAAAATGGCGAAGTTTTACCCATGGCGTCGCCCAAGGCGTGTGCATCTCGACCCGCACGTCATGACCGCCGACATCGACCTGATCAATACGCCATGCCGGTTTGAAATATCGGCGCGTGATATTGGCTGTCAGATCGGCGGCCGCAAAGGCGGAGCGACCAAGGGCGGACTGACCCATGATGTTCAGCGGCGAGTTCCAGAACGTGCGCGTAAGTTCCGCCGCCACCCGCAAAGGGGTTGCCGAACGATATGCGGCCTCGTGAAGTGAATAGAGCATCGACCCTCAACTTTGTGCAACGCAGCACTATGGCCGCAGTGCGTCATCGTGTCCAGCTTTGCGAACCGGCCTCGCAGCTCAGCCGCGATCCATCGCCTGACGGATTTGCTGGGCCATTTCGCCGGGAGGCAAGCCAAAACCTATGGGAACACGAAAAGCTCCGTCAGGCCCCATGAGATAGACCACTGAAGTGTGATCGACGCTATAATTGGCGCTATGGTCTGAAGGCTTGAACCAGACATGATAGGCCTTCGCAACTTGGGCGACCTGGGCCTCTGTTCCCGTGAGCCCCGTCGTGCCCTTTGGAAAAGACGGACTGGTCAGATAGGTCTTCAGTTGTGCAGGTGTATCTCGCGCTGGGTCGACGGTGATAAAAACGACGTCAAGGCGTCGCGACGCCGCCGCCAATACCGTTTGAGTCTGAGCCAGCGCCGACAGGGTCATTGGGCAGGCGTCCGGGCAAAAACTGTAGCCAAAATAGACTGCGGTCCATTTCCCACGCAGGACTTTCGCGTCCATCGCAGTGCCGTTTTGATCGATAAGGTGGAAGTCACCGCCAATCGCCGACTGCAAGGGGGGGATCGAACGGTTCAACGGTCGCGCCTGCCACAAGACCGCAGCTGCGAGAACCAGACCGACCACAGTGGCCAGAGCGAATAGCCGTCTTAGACCTTGCGTCATGGTGCCACACCTCGCAAACAGGCTGGTGCGCTGCGGGTGTCGGGGTGCAAAGTTGCGAGCAAAAACATCGATGAACCCTTCTCGTCGGGGCGTTGAGCCCTTTGGATCAACCCGTCGGGTCCTCGATACGTCTCAGGACGACACACAGCAAGCTCAGACCGGCTACGCGCTCGTGCGCATGCGTACCATGATCATGCTACGATGGGTAACCATCATCGGGCAGACCGGCACCGTATTGATCTGTTGGCTGGTTCTACGGGTGAACGTTCCAGTCTTATCCTGCATGACGATTATCGCTGCAGCGGTGTGTTTCAATATCGCACTGGCTTTGTCACCCGCCAGTCGCCGTTCGGCAAAACCCTGGGAGCTGACCGCCCAGCTTAGTTTCGACGTCCTGGTCCTTGGCGGTCTGTTTCTCCTGACTGGCGGGGTAGCCAATCCGTTTTTGCTGTTCATCGTCGGCCCCGTCACTATGGCGTCTGGTAGTCGCTGGATTGGTCACGCTTTATTCATGACAGTGTTGTCCATCGTCATGACACTGTTGTTGTTATTTTTTGCCGCCCCCATGCCGTGGAAAGTCGGTCAGGAGCTACAGCTGCCGTTTATCTATAACGTCGGCCAAGCGGTGGGGTTAATCCTGACCATCATCTTTAGCGCCACGGCGTCGGCCTGGGCTTCAGTTGAGGCTGCTCGAACCTATCTGGCGCTGCAGGTTATTGAGGCGATCTTGTCACGGGAACAAAAGCTATCCGCGCTGGGAGGGCTTGCAGCCGCCGCAGCCCACGAATTGGGCACCCCATTGGCGACGATCTCGGTGGTTGCCAAGGAGCTGGCGCGAGACCTGGGCGACGGGCCGCAAAAGGATGATGCCTGGCTCTTAGTGGCTCAAGCCCAGCGGTGCCGCGACATTCTCAAACGGCTGACCGACAAGCCTGAACTGGCCGATGCACTGCATGAGCGGATGAGTCTGCTACAGTTGGTTACCGAAGTCGTCGAACCCTGGGCTGGCAAATCTGACCTGCGCGTCGAAGCCCTCGTCTGGGGCCCACCTGGAGCCACCGCGCCGGAGATTTGGCGCCAGCCTGAGATCGCACACGCTTTGACCACGATTGTCGAGAACGCTTTTGATTTCGCCCACAGCGAGATCCTTGTGACCGCGCGATTTGGCGACAAGAGTATTGCCGTCGAGGTGAGGGACGATGGACCGGGGTTCGCACCGGAGATTTTGGCCCGGTTGGGCGAGCCCTATGTGACCAGCCGCCCGGGGCCCGAACAGTCGCGAACAGGCCATACCGGCCTGGGTCTGGGCTTTTTCATCGCCAAGACCTTGCTTGAACGGACCCACGCGCAGGTGCGATTCCGCAATGGCCCGTCCGGTGGAGCCATCGTCACGGCGCGCTGGCAACGCGTCGATATCCAAGCCGAAGAGTTCGAAAGCATGGGCAGTGGATCGCAAGCCCGGTTTGGGCCCTAAAGCTGTCAATCACTTTTGGCGAAAGCTCGATTTCTATCTTTGCACGGTGCCGACATCGATTGCATCAGATCGGCACGCAAAATTTTTCGTCCGATCACACTTTCCGATAGTAAACTAGTTTCCAGCTCATCAGAAAAGGGTCAAGATGCAAACTCAACCGGTCGAAAGGGTCCAGCTCATGACGCAATCCGCTAACGATCTGGAGGTCATTCCAGACCGCAGCCTCCTGTTACTTGATGACGACGCCACTTTGCGCACACGCCTGGGGCGGGCCCTGCAATCGCGTGGTTTCGATACAATTTTGGTGGAGACCGTAGCTGAAGCCATGGCCGCCGTTAACAAAGCTCCGCCGGCGTTTGCGGTTCTGGATATGCGGTTAGGCGACGGTTCGGGACTTTCGGTTGTCGAACACCTGCGCCGCGCTCGACCGGATGCGCGCATCATCATGCTTACGGGCTACGGCAATATCCCCACCGCTGTCGCCGCGGTGAAAGCCGGTGTGGTGGACTACCTGGCCAAGCCTGCGGACGCCGACGATGTGGTCAATGCACTGTTGGCCACTGACACACTGCCTGCACCCTCGCCGCCGGAAAATCCAATGAGTGCCGACCGGGTGCGGTGGGAACATATCCAACGCGTGTATGAGCTGTGCAAACAGAATGTCTCCGAAACTGCCAGGCGTCTGAACATGCATCGCCGCACTCTGCAAAGGATCCTGGCCAAACGCGCGCCCAGATAGGGGCACCAAAAGCTCAAGCGTGATGCCGGCGGTGGCCGTGGATCAGTTTTTTCGCGGGAGCCGGCTTTTCAGGGACCACCTCAACCGGAATCTCGACACCGGAATTACGCGCCAGGCAAAGGCCGGGATCGTTGAGGCTGTGGCGGCCCATGCAAAATATGTCTTCGTACTCGGGCTTGGCCACGGCCAGACATTGGTACAGGTTCAACCTCGCCCGGTAGAGGCAGCTTTGGGTATCGCTTTCCGCCGTAACGCTCGTCAGGCGGCTGTAGGTTTTGTCGTTCGCTTCTCCCAAAGCGGCCAGGGCCGCTAGTTGCACAGACCGAAGCACAAGTGGGGCAAACGGGGGTTTTGCCGGCTCGACGGCGTCCACCGGAACGTCAATCCCTGTGGCAGCCCTGGCCAAGGCATCGAGCCTCTCCCCGGTCGGTGGGACGGCATCGACTCCACCATGTTCGATAGCCGAAAGCCGGCCAGGCCGATCCACAACCTCGACCTTTGACCAGGCTTGGTGCTGAACCTGATAGGCCATCTGCTGGACCGCCCGGCCAAGAGCGGTCAGCCTCAGACCGCCATCAGCAAGGCCACGCCTAGCCAGACCTGCGGCCAATTGCGAGCCGTCGAAGCTTTGAGCATAGGCGGGGTCGGCGATCAGATAATCCACCAGCAATCGGCGATTTTCCGGAGAGTTTCCTGCCGCGCGAACGCTCGCGACAAAGGATCGGCTACCCAGGGCAGCGATAGCTCCATAGGCCACCGCCCCCCGGGTGAGTGTCTTAGGGTCGAAGGACGCCGCCGAACGCAAAGTGTCAGCCACCGATCTGGCGTCACTAAAGCTCGGTGACAGACCCGCAACACGCTGCACGTAGGCCTCATAGAAAGCCGCATCAGTGATCACGGCTGCGGGCAATCCTACTGGACCGGCCGGTGCGGGCGGGGGAGGAGGAGGTGGAGGCTCAACCACAGGCGGTTTCGACCTCGCCAGCAAAGGCAGGCCTGGCGTTGCCATAATAGCTGTCGCCAAGACCAGGAACATTATCCATTTTGGCACTGGGGCTGCCTTCATTACGTATCGGTCTCCACAAAACCTAGCCCCTAAAGGCATCCATGGCGCGCCCGGCTGGCGACATTGTGACGGCGCGCGGTTTTAGGCTCAGTCAAACAGCTTTGAAACGGATTCCTCGTTGGCAATTCTGCGAATGGCCTCGCCGATGAGGCGCGCGCAGCTCACGGTACGAATCTTGCCCTCATCCTTGTGGTGCCCATGGGCCTGAATGGAATCTGTGATCACCAGCTCCTTGAGTACCGAATTGTTCACCCGATTAATCGCCTCGCCTGAAAGCACACCGTGGATGATGTAGGCCGAAACCTCTGCCGCGCCAGCCTCCACCAATGACTGCGCCGCGCTGCAAAGCGTGGTGCCTGAATCGACAATGTCGTCGAAGATGATCAGTCTGCGCCCCGCCACATCCCCGATGATATTGGCCACTTCCGAAACCCCAGGGCCCTGGCGCCGCTTATCGACAATGGCCAGGCCGGCCTTTAACCGACTAGCCAGAGTCAGGGCACGCACAACACCGCCGACGTCGGGAGAAACGATCAATAGCTCATCGCACTTGCTGTAATGGGCCTTGACGTCGGCAGCCATCAGCGGCGCGGCCTGCAGGTTGTCAGTCGGGATATCGAAAAAGCCTTGGATCTGACCAGAGTGCAGGTCCATCGTCAGCACCCGGTCAGCGCCGGCACGGGTGATCAGATTGGCAACCAGTTTTGCTGAAATCGGCGTCCGACCTCCGGTCTTTCGGTCCTGACGCGAATAGCCAAAATACGGAGTAACGGCTGTAATCCGCCTGGCCGACGCCCGCTTGAGGGCGTCAATGCAAACCAGCATCTCCATCAGATTATCGTTTGCCGGAAAGCTGGTGGACTGGATCAAAAACACATCTTCGCCGCGTACGTTCTCGTCGATGGTCACCCAGGCCTCGTTATCGGCAAAGCGTTTCACCTCCGCCCGCGTCAGCGGCAGGTCGAGGGATTGCGCAATCGCCTCGGCGAGAGGACGATTGGAGTTGCCGGCCAGCAGCTTCATGTGGGGTTCCCCGCAGGCGCAATCATAAGAAACGCAGTGTCTGTGGCTGGCTTCTAGCAGTGTCGGTCCACGGAGCAAGTCCCTGTCAACGCAAAGCCAAAATCGGCAGCCCTGTCCTTAACCCCTTATGGGGGGCCGCAATCTCTCAGGGTTCGAGCATGATCGCAGAGATCAAGCGTCCATAGTCTGACTCTCCACGCTTGAACGCTCTTCGGTTGGAATAGAATTCGTCGGCCTCGGCGCAGGTGTCGCGACCGATCCACTCTCGGTGGGCAACGCCGGCTTTCGCCAGCTGACCTAATACGAAACCCGGCAGGTTGAACAATCGCTTATCCGGGCTGCCTGCCATGTCAAAGAAACCAGCCCAGGCCGGGTCGTGGGCGGTAAAGGTCTCCAGGAACTCCATGCCGACCTCATATGATGCCGGGCCAATGCAGGGTCCGACCGCCGCGACCATTCGGCCGGGGTCGCCACCCAAAGCCACCATAGCGTCCACCGCCGCCTGGATCACCCCATCAAGTGCGCCGCGCCAGCCAGCATGGACTGCGCCAACGACGCGCGCTGCGGGGTCGGCAATCAAGACCGGCGCGCAGTCCGCAGACAAGGCCCCGCAGACAAGGCCAGGTTGGCCGGCGATGACCCCGTCAGCCTCGGGTCGACACTCCGCGACAGCCTGCCTCGCGACGACAACCCGGGCCGAGTGGATTTGCCAGCAGGTATTCACAGCCCGGGCCTCGACACCAAAGGCGGCCGCGACCTTGGCATAGTTTTCTGCCACATGGGCCTGATCATCATCCGACCCCCGTCCCAGATTGAGGCTGGCATAAATCCCTGTCGAAACGCCCCCCCGACGGGTGAAAAACCCATGTCGGACGCCTGCAACTGCAGACAAAATCGGCGAGGTCAGAAACGGTAGCGTCATTTGAGGACCTCAGAACCTGTTGGAAAATCACCACGGGGGCAGATGCAGGCTACCTTGAAGAGCTCGCCCATGCCTTCGGCAGAGATCAGACGGGCGACCTGTCGGTTGATCACATCTTTTTGGCTCGGATTGGCGGCGGCCAAAGCCTCAGCCCGCATTTCGATGCCTTGAGAGCGGAGAAAATCGCCCTGGGTGCTGAGGGCGGTCTGAACCGTCTTGTTGTGGCGGGCGGCGGCTAGAAAGGCGGGAAAGTCCACGTGGGCTGTCAGGTCCGCTTCGCCTGGACATCGCAGCGCCGGCTGCTTTTTGTGCCGAACCAAGGCTTGCAGGGTATCGCCAAAACCCGGTTCGGCACAGCCGTAGTCAATCATCAGAGCCGCGCCGCCTGAGGTGGCGACCACGTTGCCAATCTCGGTCCCCATGTCTACCAGTTGGTCCGAGGTTTCGCGTACTGCGCCGACCGGTGCGCTCTGCCAGGGCTCGCCGGCAAACACAGAAACGGCGTCAGCCAAGACCCAAACCAATCCCGTTTGGCTGTCAGTCTGCCAACCTTTAGTGATACATCGCTCGCGCCAACCCTGATCGGTTTTCTCAAATTGGGATATGGGCAGGCAATCGAGAACCTCATTGGCCAGTAGAATGATCGGCGTGTCCTGAGGTATCTCCGCCAGCGATGTGACCCATTTAGCAGCGAAGACGTTCGCAAGCGCGGCCTCCTGCAGGCGGCGCAGTGGCCGGCTTGTCTCCACCAACCATAGCTCGATGGCAGCGTGAAAGGGGGCAAAGGCCCTTGCGGCACGCAACACATCGCCGATGAGCGTTGCGTCACCAGGACCCATTTCCACCAGTTGGACGCGAGGTGGCTGGCCGAGCCGCTGCCAGACGCCGAAAGCCCACAGGCCAATCATCTCGCCAAACATCTGGGAAACATGCGGCGCGGTGATGAAATCTCCGTCAGCACCCAGGCGTGGTCGGGTGGCGTAATACCCCTCTTGCGGGTCGTTCAGGCAGACATCCATAAAGGTCGCGACAGTGATGGCGCCCTCAGCCGCGATGCGCGCGATCAAACGGTCAACGAGGCTCATCAACCTGCGCTCGCCGTGATAGAAAAGCTCGCCAGAGTAGGAAGGCTCCGCCCAAAAGCATCGGGGCCGACAGGATCATGCCCATGGTCAGGCCGAAGGGGAGATCGCGAAAGCCGGCATCAGGCATGCGGACGTTTTCCAGACTCATGCGCATCGAGGCGTAACCGACCAGGAAAAGTCCGGCAGTCGCTCCGGGCTTTTGCAGCCAGGCGGCGCGGTGGGTGGCCCACCTGAGGATGAAGAACAACACCAAGCCCTCGAGGGCTGCCTCGTAAAGCTGGCTTGGATGTCTGGGTTCCGAACCGGCGATGCATTGGCCCTGAGGGTCAGTGGCAAGGTGTTGACCACAAAACACCATACCCCAGGGCACATGCGTGGTGCGCCCCCAAAGCTCGCCATTGATGAAATTGGCGATGCGAACCAGGAAGATCCCGATGGGAAAGGCTGGCGCAA
The DNA here is from genome assembly GCA_043742825.1 of Caulobacteraceae bacterium. Classification (GTDB taxonomy): domain Bacteria; phylum Pseudomonadota; class Alphaproteobacteria; order Caulobacterales; family Caulobacteraceae; genus Acaudatibacter. Next base: position 1,304 of record JAYTXQ010000182.1, on the reverse strand, counting down.
TGACATCGCCGACGTCCAGTACCGACACGCGGTTTTGGCGCGCGAAGGCTAGGGTCGCGACGATCACACCGATCAGGCCACCATGAAAACTCATGCCGCCATTCCAGGTCTCGAACACCACCCAGGGGTGTATGCTCAGTTCCGCTCGCTGATCCTGCAGGGGAACCATGTAAAACAGAATATAGCCGATACGCCCGCCCAGAATGATGCCAAAGGTCAGCCAGACGACGAGGTCATCGACCTTGACCGCGTTAAGCGAAAACTGGCGTCCACCCCAGATCCGGGGGGTATTTACGAGCGAAACAGCATAGCGCCAACCCAACAGGATACCGACGATAAAGCCCAAGGCATACCAACGGATGGGAAATGGTCCCAGGTCATATCCGCCCAGATGCAATGCTGGCAGGGTGATCAGCTCATGGCTGATATCGGGGAAGGGAAGCGCCATAACGATGTCATATCGGGTTCCGAAGCCCAGGTGTAGCTTGACGGGTCGCTTTGGGCCGAGTTTTAGGTTATGGGACGACGATGCAAACACAAAATCCGTTTTTGGACGAGGTGGCCAGGATTACTCAGGCCGCTGTCGGACTGGCACAGGCGGCAGGCGAAGAGGCCAAGAGTGCCTTTCGTGCCCAAAGTGACAAGTGGGTGGCGGATCTCGATCTCATCCGGCGTGACGAGTATGAAGTCCTCAAGTTAGAGGTCGCGGCCCTGCGCGCCGAACTGGCTGAGTTGAAAACCGCACAAAACGACTAAGCCCTCAAGACGGGCACCGCGAAGCAGTCTAGCCTGTTTGTCATTGCCCAAGTAACTCACCGTTCCGATGGGGCGTTTCGCCATCGCGTGATTGACCACGAGACCAAAGGACCCGAAAGGCCCATGGACTTCATCCAACCTGACGAAGACGACGGTTTCATCGCGATTGACCCCCTGGATGTCGTCGAGCGCGTACTTTCGGCTGAGAATCTCGAATTTGATCGCAGCAACGACGGTGAATTAACCTTTGTCCTCACCGGCGATTGGAAAGACTTCGAGCTGTGGTTTGCCTGGCGGCCGGAAGCTGACTGCCTTCAGCTGTGCTTGTCGATCGACCTCAAGGCTGCGACAGACCTACGCGGCTCGGCCCATGAACTGGTCAACCTGATCAACCAGCGAGTTTGGCTGGGGCATTTCGAAATCTGGGCCGAAGAGGGAGAGGTGATCTTTCGCCACGCCATGGCTTTACCGGATGGCGAACGGCCCAGCATGGCCCAGACGGCCTCAATGATCGACGCGGCGATGGAGGCCGCCGACCGTTTCTATCC
>JAYTXQ010000181.1:0-27674 GCA_043742825.1 Caulobacteraceae bacterium | reverse complement strand
GAAACTCTGGAATGACCCCAAGCACGCGGCCGCCACTGGCACTTGCGGCTCTGGCGCAGGCTCCCATCAAACCCACACCACCGCCGCCATAGACCAGGCGCATCCCCGAAGCCGCGATGGCAGTTCCCAGACGGGCCGCCGCCGCCAATAATTTTGGGTCTGCGACATTGGACGAACCGCAATAGACGCAAAGGCTCTGGATGTGCCCAGGCGGTGGCAGAGGCTGGCTGGACATTGGTGAAGCGCTCCAACAAATAGTCTGCCAGGGTGCGCCCGGCGTTCACCTGCCCTATATCAAAGGCGCAACAGGAAAGGTTAGCCGATTCACGTCCCAGTCCTATTCAGGTTTATCGTCGCCGGCGCGGCACTATCGGTCTTGGCCGGCTGCGGGGCCCATGACAGTGGACCAGTGAGCTCACCGCAGGCGGTGTCGGCGGCCGAAAGCGCCTATCGACTCCCGCCCAGGCTTATCAGTGTCACGCGTTTGCCCACCGACGCTCTGGCCCTGAACGGATTGGCTCTGGCGGACAGTAACGTGCGGTTGGCTTCGCCTGCGGGGGCTATCCAGCTAGTAAAAGCTGACGCCAAGGGGGCGTGGAAATTGTCACTGCCAGCGTCTGATGGGCTGAGAGTCTTCGGCCTTTCCATGCAGGTCGAAGGTCGCACGCTACAATCTGAGGGGTATCTGGCCATCACGCCTCATGGCCGGGGGGTGAACTTGCGCGCAGGATCTGGGGCAGAGGTGATTGGCGCGTTTGGGCCTAAACCACTTATACTGGCGATCGATTTTGACCGCCGGGGAGGCACGGTGGTTTCAGGCACGGCCCGCGCAAAAAGCCTCGTCGCTGTGCGGGCTGATGGACGTTTACGCGGGCAGATCCACAGCGACGACAACGCCCGCTTTTCTCTGGCCTTTAACGAGCCGCTTGCGGGCGGTCGCCATCACATTGAGATTTCCAGCAATGGTGGCCATGATGCAACCGACATCGACATTTCTGATGCACAGCCTTTAGCTGGCACGGCTTTTCATGCGGAACTTATTGATCGGGCCTGGCGGCTAAACTGGCTGACCCCCGGCGGAGGCATTCAGACCACCCTGATCATGCCCACACAGGCGAACGAGAAATGAGAGATCACACTCCCAACGACCGTAGAATGGCTATCCCTGGAGCCATCGCCCAGCCTGCGAGCCGGTTCAGTTTCTGGACATCTATGGCCGATCTGGTACGACTTGTGATGAGGTCAAAAGCATCGGGTTTGAAAACGCGCCTGAGTTTTTCTCTTGGCCTGGTCCTCGTCGGCAAGCTCACTGGCGTATTAGGCCCCTTGCTGATCCAGGGCGCGATTGACCAGCTCAACCGCGGGCGCAATGGCGGCGAGACGGTCTTTATCGCTTTTGCCGGCCTGATGCTTGGCTGGGTCGCGTTGCGCTTCATATCCGGAACCGCCCCCTACCTGCGCGATGCGATCTTCACGCCAGTGTCGCAAACCGCTCTGGCTCAATCGGCGGTCGAAGCCTTCGGTCACGCGATGTCTCTGTCGGTGAATTTCCACCAGAGCAAACAGACCGGCACCTTAGCCAGGGTCATTGATCGTGGCGCGCGTTCTACCGACTTTCTGCTGCGAAGTGTGGTCTTCAACCTGGGCCCGACTCTATTGGAGCTGGTCCTCGCCGCCATCGTCTTGACCAGCCGCTTTAACTGGCATCTGGCTGGCGTGACGGTCATCACAATCGCCGTCTATATCCTTTTTACTTTTACCATTTCCGATTGGCGCATTCGCCACCGGCGCGCGCTGAACGATGCGGATTCGGACGCCGCCGGCCTGAGCATCGATGCTTTGATCAATTACGAAACCATCAAGACGTTCGGGGCCGAGAGCCGCATCCTCGCCCGCTACAGCACGATGATGCACAACTATATCGGCGCTGTCGTGCGCTCGAACAATTCCCTTCAGATGCTCAACGGTGTCCAGGCCATCGTTCTCAATCTGGGTCTGGTCGCGATCACCCTTCTAGCCGGCCTTGATGTTCTAAGCGGTAAGATGACTTTGGGCGGCATCACCGCCTGTATTCTGATCCTGCAACAGGTCTATGCGCCCCTGTTCACTCTAGGCTTCAACTATCGCGAGATTCGCCAGTCGTTCATCGATATGGAACAAATGCTTGAGCTCCTTGCCATTAAGCCTGAGATCGTTGACACCCTCGAAGCCAAGGCCCTGCCGCCGGCCTCTCAAGCCGGGGCCAGACTGGTGTTCGAGGGCGTGGCTTTCCAGCATGAAGCCCGGTCCGTTGGTCTGCACGATATAAGCTTTGTCATCGCTCCTGGGACGACAGCGGCCTTGGTCGGACCGTCGGGGTCTGGAAAGACCACCCTGGTGCGATTGGCTTTGCGTCTGATCGACCCGCAAGCCGGGCGGGTGACTCTCGACGGCATGGACCTGCGTCAGGTTCGCGCAACCGATCTGCGCCGGGCCATAGCCCTGGTGCCTCAGGACGTCGCCCTGTTTAACGACAGCCTGTTTGCCAATATCGCCTTTGCCAATCCCGAAGCGGACGAAGCTGCGGTGTGGGCGGCAGCCGACGCTGCGGAACTGGCCCCCTTCATCGACACATTACCCGAGAAAATGGCCACCCGCGTCGGCGAGCGGGGCCTCAAACTTTCCGGCGGCGAGCGTCAGCGCGTTGGAATTGCCCGTGCCTTGCTGGCTAATCCCCGGCTCCTGGTACTGGACGAAGCTACGAGCGCTCTGGATGGACGCACCGAGGCCGCCATCCAGGCCACTCTGCGCAAGGTACGACAGGGGCGCACCAGCTTGGTCGTCGCGCACCGACTGTCAACCATCGTCGATGCCGATCAAATCCTGGTCATTCGCCGGGGTCGCATCGCCGAGCGCGGCGACCACACCAGTTTGCTGGCTGCGGGCGGCGAATATGCAGCCCTCTGGCGGCGCCAGACGCGCGCCGGATCGGATCTTATTCTGCCGCGCGAGCCCGCCCTGGCAGACTAGAGGGAGCACCCGATACAGCCTGTGTGGCGGGCCGACGGCGCGACAGTCGGTCGAAACGCTGTCGCAAGACCTTGGGCGCGGCTAGGGCCACAGGGGTAAGAAAGAGCGTCAAGAGGGTCGAGAAGGTCAAGCCAAAAACTACCGTCCCCGAAATCTGCGTCCACCATTCTGAGCCCGGCGCCTTGTAATCAAAGCCACCAGCGCGGAAATCCGGGTGCAGTTGAAACATCAGTGGCAACAGACCGATGACGGTGACGATGGTCGTCAACAACACCGGCCGGAATCTCTGGGTTGCCGCACGCAAGGCCGCATCATCCGCGTCATGGCCGCTGCGTCGTAGTTGATAAAAGGTATCGACCAGGACGATGTTGTGACCGACGACGACCCCCGCCAGGGCGACAATGCCAGTGCCCATCATGATGAACGAAATATAGTCAAAGGTCCCGGCTATGTTCAGGTCGGCCCCTAAAAGCGCCCCAACCGTCGATAGCACAACCGCCGACAGGGTGACGAACACCCCATAGAAACTGTTGAATTGCCAAAGTAATATCCCACCCATCAAAACCAGGGCCACGGTCAGAGCCACAGCGAAAAAGGCACCGGCATCTTGGGTTTCCTCATCGGCACCGCGAAATTTCCAATGAACGGCCGGATCGGATAGCGCCTGGGTCAGCCACGGGCGCAGCTGTTCAAGTTCCAGGTTGGCTGGCATGCCTTTGACATTGGCCTGGACCACCACGAGGCGTTGACTGTCCCGGCGACTGATAGTCTTGACCTGCTGTGCTGGGCGTATCTTAACAAAATAGCTCACCGGCACGGGACCCTTGGGCGTATTGATCTTCAAGGCATCGAACGCCGCCAGATTGCGAGCGTCGGCCTGGAAACGAACGCGGATATCCAGCTCGTCAGTGGCATCGATGGGGCGGAACTTGCCGGCCAGAACCCCGTCAGTGACAAACTGGATCGCCTCGCCCACCGTCAACACATCAACGCCATAGCGACCGGCGGCCTCGCGATCGACCGTAAAGTCCCACTCTATACCGGGCGAGGTGCGCGTATCCTCTAACTCTATCAAGTGCCGATCGGCCGCGAACTTCGCCCGCACCAGATCTGCCGCGCGTTGAAGCGCGCCCTCGTCAGCTGATCGCAATTCGACCTGCACATCTTTGCCGACAGGCGGTCCGCTTTCAGGCAGCCGGACTTCGGTCTGGATACCTGGCAAATCGCCAAGTCTGTCTTTGATCGTCTCTGAGATCTTTTTACCGGTCAGGCCCAAGGCTTTTTCGTGGGCAAAATCCACGAACTCAAATTGCAACCGGCCGATAGCGTCGTTGGGCGGGGCGTTGTAGCGCCCACCGCCACCGCTGGCGGTTCCAGAACGCACGTAGACCGATTTAACGCCGGGAATACCGACCAGGCGGCGCTCAACCTGGGCCACCAAGGCATCTTGAGCTGTCACGGATAGATTGCCCCGTGCCTTGACGTAGACGGTGGTAAAGCTTGGATCCTGCAGGATGAAAAACTGAACGTCATGCGGTCGGGCGACAAACAGCCCGACGATCACGGCGATCACCGCCAAGGCGGCCAGGGTAACGCACCCAGGATGCCGGCTGCTGACCGCCAGAGTGCGTGCATACCAGCCCATGAACCCGGTCATGGCCAGGGGATTGCCGTGCTCAGATTTCTCAATCTCTGCCAATTGGGTCAGGTCGGCACCTGCCTTGCGCGCCAACAGGGAGCCGAGCGCCGGCGTGACCACCAAAGCGACAAAGATCGATGCGCCCAGCACATAAAACAGAGTAATGGGCAGAAAGCTCATGAACTTACCGGGGATGCTATTCCAGAACAGGAACGGCAGAAAAGCACAGAGCGTCGTTAATGTGCCGTTTACCACCGGCCAGAACATTCGCTTGCCCGCCGCGCCAAAGGCCTCGGATTTGCTTTTGCCTTCAGCCATCTTGCGGTCGGCGTATTCCACCACCACGATGCCGCCATCGACCAGGATGCCGACCCCCAGCACGAGGCCAAACATGACCATCTGGTTGAGTGTGATCCCTGCGATCTTGAGCATCAGGAACGCCAGCATGAAGCATACCGGGATCGAGGCACCGACCATCAGCCCCTGCCGCACGCCCAGGGTCGCGATGACTATCAGCATCACCAGCAGCGTTGCCGTGATCAGGCCCGACTCCAGGATTGTCAGAGTCTGGCCGATGAAGACGCTGTTGTCGAAGGTATAGTCTGCCTGAATGGTCGACGGCCACGATTTCTGGTCAGTCACCACCGCAGCTTTCACTGTCTTGACCATGTCCAGCAGGTTGGTTCCTGGCCGCTTCACCACTTCGACGGTAAAGGCCGGTTGGCCGTTGAACCTGGTGATGAAGGTGGGTTCCTTAAACGTTCTGTGAACTTGCCCGATGTCGCCGATCGTCACCACCTTGTCGCCCTCGGTCTTCACCGGCAGGCGCAGAATATCGTCCGGGTTCTGCACGACACCCGGCAACTTGACCGCAAACGTCCCCTGGCGCGTGATCAGATCTCCGGCAGGGATCAGTTGATTGTTGCGGCCGATGACCGCTGCCAGATCGCTGGCGCTTACCCCATGCGCATCCATGCGCACTGGATCGATTGTGGCCTCCATTACCTCTTCGCGCCCGCCATCGACTTCGGCGCGCAGTACGCCAGGTAGGCTTTCCAGATGCTCCTTCAGCGCCCGCGCGGTCGCATACAGTGTGCGCTCGGGCGCAGGCCCGGCCAGAGCGATGCCAATTGAGGGTTCATCGCTGATGTTCACCGACTCGATAATCGGTGGCAGGGCGTCGGGCGGAAACCGACCTCGAGCCAGGTCAACCTTGGCTCGCACATCCTGGAGCACCTTGTTCTTATCGAAATTGACCTCGAACTCCAGAGAGATGACCGCCAGGCCCTCAAAGGCTCGGGCGTTCATCTCCTTCAGCCCCTCGATGGTCTTCAGTTCACGCTCCATGGGCCGCACCAACAGGCGCTCGGAGTCCTCGGGGCTGACGCCTGGAAACGGCACGACCACGGTGATGAAAGGCACGGTGATGTCGGGGTCCGCCTCGCGTGGCAAGGATGCATAGGCAAAAAGCCCAAACAGGCTGAGGATCAGAGTTACCGCGAGCAAAACCTTGCGACGGGCGATGGCTCCATCAATCAGGGCAGCGATCATGGCGGGGTGGCCGACGCTGGCGTGAGGAATACGCGTACATGTTGTCCTTCGGCGACAAAAGACTGGCCGACGGTGATCACGCGCGTCGTGCCCGCAAGGCCGGAGATCCATACGCCTGCCGGTGTTTCTTCCAGCACCTTGACCGGCAGAAAGGCCACCATGTCGCCCGCCGCGACGTAGCGCACTCCCTGCCTGCCCGCAGCATCCAGCACCAGGGCCGATGCCGGGACAAGATGCGCCGGGCCTACGCCGGCGGACAGATGCACATCCGCTGACAGGCCTGAGGCCACGTGCGATCCTGGGTTGGGCAGGGTAATTTCAACGCGATAGGTGCGGGTCGCGGGGTCGGCGTCTTTCGCGACAAATCGCACGTGCCCGCGCAGTGCGCCGCCAGACGCCAGAGTCGCATCGGCCAGGGCCCCAACCGCAATTCGTCCCACGTCCGATTCTGAGACGTCGCCCACGAGTAACAGCGGGTCCAGTTCGATCACAACACCGCAAGCCTGGCCAGGAGCAAGATAGGCCCCAACCTCGGCCTCACGCCGATCAAACACGCCAGCGAAGGGGGCAACGATATTTACCTGACGCATCGCCACCTCGGCCTGGCGCACAGCCGCCGAGGCTGAATCCATCTCAGCCTGATCGCCCATAACCTGGGTCTTGGCGCGAAACCCTCTGGCGGCCAGATTGGTCGAGGCCTGCATTACCACTTGTTTCGACCGCAGGATTGCCCTGGCCTGATCCAGCGCTGCCTGGCGGGCATCGACGTTCAGCCGGCAAAGCACGGTGCCCGCACGCACGAAACTGCCCTGCAAAATCGGCGTTGAGGCAACCGGCCCGGCGGTTTCAGAGCGCACTTCAACCGTCCGCGCCGCTTGAGTATGGGCACGGAAACTGACCAGATAGGCGTGTCGCATCTGCGGCGTGATCGTGGCATTGACGAGAGGCGCTGCGGACGCGGCCCCCTTGTGGGCCTGGGCTGCATCGTCCTTGGCGCGACCGCCCAGAAACGGGCGCACTAGCAAGTAGACAAAGACCACCACCACGATGGCGACAACCACAGTCCAGGACGTCCTGAAATTCATCGCCCCTGGGTTCCCGTAATCTCAAACTCGAACGCCCGCTTCGCCACGTCGTGCAAGTTAGCGCTATATTTGTCGTGTGGCGCGAGCTGCGGCAAATGAATATCTGTTCACTTTCGCTGCGCCCCTCTGGCGCGACGACCCGATCATCGCCATCATAGATTATAAGCGATAATCCAGAGGAGATCGATTTTGAAATATCTACATACCATGGTGCGGGTCAACGACCTGGACGAAGCGCTGGATTTCTATTGCGCCAAACTGGGCCTGGAAGAGGTCCAGCGCTTTGACAATACCGCCGGGCGCTTCACCCTGGTCTTTCTAACTGCACCGCAGGACGCTGAAGCGGCCCAGGTGCAACGGACACCGACTGTGGAACTGACCCATAACTGGGATCCCGAAGCCTATAACGGCGGGCGCAACTTTGGTCATCTCGCCTACGAGGTCGATGATATATATCAGACCTGTCAACGGTTATTCGACGGGGGCGTTACGATTAACCGGCCGCCCCGCGATGGGCACATGGCCTTCGTCCGCTCGCCTGACGGCATATCGATTGAGCTTCTGCAAGCGGGCAAGTCTTTGCCGAGTGCCGAGCCCTGGGCCTCAATGCCCAATGTCGGTGTCTGGTAGGGCGGTGCGGGCAGGCTTTCCAACCACTTTACCGCGGCGATGACATAGGCGCGGTCACGGCCAAGCGGTGAGACGTGGGTTGCCCCTCGCATTGGCAGCACCCAACTGTGCGGTGCCCTGTCAGATGGCGCGGTCTGGGCCGCCTGCCAGGCTCGCGTCAGGCGGCTCTGCGGATCGCTGGTGGCGAAAATGACCACCGTCGGAATATTCGGCGGCGACCCGCCCAGCGCCCGCGCTGTTGCTAGGCCTCGAATTATCTGGCGATCCTCATCGCGGGCGACCCGCAGGCCTCTGACCGACACCAATGAGTCATGCTTGCGTTGCGCCGCCTCACCCATCAGACCAAAGCGGTGAATGGCGGTCCTGGCGATCAATGGCGCAAGTCCGAGCCGGCCGGCAGTAACCGCCAAGCCCGACAGCCGCCGCTCAGCAGCCAGGTCCTGCAACAGGTCCGGATGGTCAAGATCATCACTGCCGACACCTTCAACATAGACCAGGCCGGCCACCTGACCGGGAAACAGGGCGGCATAGGTCTCCGCATAAAGGGCTCCATTTGAATGGCCCACCAGGATTATCGGTTGCGTTTCTCCCAAGCTGAGCAAAAGAGCGCGCAGGCCATTCGCGATCGACACCACATCTCGCGGCCCCGCCTCAGGCAGCGATCGGCCAACACCAGCACGATCATAGGCACACACGCGCCAGGACGTCGCCAGGTCTGTCAGCAGCAAGTCCCAGTCAGAAGATGAGCCAAAAGTACCAGACTCAAACACTACCGTCGGCGCGCTCGATCTTTCACCGCGACAATCGCTGTAGATTGCAGGCTCTGTGGTTGGCGTCTCCAGCACCTCAGCGCTGGCACCTGAAAATACCACGGCCAATGCGAGACCAGGGCCAAGCACCCAGGACGGACGACGCAAGGTCAGTTTGAGACCGTGGCTGTGCCCAGCTCAATCCACGCCGCTACCTTAGGCATCTTACGGATGTAACCGCTCTGGGCGTCGCAGATCGTGAACCCAGCGGCATTGATCATCATGGTGACCGGACGCGAAAGGTGACAGCCACCGGCAAGACGTTTCCAGATTGGCTCAAGACGGTTTTGCCAGACCTGAATCGGTGGCTCCGGCGACTGACCATGTTCGCAAAACAGCAGCTTGCCCTCATGCTTCAGTACCCGGCGGATTTCACTCAAGGCGGCCGCAGGGTTGGCAACCGTGCACAGAGTAAATGTCAGCACCACGGTATCAAAGCTCATATCCTCAAACGGCACCGCCTCGGCAAAGCCGTGGCTGACCTCAATCGGCGTCACGCAAGCCATCGCCTGTGCCTCTGCAATCCGGCGCAGCTCAGCGGAGGGGTCAAGGCCGATGACTTGGCTGACGCGGCCCGACTCATAATACTGAAAATTGAGGCCGCCTCCGCAGCCCACTTCTAGGACCCGACCTGTAGCCAGAGGCACAACCCTGGCACGCCGTCGCGAGATGCCCTCCGCACTGCATGCGCAGCGGATCAGCCGAGGCATGATGTGACGGTCATAGAAGGACGTCATCAACGGTCTTCCCTGCGCGGTTGCGCCGAAACGCCGACGCTGCGACGGCTCGATGTTTTAGCATGGCTCCCCGGGCAGGACTCGAACCTGCGACCCGGCGATTAACAGTCGCCTGCTCTACCAACTGAGCTACCGAGGATCAGACCATCGCTGAAGGACGCGGCTAATACGATGCGGCGCCCGCGCGCGCAAGCGCGGGAAATCCCGAACCGAAAAAAGTTCCGTTCCTGTCCTCCACATAGGGTATGTAGCCTACCCCCCAGCGACGAGATTTGAAAGGCCACGGTCAACTTGGCAGTTCCCCGGCTCCGCTACCCTAGAGTTGCGGTGTAGATGGCACCTAGACAGGCCGTATTGGGCGTCGATGACGGGGCGTTCTTCCATGCCGCAAAGCCGGTGTTCACCGGCGTCTCCTTCCTGCTCGATGATGCGCGCACCGGACTGGTGGGCGAAAACGGGGTGGGAAAGTCGACGCTGCTCAAGTGTCTGACCGGCGAGCTTGAGCTTAATCGCGGCAAGCTCATTAAATCTCGCAACCTGCGTGTCGGCTATTTGCCGCAGGAGGTGCCTGCCGAATTGGCCGCCCTCTCGGTGCGCGAAGTTCTGAGGCTTTCGCTGGCGCGGATCGGGGCCGAGGATGAAGACTGGCGCATCAATGTGCTGCTGGACGAGATCGGGGTGACGCTAGCGACGGCGGACGGGGCCTTCGGCACCCTGTCCGGAGGGTGGCAGCGCCTGATCCTGATCGCGGGTGCGGCGCGGCTGGAAGAGCCCGATATTCTGATCCTGGATGAGCCGACCAACCACCTGGATTTCGCCAATATCGCCACGCTGGAAAGCTGGCTGAACGACGAATTTCGCTTGCCGATGCTGATTGTCTCGCATGACCGGGAGTTTCTGGATCGGGTAACTACGCGCACTCTGTTCCTCCGCGCCGATGGCACCCACAGTTTCAAGACGCCCTTTGCTCAGGCGCGGGAGGAACTGTTGCGGCGCGACGCCGCTGCCGGGGTGCGGCGCAAGATCGAGGACAAAGAGATCAAGCGCCTGGAAAAGGTGGCTGCGCGCTACAAGGTCTGGGGTCAGATCAACAGCGACTTCCACAAGCGCCAAAAAGCCACCGAGACCCGCATCGCCCGCATCGAAGCGGTCAAGACCCAGGTCTATTCATCACGTGAACGGCGTCTGGAACTGGCCGATGGCGAGATCGAGGCCAAGGCGGTATTGCGGCTGGCCAACCTTACCGTGAAGACCCCTGATGACGCCCGCACGCTATTGACCATTGACCGTCTGACCCTTGGCGCGGGCGACCGCATCGCGCTGATGGGCCCAAATGGGGTGGGCAAATCCACCCTGCTGAACGTGCTCGCCCGTGCCTATGATCCGGCCGCCCAACACTATGACGGCCAGGGGTCGGTACGCTTCAATCCTGGGTGCCGTCTGGTCTACTTTGATCAAACCATGGCCGCCCTGCCCCTGGCCAGCAGCGTGCTGGACTATATAACCCAGGCCGTAGGCGTCACCGCACGCGACGCCACTCGCGCGCTGGCCCAGGCCGGCTTTGCCCATGCGCGGATATCGGAACCCATCGGGATCTTGAGCTATGGCGAGCGCTCGCGCCTGATGTTCCTGAAAATGAAGCTCCTGAAACCCAACCTTTATCTGCTGGACGAGCCGACCAGCCATCTGGATATCGAAGGACAGGAAGACCTGGAAAGCCAGCTCGAGGAAACCGAAGTCGCCTGCGTCTTTGTCTCCCATGACCGCTATTTCACCCGCACCGCCGCCACCCGCTTCCTTGAAATCCGCCGCGGCCGGTTGGTCGAGGTCGAGAGCCCTGAGGGCTTTTTCGCCAGAGGTTAATACCAGAGCGCGTAAATCCTGACTCGCTTCCCCCTAAATTGCGTCATCCCGGCCGCAGGGAAGCGAAGCGGACCGGAGAGCCGGGATCCAGGGCCGCATCAGAAAAATTCGCAAGTTCACCAATGTATTGCTTGAGGTAATCTCCTGGGTCCCGGCCCTCCGCGCGAAGGTGCGCTGCGGCCGGGATGACGCAATTGGGAGGGATGGCCAAGGGTCATCATTTTTGGCGATCGGTCTAACCGCCCAACGCCTCTTCCACGTCGCGCAGGCGGTCTTTGCCGAAGTACATCTCATCGCCGACGAAGAAGGTCGGGCTACCGAAGACACCCCGTTCCACGGCTGCGGCGGTATTTGCCACCAGTTTATCCTTGATCGCCTGATCGGCGGTCAGGGCGAGTAGATGATCGACAGGCAGCCCCGCTACGGCGAGGCTTTGGGCGATGACGGATGAGTCGTCCATCTTCATGCCCTGCTCCCACATGGCCACGAACACCGCTTCCACATAACGGGCAAAAACATCCAGGCTCTGGGCCGCCACCGCCCCGCGCATGATCCCCAAGGTGTTCACTGGAAAATGCGGGTTGGAGGCAAAGGCGTTCAGGCCATAGCGGGCGACAAAGCGCCGGGTTTCCAGACCTTCATAGGCCAGCTTACCTTTGACTGCACCGAAGGCCTCCATCGGTGAGCGATTGTTAGTGGCCTTGAACACGCCGCCCAACAGGACGGGGACATAAATAAACTTCGCCCCCGTTCGGCCCTCAATGGCCGGAATAACCCTGTGCGCGAGATAGGCATTGGGACTGCCAAAATCGAACAGGAATTCAGCGGTTTTCATTGGTTTCACCAGGTCTCGCCAAAGGGTCGCAGATCCAATTCGAACGTCCAGGCATCGCGGCTTTGCTGGTGCAGCATCCAATAGGCCGATGCGATGGAGGCGGGGTTCATCAACTGATCGGGGACAAGATCGGCCAACGCCGCCTCGCCTCGCGCGGCGACGATGCGCTGGCGAACAAATTCAGTATCGACGCCGGCATCGATGATCAGGTGGGCGACGTGGATGTTCTGCGGACCCAATTCTCGCGCCATCGTTTGAGCCACAGCTCGCAGGCCAGCCTTGGCACTGGCGAAAGCCGCATAGCCAGACCCACCGCGCGTTGAGGCCGTCGCCCCGGTGAAAAAGATCGACCCGCCACCGCGTGGCAACATCTGCCGTGCCGCCTCGCGTCCGGTGTAGAAACCCGCCAGACAAGCCATTTCCCAGACCTTGCGGAAGACCCGCTCGGTGGTCTCCAGCAGGGGAAAATTGACGTTGCCACCGATATTGAAAACCACGGCCTCAAGAGGTTGTTCGGCATTGGCCTCGGCCAGAAAGCTGCTGATCTGATCCACAAGGCGGGCATCAAGCGCGCGAGCTTCGAACCTGCCGCCCGCCGATTCGATGCGGCTCTTCAAGGGTGCGAGTTTTTCAAGACGGCGGCGCCCGCCGAAAACCCGGTAGCCTTCGGCGGCGAACCGCTCGGCGATAGCCCCTCCGATATAGTCGCCCGCTCCGACGACAGCGACGGAGGCGTTGCGATGTTGGAGCACTGATCTTCCCTAGCCACGTCTTGAGTGGGCGGCCTGAGTGCGCAGTCGCTCGTGGTTGCGGATCACCTCTTTGATCAGAAAATTCAGAAACTCCTCAGCGTATTCAGGATCCAGACCCGCGCTCGCGGCAAGCTCTCGCAACCGCGCTACCTGCCGCGCTTCGCGGGCGGGATCGGCTGGGGGCAGGTCAAGCTGGGCTTTCAGCGCCCCGACCTTGTGCGTGCATTTAAATCGCTCTGCCAGCAGGTGCACCAGCGCCGCATCGATATTATCGATTGAGGCCCGTAACTGGGCCAGTTCGGGCGGGGGATCGGCGGTGTTCGAAACGGTGTTCATAACGCTCTTCGTTGCGTTTGATCGCCTCCCGCGTCAAGACATCTCAACACCCAATCGGACACTGGCTCATGACTCAAACCCTCGACGACCTCGCCGGCAAGATTGCTGGACACTTGAAGGCGAGCGGCCAAACCATTGCCGTCGCTGAATCCTCTACCGGCGGCCTGATCAGCGCCGCGTTGCTCACCGTGCCGGGGGCCAGCGCCTATTTCCTCGGCGGGGCGGTCGTTTATACCGCCAAAGCCCGGATGGCCCTGATGGACCTGCCGCGCGAGGCCGTGGCGGGCATGCGCTCAGCGAGCGAGCCCTACGCCCTGCTCCTGGCCCGCACCGCACGTGAGAACCTTGGCGCAACCTGGGGCCTATCAGAGACCGGCGCATCGGGCCCCACCGGCAACCCCTACGGCGACGCCGCCGGCCATACCTGCCTGGCTATATCCGGCCCCGTGGAAATGGCCATCACCCTGGAAACCGGCGTCAGCGACCGCGCAGCCAATATGCAGGCCTTCACCGCTGCCGCGTTGGAGTTGTTGCTAAGGGCGCTCGGTTCGCTGACGTGACTGATGGGGGTTTAGCGAAAAGCGACTGGTTGAGGCCGTCAGCCCCTAAACAATCCGACTCTTCTTATCCGCCCAGTAACGGTCGCGTAGGAGGCGTTTGTAGAGCTTACCAGTAGGGAGTCTGGGCAGTTCCGGGTCGAAATCGATGCTGCGGGGACATTTCTGCGCCGCTAGATGCTGACGGCAAAAAGCGATGAGATCCTGGGCCACGTCAGGTGTTGGCTCAATCCCTGGCATCAATTGCACGACCGCCTTTACCTCTTCGCCAAAGTCCTCGTTGGGGATGCCGAACACTGCAGCATCGGCAATCATGGGATGGGTAATCAACAGGTTCTCGCACTCCTGGGGATAAATATTGACTCCGCCGGAGATGATCATGAAGCTCGCCCGGTCGGTCAGGTAGAGGTAGCCGTCGTCATCCACATACCCGACATCGCCCACGGTGCTCATCGTGCCATCATCTGAGCGTGACTCTTTGGTCTTGTCCAGATCGCTGAAATATTCGAACGGCGTCGCGGTCTTGAACCACAAGGTACCAGAGGTGCCATTGGCCACAGGCTGCATCTCATCGTCCAGAACATGCAGATCGCCCAGCACCACGCGTCCCACAGTGCCTGGATGGGCGAGCCACTGAGCTGAGTCACAGGCGGCAAAACCCATGGCTTCGGTGGCCCCATAATATTCGTGGATCACCGGCCCCCACCAATCGATCATCTGCTGCTTGACCTGAACCGGACAGGGCGCAGCTGCATGCACAGCGACTTCCAGCGACGTTAGATCATGCTTTTCCCGCGCCCGCGGCGGTAATTTCAGCATGCGCGAGAACATGGTCGGCACCAGCTGGCTGTGGCTGACCCGATAGCGCGCGACCATGGCTAGAAACGCCTCCGGATCGAACTGCTTCATGATGATGGCCGTGCCGCCCTTGCGAATGGTCAGACCGACGGCAGCCTGGGGTGCGGAGTGATACAGCGGTGCCGGCGACAGATAGATCATCGCCTCGCGATAAAGCCAAAGAGCGCTGAGAAAATCAAACAGCGGCAGTGGTTGACCTGGGTGAACCGGTTCCAGGGGTCGCAGGATTCCCTTGGGCCGACCTGTGGTGCCCGAAGAGTACAGCATCGAGGTGCCTAGAACCTCGTCCGCCGCCGGCGTGGGCGGCATCGCGCCGACGGCTGCGTCGAGGTTGATCAGGATTTCGCCGTCACCCTCACCGTCGACGATAATACAGCGCGTGATCAGCGGGCATTGCGCCATGCCGGCCAGCGCCACCTCGCGTTTCGCCACCGAGGTGATCAGTACCTGAGACTGACTGTTGCTCAGGATATAGGCCAGCTCGTCACCGGTCAGATAGGAATTGACGCAGGTGTAATAGAGGCCAGACCGCTCACCCGCACCGCAACACTCGACGTAGCGCAGATTGTTTTCCATGAAGATGGCATAGTGATCCAGCCGCTTCAGCCCCTGCGATCTGAGGTAATGCGCCAGCCGGTTAGTCCGCGCTTCGAGATCGGCATAGGTGATCGTCTCACCGGTCTCCCCCATGATGACAGCGGCGCGATCAGGATGTGATCTGGCGTGGGCGGCGGGATACATCTTTGACCTAGACGATCTCTGCTGAGAGAGCTTGGCGATAGGGTGTTAGATCCCACCCGGGATATCGTGCCTGGGCGCGTTTGAGCGTCACTTCGGTCCAGAACGGATCGCCGGGGCGCTTGACGCCGAAACACGCCAGTTGATCGGGAGTGGCGTGGTCAAACACATGCTGCCAGGGCTGGGTGATGTGAAAGGGCCAAGCATGATAGCCAATCGACTCGTCGCCGGCGCGCTTGAAACAGGCCATGACCGCATAGCGGTGACCGTGTGGGGCGGTCAGGTTGCTGCCCCTGTGGAAAATATCGATGCCATAGGGGGTGACGCTGCCGGCCGGTGATGCGCTGGAGCGTTCGACGGCGTGAAGTTTCGTCTGCAAAGCCGCCCGCAGCTCAGGGTCGAACTCCAGGGTCGCCTCCGGCCCGGCGACCTTGGTGCTGTCCGGGCGGGTGACATAGTGCATCGGTCCGTGCGCCTCGCTCACGTCACTGAAATAACAGATGATTGGGATTGAGTTGAGGTGCGCGTCCGGCGACGGCACCGTCAGGGTATGGTTGACGAAATCACAATGCAGCGGCTGATCATAATCGGCCTCCCCGGTATATTTCGCCCAGGCCTGGCATTGATAAAGCTGCACCTCGTCACAGGCCAAGGCCTCGCGGGCGAAATCGATCAGGGCCGGATGCAGGCCGATCAGATTGAGGGCCGGGGAGCAGTCAAAAGGGATCGCCTTAACACCAACAAATTGCGCCGGGTTGAATTTCCCCGCCTCGCCGGGCTTTCGTTTGACCAGGGCCTCCTCATGCCCCTGAGGCGAACCAAAGACCGTCTCAAAGTCAGTGACGACGGCGGCAACCTCAGCAGAGGTGAAAAAGTTTTCGATCACTACGGCACCGTCGCGCCGCCAAGCCTCAATGTCTGAAGGTGCAAATCGATCCTGAGCCATGTTTTTTCCGATCTGCCCCGCTCATCTACCTTTGAGGGGCCCTTGAGCTTAGGGCGAGTTTAAGTAACAGTCAGCACATTATAGCCTAATGCAGATGGGCACCGCGCGCCCAACCGCAAACCAGACGCTATCTTAAGGGAGAGATCATGGCCGTCGAGACATTTCCAGTGGAACTGACCCACATCATGATGTTCGCTCGCGCTGTGGGGGATGATAATCCGATCTATCATGATCCCGCCTATGCCGCCGCTGCTGAGGTCGGATCGGTGATCGCCCCGCCGACCTTTGCCCAGGCCAGCGCTCAATTTGATCCAGACTATGCGCTGCGGCCAAAGCCGGGCAAGCCCTGGTTCGGCTCGGGCAAGACGGCGACCGGTGCCAGCCCCGGCGGCGGTGGAGGCGGCAATGGTGGCGGGCTGCATGCAGAACAGCATTTCGAATACCATCGTCATCCGCGCCCAGGTGACGTTCTGACGGCGACACCCAAGGCCGGCAAAAGCTGGGAAAAGGAGGGCAAGCGATCGGGTAAGCTTATGTTCTCCGAGAGTATAATCGAATATCGCGACCAGAATGGCGAGCTGGTGATCACTGCCCGCGGTGTGGGTGTGCGCACCGAACGCGTCGTCGATCCGGCGTAACGATCAAGCTTAAGTAGGAGAACAGACATGGCCCTCAAAGCCGACACTCTGAAGATCGGATCCGTGCACCGGGTCCAACTTGTCGATGGCCTGACCCGCACGCAGATCGTGCAATATGCCGGCGCGTCGGGCGACTATAATCCCCTGCACACCGATGAGATTTTCACCACCCAGGTCGCGGGCTATCCCTCGGTATTCGCCCACGGCATGCTGACCATGGGGATGACCGGGGTCATGCTCACTGACTATGTCGGCGACGGTCGACTGACCAAGTATGGGGTCCGCTTTACCAACCAAGTGTGGCCAGGCGATACGCTGGAGGCAACCGCGACGATTGAAGCGTTTAGCGAATCCGATGGGATAAAAATGGTCGATCTGGCCGTGGCCACGACAAACCAGCACGGTGTGATCGTCTTGCAGGGCTATGCTCAAGCCAGGATCGACTGATCACAGGTCAAGGGGCGGACATGAAAGATCTGGCAGGCAAGACCGCGTTCGTCACCGGCGCGGCATCGGGGATCGGTCTGGGTATCGCCACCTCCCTGGCTCAGGCTGGCGTCAAGGTGATGCTGTGCGACATCGAAGCTGGAGCCCTTGAAGCGGCGATTGAGGGCCTGCGGCAAACAAATGCTGACGTTGAGGGCGTAGTTGCCGATGTCTCCCTGAAGGACCAGCTGCGGGCCGCCGCCGACAAAACCATCGCGCGTTTCGGTGACGTGCAGATTCTGGTCAATAATGCCGGTGTCACCGGCGGTGGTGGCTACGGCGTCTGGAATGACCAGGCCTGGAGCTGGACCATCGGGGTCAATCTGATGTCGGTGATCTGGGGCGTGGAAGTCTTTGGACCCCTGATCGAGGCGGCGGGCGGCGGCCATATCGTCTCCACCGCTTCAATCGCGGGGCTACTCTCCAGCAGCGGCAATCCTTATAATGTGACCAAGTATGGCGTGGTCGCCCTGTCGGAGGGCCTGCGGACCGAACTGGCCCCACGCGGCATCGGCGTCTCGGTCCTGTGCCCAGGCTTCATTCGCACCCATATCGTCGATGCCAGCCGAAACCTGCCGGAGCGATTTGCCGAGGCCCTTCGCGCCTCACCCACGGACGCCGACGGCGCGTGGGTCCAGGCTGTGCGCGCCCGTGTCGATGGCGGCATCGATCCTTTCTATGTCGGCGACCTTGTCCGCGAAGGCATTGAAAACGACTGGCCCTACATCTTCACCGACACCGAGTTCGAGCCCCATATTGACGCACGCTTCGCCATCATCAAACAGGGGTTCGACCGCATCCGCAGCCGCGAACCGCGGCGCTAATGGTTAGCTACCCAACAGGTGTGGCGGCGAAGCCGTGGCGGGGGAAGTGGACATGGACCATGCCTGTCCGCTCGTGTTCGCGGCGGACGCTGATGGAATTGGTGTCGCAGTTCAACAGTTCGCCTCGGCTGGGCATGACGCCATAGTCGGTAGGTCCGACATCGACCAGGGTTCCAACCGGCACATTCGGCAGATCGCTCTTGCCCGATATCGGCACCGGCTCAGACTGACGCGCGACCTCCAAAGCGTCAGGGCCGCTGAGGTCGTCGCCAGGCTTGGCTCCAAAGCTGCGCATATGATCATACCAGGCTTTGGCTGACGGGTGGAGCGCCAGGGTGTCTGCCAAGGCGCCGCCTGCGTGGATGAACCACATCACGTGATAGGCGGAAAAATCGGCAATCGACCAATCGGCTCCGAAGAGGTAGGCGCGACCGTCAGCCAGTTGGGCCTCAAGCTCGGCGATAAACGTCAGATAGCGGGGCTGGGCCTCGCTGAGGGGGATCTGGCGAGTGGTCGCACCCTGGCTGAAATTGGCCCGGTCCGCCCAAAAGATTTCGGCCGCCTTGACATCAGCGAAGAAAGCACCGGCGTTTTCAGGCTGAAACCGCAGCGTCACCGCCGCCCTGAACAGCTCGGTATCGATCCACCGGGCAAGGGTTTGCGCCGCGAGCCGGTTGGCAGCGGGGAAAAGTGTCGGGCCAGTACCCTTGTCGTCCAGATAGGCGGCGATCATCGCCGTGTCACAATAGATGTCCGCTCCCACCTGCATGACCGGCGTACGACGATAGCCACCAGTGAGAGGAATGGTGTCCGGGCGGGGCATGATCATCGGAATAATCGTCGAGCGCCAGGGCAGCGCCTTGGCGTTCAATATCGCCCGCGCCTTCTCGGAAAACAGGGATTCCGGATAGTGGTGCAGAATCATCTCGGGCATCGGGCGCTCCAATTAGCAATTTCACAACTGATAAACATGCTAACGACACCCCATCCAGATGTGAACCTAAAATCTCGCCGCCGATCGACTTCCCTCACGACTTCCGCCAGTTTCCACCCGCCCCCTGCCCCCCATCGGAGCTCATCCATGCCGTCCAGACACCTCGTTGATCCACAGATTCTGCCCCTGATCGAGCAACTTCCGTGCTTTGACCTCGATATGGAGAGCCTGCCGGAACGGCGGAAGATGATGTTGGCTATGGCTGCGGCCCGGGCAGAGGGGGCAGATGACGGCGTTGCCGTGTCCGAGCAAAACATCGCCGGATCCGCAGGTGCACCGGCGGTGCGCATCGTCATCTCCGCGCCAAAGACCCAAGGCTCTGGCCGACCTGGCATTCTTCACGTCCACGGCGGCGGCTATATCCTGGGCGCAGCCGAAATGACCGCCGATACGGATGCCGCTTATGTTCGCAACCTGGATGCAGTTGTCGTCTCGGTTGACTACCGTCTGGCTCCGGAGACGCCCCATCCGGGGCCTGTGGAAGACTGCTATGCCGCCCTGGTCTGGCTGCACGCCAATGCTGCGGCTCTGGGCGTGAATCCGGCCCGTATCGCAGTCAGCGGCGAGAGTGCCGGGGGCGGCATGGCGGCGGCCCTGGTCTTGCTGGCACGGGATCGCGGGGTTGTGCCGGTGAAATTCCAGCATCTGGTGTTTCCCATGCTCGACGACCGCAATGTCGTAAATCCTGACCCGTCGCCGTTTCACGGCCAGTTTGTCTGGACCCGGGCCGACAACCACTTTGGCTGGTCGGCGCTGCTGGGTACAGAGCCCGGTAGTGCTGACATTTCCCCCTATGCCTCACCAGCGAGGGCCACCGACCTGGCAGGCTTACCGCCGACGTTCATCGTTTGCGGGGCGCTGGACCTATTTCTGGAGGAAGACATGGACTATGCCCGCCGCCTGATCCGGGCCGGTGTCGCTACCGAATTTCACGTCTACCCAGGGGCTCCGCACGCCTTCATGTTCATCCCCGACGCGCACGTCACCCAGACCTTCGCCCGCGATTCCATGACCGCCCTCAAGCGTGGGCTTGAGGTGTCTTAAGTCTGCGCCGCTCCGCCAGCCACTTACGGATCGGTGCGTCATAAAAGCGCTCGAAACCTGCGGCCAAAGCGAGGGTAAGGGCCACGGCGGCCCACCAGCCCCAGGTCTGCGCCGGCCCCGAAACCTCGTCCAGGATCGCCTCGAAGCCGCGTAGCAATGGGGTATGGATGGCATAGAGCGGATAGGACAGGGCCCCCAGCCATGCGGCTATGCCGGCTAACCACAGGGGCACACGGGCCTGGACCGCCAGGGCGACGAGAACCGGCAACACTATGAGCACGATCGCCAGATCCAACCCCCAATCCATATCTGTGCCCGATTGCAGGTGGAACATGCAGGCTGTCAGCAGAAACATCAGTAACAGGTAGGGCACTCTGGGGGCTTTGTGACCAAGTCGGTCCGCCCTGAAAATCAGAAGCCCGGCGGTAAACCCGTAGACGACCCTCGGCAGACCGCCCCAGAAACTCTGCCGCGACCAGCCAACATCCAGATTGCCGAACATATAGCTGGTGAACCCCAGGGCCACAGCAGACAGGAGCAGGATGCAGACCAGCCTGCGGTTGCTCAGCCACCGCGACACGGCACCATGTGCGGCATTGATCGCCAGTTCCCAAAACAGGGACCATTGCGGGTCATTCAAGGGGAAGGCGACCCCGCCATTGATCAGCGGCCCGGTCAGCACCGGCAGCAGCAGGAACTGGACCGCCATGGCGATTGTCAGGATGTCGCCCCGCCAAAAGGTCAGGGCCGCGCCGACCACAAGGGCTCCGAATATCGCCGGATACAGTCGCGCCAGCCTCAGGCCTATATAGTCTCGCCAACTCAGGCCCGCAGCGAGGCGCGCTTCATAGGCTTGGCCGATGACGAAGCCGCTTAGGACAAAAAAGAAGTCCACGGCCCGCCCGACACTTTGCAGGTGCAGATTGATCCTGCTCAGGTTCTCAAAATGACTGCATAGCACCGCGATCGCAGCCACGCCGCGCAGGCCATCCAGAGAGACCAGATGTTGGCGTTCAACGGCCAAGCTTAGGTGCTGAGCGCACCTTCAATCGCTGCCACCAAGGCCACATCGTCCGGCGCGGTGGTTGGCGCAAAGCGGGCGGCAACGGTGCCGTCGCGGGCCACCAGGAACTTCTCGAAATTCCACAGGACTTCAGGATCGAGGTTTGGTGTCATGCCATAGCCGCGCAGGCGTTCACGAAAGCCCTCGGCATCGCCCTGTGAGACCGGGACCGCCGCCGTCAGTGCCTGATAAAGGGGGTGTTTGCCCTCGCCGGTGACCTCGATCTTGGCGAACATGGGAAAATCGACCGAATAGTTGGTGCGACAAAAATCGGCGATTTCGTCGTCGGTCCCTGGTTCCTGCCCGGCGAAATCATTGGCGGGAAAGCCCAGAACCACAAAACCCTGGTCGCGGTATTTGGCATAGAGCGCCTCGAGGCCCTCGTACTGCGGCGTCAATCCGCACTTTGAGGCCACATTGACCACCAGAGCGACCTTGCCAGCGTAATCGCCTAATGAGGTCTTTTCATTGGTGATAGATTTGAGTGGAATGTCGGCAAGGGCTTTGGTCATGGTATCTCTCCTGAAAGGTGGGTTGTTCTTAGCGACCTTGGCGGTCCTGTGCCATTTTTTTAGAAGGCTGCGGGCCGCTGGCGACTCAATCGCACGCTTAGCCCTGTGACGGATAGGAGGAAGCGGTGGAGGCAGACAGGGTAGAGGTGCTGGTAGGTGTGATGTCTCCCCTGCTGCAGTCGCTGGAGGCCCTGGGCTTTATCGCCCGCTTTCTGAACCCTCCCGACCTCGAATCGGTGATCGCCTCGGTCGGCCGCCCCGACCTCGCTTTGCGCGAAGCCCTGCCCCGGCTGCAAGCCTGGCCAGAGGAACTAGCCGGTGTGCGCCGCGCCTTACAGACGGCATCCGAGGCCACGATCACCGCCTTTGCTCACCTCGTAGACCCAGATGACAGCCTGCCTGCGGTGCGACGGGCTCTGCGGCAAATGCCAATCGCTCTTGAGGCGCTCTACCCCCTGGCGGCGGGATTGGCCCCGGTCAGTCGCTTCTTCCTCGACCCCGCCCTGCGTCAGGACCCAATACGGGCAGAGGTGCTCTGCGAAGGAGTGGCGAGCGATGCAACCGGCGTCTTTCACTTCGACAACGAAAGCACCGACCGGGGTGGCTATTCTCTTTATGTGCCCGAGGACTACCAATCGCATAGGCCCTGGCCCCTGGTCATGGCCCTGCATGGCGGCAGCGGTCATGGACGGGCTTTTTTGTGGAGCTGGCTGCGCGACGCACGCGGTCGCGGGGCCATCCTGATCGCGCCGACTGCCATCGGCGAAACCTGGGCTCTGTCAGAGCCCGATTTAGATACGCCAAATCTTGAACGCATCCTGCAATCCGTGCGTGCGGGCTGGAATGTCGATCCGACACGGATTTTGCTTACAGGCATGAGTGATGGCGGGACATTTACCTATGTCAGCGGCCTGGAGAGTGGATCGCCCTTCACTCACCTGGCCCCAGTCTCTGCGGCCTTTCACCCGTTTCTGGCGGAGATGGCTGACCCTGAACGAATGCGGGGACTGCCCATTCACATTACACACGGCGCACTGGATTGGATGTTCGAGATCGGCATGGCACGTCAGGCCCATGCGGCCCTTACAGCTGCCGGCGCGGCGGTAGTCTACCGGGAAATCTCCGACCTCAGCCACTGCTACCCCCGCGAGATCAACCCCGACATCCTGGACTGGCTAAGAGGATTTTGAGGTCCCCGCGTAATGCATCTCCAGGGCAATTGGATGGGTCGACGACTTAAGATTTTTTGTCCGCAGATGGACACAGATATGGTCGTGCCGGAACGCGCCAAAGGCGCAAAACTGCCTTCGCGCCCGATGACTCTACCGCTTCGCGTTCAACCAGCATTGAAACATCTGCGTCTATCTGCGGATAGACTCAATCAATTCCAAACTCACCCTATTGCCCAATACGCAAGTCGCTTGCGTAAGGCGCGATGACGCGGCAACGTGGTTCTACAGGGACCGGAGATCAATATGGCCGCACAGGCGATAGGCGAGACGCCACCGAACGACTATAATCAGATCAAAGCTAAGTTCGCCGCTGAACGCGATCTGCGTGTCGCCTTGCGCCCGGAAGGCACGGCGCAGTTCACGTCCGACCTTACCGGGGCGCTGGCGAAATATGCCATTGATCCGCATACCGTCCGTACCCAGGACCGGGCACCGATTACCGATACGGTCGAATGCCTGTTCATCGGCGGTGGCTTCTCAGCCCTGCTGACCGCCGCGCGCTTGCGTGAGCGGGGGGTCACCAGCATTCGGATCGTTGAGCGCGGTGGCGATGTCGGTGGCACTTGGTACTGGAACCGCTATCCGGGTGCGGCCTGTGATGTCCCGGCCTATGACTATCTGCCTCTGCTGGATGAGATGGGGTACGTGCCTGGCCACCGCTATGCCAAGGGCCCTGAAATCTTCGCCCATTGCCAGGCCATCGCCCGGCGCTACGACCTCTACGATCTGGCCGTGTTCCAGACTACGGTCATCTCGACAGTCTGGAACCGGGCCGAACGGTTGTGGCACCTGAGCACTGATCGGGGTGACAGCATGAAGGCCCGCTTTGTCATCTGTGCCAATGGCACGCTCTCCAAGCCGAAACTGTCAAAGATCGCGGGCATGGAAACCTTTGCCGGGCATTCATTCCACTCCTCGCGTTGGGACTTCGCCTATACAGGTGAGGATCTTTCACGCTTGAGCGACAAGGTGGTGGGCGTGATCGGCACGGGGGCATCCGCAGTTCAGATCATCCCCCGCCTGGGACGCGCCGCCAAGGCGCTCTATGTCTTTCAACGCACGCCGTCGGGGATCGACATCCGCGACGACCGCCCCACCGATCCCACATGGGCCGCCAGTCGCAAGCCCGGCTGGCAAGAGGCCAGGCGGCAAAAAAATCTGCGCGGGGCTGCCGTCACGCCTGAAAAAGCTGCGGAGCTGGCCACCCTTTCGCGGGCGGAAAAGATACAAAGCCAGGAACGTGAAAACATCGATCACATGATGCGTATTCACCAGCGGATCGAGGAGACCGTCCAGGACAAGGCCACGGCTGCGGCACTGAAACCCTGGTACATGTTCATGTGCAAACGACCCTGTTTTGACGATGAATACCTGCCGGCGTTCAATTACCCTAATGTGCATCTTGTCGATACGCAGGGGCAAGGCATCACCCAGATCGCGCCCGAGGGTCCGGTGTTCGACGGCCAGAGCTATCCTTTAGATCTGTTGATTTATGCCACAGGATTCGAGGTGCAAAAGACCGGGATCTACAACGAGATCCGGGGTGAAGCCGGGGAGACTCTGGACGAAACCTATGCCGACGGACTGCGCACGCTGCTCGGCATTCACACCCATGGCTATCCGAACCTGTTCATCATGGGGGGTTATCAGGCATCCTTCCAGTTCAACCTGACCTTCATGTTGCAGACGCAAGGCGATCACATCGCCGAATGCATTCGCCACGCTCGCGAAGGTTGGCACCAGACCCTGGATGTCCTGCCACAAACCGAAGACTGGTGGGTCCAGGAGGTCATCGCCCATCGCGGCAAAACCTCACGCAACCAGGACTGCACGCCTGGCTATTACAACTTCGAAGGCGAATTTAACCGCCGCCAGGACGGCAATTACAACGGCGGTTTCAGCCAATATCATGCCCACATGACTCGGATTCGCGGCGAACTGGACAAGCATTTCTCCTTTCGGTGACGGTCATCTCGTCACACGACGAAGAGGCAGCTACTATCAGCTCGCGTTCGCGTTCTTGACCAGCATGCCATGGATTTCCTGGGTTAGGGTGGTGTTGACCTTGATCAGCTTGTGCACTTCATCCTGCAATTTTAACAGTGCCTCAGCGTCATCGTAGGTCTGCAAGGCCTGTTTGTCGGAGGCCGCCGCTGCCACCTTCTGGCCCACCATAATGACCGACAGCAGGACTAGTTGCAGAAATGTCTGGGCGACCCAGGCGACCAGGGTCCCGGTGCCACCGCGAACGGCTTCCGGAAGACTGATCAGGGCGATCGCAGCGAATACATAGGCACACCACATCGTGCCAACGGCGGTGGTTATGATCATGGCCAGGCGACCGTTGAAACCCAGATGCTCGTGCTCGATCAAATGAGCTCCGAACTGTGCGCGCTCTTCGATGCGGGGGTGGGGCGTGTGGTCCATACGGTTGGCTCTCTTTAGTGTGCACAATCTGTTAGGACATCGGGCGAGTCTCGCATAGGCCTGAGCTCATCTGACTCAACTCCCTTAGGGCGTTGGGCACAAAAGGGAACGCACCCAATGACCTATGAAGCTGCGTTAAAGGACTACGAACGATCTGAGTTCACCGACCCGGCCGGGCGCTGGACATTGCCAGTGTGGCGGAGGGGTTCGGGGCCGGCAGTTATAGTCATTCATGAAATGCCCGGCCTGCACCCCCTGGTTATTCGCTTTGCCGACCGCGTCGCCGCTGCGGGCATGACGGTCTTTTGCCCTAGCCTGTTTGGGGATCCTGGCCGCCCGGTGTCGCTGGGCTATGCCCTGGGTGAGATGATTAAAGGCATCTGTATCCGGCGGGAGTTCAATGTCTGGGCGACGGACAAATCCAGTCCGATTGTCGACTGGCTCCGCGCCCTGGCCGATCATGCCCATCAGAGTTGCGGTGGCAAGGGCGTTGGCGCGGTGGGTATGTGCTTCACCGGCAATTTCGCCCTGGCCATGATGACCCATCCCAGCGTCGTCGCCCCGGTGTTGTCGCAGCCTTCACTGCCCCTGCCGGGAGGATCAAAACGCCGCATGGCCGGTATTGGTGTGTCCCCTGCCGAGATTGCCTGCGCCAAGCGGCGCTTTGCCGACGAGGACCTGTCGATGATCGGCCTGCGGTTTTATGGCGACAGTTTCGTTCCCGACGAACGTTTCGAGGCGATGAAATCCACCTTCGGCGACCGTTTCGAAGCCATCGAACTGGACGCCAAGGATGCCAGGCCCGACACGGGCATGGGGCCCCACTCGGTGCTGACCGTGCACCTGAACGATAACGATCCAGACGGCCCGACCAAGCGGGCCGAACAGCGGGTGATTTCCTTTTTTCGCGAAAGAACCGGGGCATGACGGCGTTGACAAACCCTCTCCTTCGCCTCGTCGTTCTGGGTCTTACGCTGCAACTGGCCGCCTGCGCGACGCCGGAACGGTTTTCGGCGGCAAATGATGTGCATGCCTTTCTGATCTCAGTCCGCGACAATGACCGAGCCGGGTTCAACGCGCACGTCGACCGCCGCGCGTTGGAAGCTCAGATGCGTCAGGCCATATTGCAACAAGTCGATCAGGCCCAGATCGCCGCGCCCCTGAAGGCTCTCGGTGCGTTACTGGGTGCCCCCGCCACCCGCGCAGTGGGCGACGAAATGATCCAGCCCAAAGTGTTCCGTTTCGCCGCCGAATATTACGGCTATACCCCTGACACGCCGATACCGAGTGTTTTGGCGCTTGCAGTGTATCTACAACTCCTCAACCCTGACCTTGTATGCGCCCGGCATGGCAAGCCCCCGACCTGTCTGTTGACCTTCGCCAGGGAAGGCGACACATGGCGACTTGTGGCCTTGGGCCAGATTGAACCCTAGGATTTCCCCGTTCATGACGCTGCGCGCAACCTTTGTGACACTCGCGGCGGTCGGGGTATTAGCAACACCAGCCGATGCTGCCCGTGTGCGCCTTTTCTCCTATGACCCCACCACATCGGAGACGCGCGAGACCTCCGGGGGTCTGACTTTCCAGTTCGCCCAACATCTATTGTCAGTGAAGTTGCTGCGTGTCTTCGCCACCGAGGGCCAAGCCAGTGCCGACCTGAAATACGTCAACGAATCCACCTTGGGGCCTGCGGGCCTGGGCAGCGTGATCGGTAAGCGAGCCGAGGAACGGGCCCTGTATCAGGTTGCCCCCGGCCGCGAGGGCGAGGCTTTGATCAGAGCCTTCTGTCCGGGATCAGACCGGGCCTGGATGGCCTTTGGCAAGATCAAAGCCAACCAGGATCTAAGAGTCTATGTCTTGGGCTCGACGGCGGGCGCGACGGCCCATGTCTGCCACCAACTCGACTTCGCCTATCGCGGCGAGTGGCGCGGTCTCCAAGGCCAGAAGGTCAACCCCAACACTTTCGCCGCCCCGCGTGATCCGTTTCATTAGAATAGGGGTGCCGAGTTGGGAGGCGGCTGAACTTCAGCTTCCTGGAAAATGCCCTATTTCGGCCTGCGACACGAGGTGGACGTTCCGTAGTTTGAGTGGGTGACTGTGGTTCATGTG